>NZ_AFRW01000102.1 GCF_000220985.1 Nesterenkonia sp. F
GGCGCCGCGCGGCGCAGGGTGCGATGTTCGGCGCCTTCATCGGCTTCCTGATGTACCTCTTCGGCCCGCAGGCGAACCCGCTGGACATCCTCTTCGCCGTGCTGCTGGGCAGCGCGGTGTGGATGATCGTCGGAGTGATCGGCTACGCGGTGCGCCGGGGGCGGCGGGACTTCGCCTCCTCCTCGCAGCTGGTGGCGACCTCCTTCGACGTCGTCTGCTCCTTCGACGCCGCCGGTCATGCCCGGCGGCTCATGCAGGGCGTCGGGGTCTCGAGCATGCAGCCGACGACGGCGGCGCCGGGCCCGCAGGCGCCGATGCAGCAGCCGGTCCCCGGCCCGCAGCAGCCTGTGCCCGCTCAGCCGGGCGGACAGCCCGGCCCCGACGGCGGACCGCCGGCGGACGCCCAGACTCCGCAGCCCGCGGGGCCGCGGGCCGGCTACGGCGATCTGCCCGACGGCCGACCGCGCTACGGAGTGCGGACCACCAGCTCCTCGAGCGCCAGCAGCGCGACGAGCGCCGCACCCGCGCCGGAGCAGCAGGGTGCCGAGGGTGCCGCGCAGGCCGCTCCGGCCGAGTCGCAGGGCGCGTCGGACCGGGAGTCGGGGCAGACATCCGCAGAGCAGCAGGTGCCGGAGCAGGCGTCGGCGGAGCAGGCCGCCGGGCAGGATGCGCCGCCGCGGAAGGACGGCGACTCTTCGGAGGAGACCACCCGCTGAGTGGTCGATCCTGACGGCGCACCCGTCCCCGCACGCCGGTCCGGGGCGCCGGGTGTCCTCACGCGTGACCACTCGTCGCGCGACGGCGCCGCGGCGGCTCGTCAGAGCGGCGAGCCGGGCCTCCGGCTCAGGCTGTAGAAGCCCGTGCGTCAGACCTCGGAGCGCCCGCGCCCGGTCAGCGCCTGCCAGAGGAAGGCGACGATCACGCCGCCGGCGATCGCGAAGATCCAGGTGCCCAGGTCGAAGAACGATTCGCCGATGCCGACGCCGAAGAGCGCCGAGGCGAGGAATCCGCCGAGCATCGCACCCAGCACGCCGGTGATCAGTGCCGCGATCCAGCCGCCGGACTGCTTCCCCGGCAGGATGGCGCGGGCGATCGCTCCGGCGATCAGTCCCAGGATGAGCCAGCCGATGATGCCCATAGGAGCCTCCCTCCGCTCGATTCGCCCCCGGACGGATCGTCGGGGGTCGTCGATGGGGTCAGCATACGGCCCCGTCCCGGCGCATCGGGAAGGCCTGCGGGCCGGTGAAGTGCGCGGACGCGGCCGCCGCGCGACTGATGCGCGGTGAGCGGCCGCGTCCGTCGGACGTCGGCGACGGGATCAGCCGCGGGCGCGGGTGCCGGCCTGGACCTCGCGCATCCAGGCCTCGACGTCGTCGGGCCTCCGCGGAAGCTCCGCGGAGAGGTTCTCCGCGCCGTCGGCGGTGACCAGCACGTCGTCCTCGATGCGCACCCCGATGCCGCGGTACTCCTCCGGCACGGCGAGGTCCTCGGCCTTGAAGTACAGGCCCGGCTCGATCGTGAAGACCATGCCCGGCTCCAGCACGCCGTCCAGGTACAGCTCCCGCTTGGCCTGGGCGCAGTCGTGGACGTCCAGGCCCAGGTGGTGGCTGGTGCCGTGCGGCATCCACCGGCGGTGGTGCTGGCCGGAGTCGTCCAGGACCTCGTCCAGCGGCGCCGGCAGCAGGCCCCAGGAGTCCAGGTGCTCGGCGAGCACGGTCACCGCGGTGCGGTGCACGTCGCGGAAGCGGATCCCCGGGCGCACGACGGCGAAGGCGGCGTCGGCGGCGGCCAGCACGGCCTCGTAGACCTTCCGCTGGACGGGGGAGTAGGTGCCGTTCACCGGCAGGGTGCGGGTGATGTCGGCGGTGTAGAGCGATTCGGCCTCCACCCCGGCGTCGAGCAGCAGCAGCTCGCCGTCGCGGACGGTTCCGGTGTTGCGGATCCAATGCAGCACGGTGGCGTTGTTCCCGCTGGCGGCGATCGTGTCGTAGCCCAGATCGTTGCCCTCCAGACGGGCGCGGGAGAAGAAGGCGCCCTCGACCACGCGCTCGCCGCGGGAATGCCCGACGGCCCGCGGCAGCACTGAGACGACGTCGGAGAATCCGGCGATCGTCGAGCGCACCGACTCACGCAGCTGCTCGATCTCCCAGTCGTCCTTGACCAGCCGCAGCTCGGAGAGCTCCTCGGCCAGCTCGGCGTCGGTGGCGTCGGAGGCCTCGAGATCCACTCCGGTGTTGATCCGCGAAGTGTCGACGAGCGCGTCGACGTCGAAGTCCACCTCGCGCAGCAGCCGGATGCGGGTGCCGCCGAGCTCGGCGGGGCCGGCGTCCTTGGTCACCGCGATCTCCAGCTGGGACACGTCGGCGGTGCGCAGGCCCAGCCGCTGACGGAACTCCTCGAGGTCCGGGCGCGGGCCGATCCAGAACTCGCCGGAGCGGGCGTCGGCGTAGAACTCCTCGGTGTCGCGGCCGGCCATCGGCTTGAAGTACAGCGTGCACTCATGGTCGGAGCCGCCGTCGCCGGCGCCCTCCTCGACCGGTTCGAAGACCAGCGCGGCGTGCGGCTCGTGGTCCAGGCCCAGGCCGGTGAGGTGGGCGAACGCCGAGTGCGGGCGGAAGCGGTAGTCGGTGTCGTTCGACCGGACCTTCAGCGGGCCGGCCGGGATGACCAGGCGCTCGCCGGTGTGGTTCCGCGAGACGCGGGCACGACGGCGCGCGGCATGGTCGGCCACCGCGTCGCGGGCGTGCTCGACCTGCTCGGCCGGAGCCCAGTGGGACGCCATGAACTCCTTGAAGGCTCGCGAGGTCGGCTTCTGCGACCGGTTCGAGCCGCGCTCTTCGAGCGGCTGGTCGCCGGGGCCTCCGGTCTCGCCGGAGGTGGTCTCCTGGTCGGGACCGGCGGGGGTGAGCGTGGTCCGCTCGACCGAGGAGACGACGTCGAACTCCTCCGCGCGCTCGGCCGATCCGGCCGACTCGGAGGACTCGTGGGAAGACGGGTGATTCTGCGAACTGACCATGCTCCACAGTCTGTCACTTCGGTGCGCGCGGTCCCACCGGCGAGCGGCCGTCTCCGCCGATCCTCCTGCGTGTCACGTCCGGCCCCTGTTGTCACGTCCCGGCCCGGACGTGACAACAGGGCCCGGACGTGACACGCCGGACGGGGAGGATCGCGGGGGCGGGGGATGAGACGCCGCGTCGCCGAGACGCGGGGCGCGCCTCCGCGGGGATACAGTGAGGGACATGGGCGTCGACCTGCATGCGCACTCCTGGTACTCCGACGGCACCCAGCCCCCGGCGGCCGTGGTGGCCGCCGCCGCCCGCGCGGGGCTGGACGGCATCGCGCTGACCGACCACGACACCACCGCCGGCTGGGCGGAGGCGATGCGCGCCGCGGGGGAGCACGGGGTGCTGCTGTCCCGGGGATGGAGATCACCACGCTCTCCTCGGATGCGATCAGCGTGCACATGCTCAGCTACCTCCACGACCCGCACGAGCCCCGGCTCGCGGAGGCGATCCGCGGGGCCCGCGGCGGGCGCTGGGAGCGGGCGCGACGGATGACCGAGCGGCTCGCCCAGGACTTTCCGCTGACCTGGGAGGACGTGTTGGCTCAGGTCGCGGACGGCGCCACGCTGGGTCGGCCGCACCTGGCCGACGCGCTGGTCGCCGTCGGCGTCGTCGCCGACCGGCAGCAGGCCTTCGACCGCCTGCTGCACCGCAGCTCGCCGTACTACGTGCCGCAGCTGAACATGCGTCCGGACGAGGCGATCCGGCTGATCCGTCACGCCGGGGGAGTGCCGGTGCTCGCCCACGGGATGGCCTCCGCGCGCGGCCGGACGCTCTCGTCCGAGCAGCTGGAGGACCTCGTCGAGGCCGGGCTCGGCGGCGTCGAGGTCCATCACCGGGACAACCCGCCGCAGGGGCGGCAGGTGCTGCTCGAGCTGGCCGCGCGCCACGATCTGCTGGTCACCGGGTCCTCGGACTACCACGGAGCCGGCAAGCCGAACCTGATCGGGGAGAACACCACCGATCTGGACACCGTCGCGGAGCTGCTCGATCTCGCCACCGGCGTCCCGGCGTACGGCCATCTGCCGCGTTGAGGCGCGAATGAAGCGCGAATGAAGCGCGAACGAGGAGCGAGTCGCCCTCGACCCGGCCCGCGGGCGCGTCGGCCCCACGGACGGACAGCCGCCGGCGAGGTCCCGTAGACTGGGACGCCATGACCGACGACGTCCTCCCCGCCCCGGCGCCGCAGCGTGCCCGGCGGCTGCCGCGCGCCCAGCGTCGGAGCCAGCTGCTCGACAGCGCGCTGCAGGTCTTCGTCGCCAAGGGGTACCACAGCACGTCGATGGACGACATCGCCGAGGTCGCGGAGGTCTCCAAGCCGGTGCTGTATCAGCACTTCCCGGGCAAGCATGAGCTCTTCCTGGATCTGCTGGAGACGCATCTGGGCCAGCTCGAGGAGATGCTGGTCGCCGCGCTGAGCTCCACCGATGACAACAAGGAGCGCGTCACGGCGACGATGACCGCCTTCTACGAGTTCATCTCCCGCGAGGACGAGGCCTACCGGCTGCTGCTCACCTCCGGGATGGACAACGACGAGGCCGTCGAGTCCCGGCTGGACCGCTTCTTCGACCGGGTCGCGGGTCGCATCGCCGAGGTCATCGTCGACGACACCGGCCAGCCGATGGCCGAGGCCACGCTGCTCGGCCACGGGCTGATCGGCATGGTCACCGCCGCCGCGCGGCACTGGTCCCGGCTCTCGGAACGTCCTGATCTGGACGTCTCCTCGCAGCTGACCTCCCGGCTGGCCTGGCGGGGGATCTCGGGCTTCCCCAAGGAGGGCGAGGCCGCCTCCGGCGACTCGGCCGCCTCGGCGCCGGACTGAGGCGGCGTCGCACGCCGTCGTCGGCGCGGCCGCGATCGCGGCCCCGATCGCGGCCCGGGTCAGAGGCCGGTGAGGTGCTGAGCCGACGTGGTGGGTAGTATCGGGGAGGATGACGACGTCGTCCCGTCGGCCGTCCGCGGCCGCAGGGTCCGGCGTCGGAGCGGAGACGTCAGAGGCCGCGCGGGCTCCGTGCGGCCCTGCAGAGACACGGAGGAGCACCATGGAAGTACGCATCGGAGTGCAGAACGTCACCCGCGAGATCGTCGTCGAGACCGATGCCACCGCCGAGGACGTGCAGCAGCGCGTCGCCGAAGCGGTCGAGCAGAACAAGCCGCTGCTGAGCCTGCAGGACCGTCGGGAGAAGACCATCGTGGTCCCCGTCGCGTCCATCGGCTACGTGGAGATCGGCTCCGACACCAAGCAGACTGTCGGCTTCGCCGCAGTCGCCGAATGAAAGAACCTATGACTGAACAGACCACAGCATCGGCCGATGAGGCCGAGTCGACGCAGGCCGCCGAGGAGCAGGTGACCTTCGCCGACTTCGCGGTCCGCCCCGAGATCGTCGCGGCCCTGGAGGAGAAGGGCATCGTCACGCCCTTCCCGATCCAGGCGGAGACGCTGCCCATCGCCCTGGGCGGCAGCGACATCATCGGCCAGGCCAAGACCGGAACGGGCAAGACCCTCGGCTTCGGCATCCCCGCCCTGCAGCGGGTGACCACGCCCGACGACGCCGGCTTCGACGGGATGGAGGCGCCCGGCGCCCCGCAGGCGCTGATCGTCACGCCCACGCGCGAGCTCGCCGTGCAGGTCGCCGAGGACATCAAGGTCGCCGGCGCCCAGCGCGGCGCCCGGGTGGCCACGATCTACGGCGGCCGCGCCTACGAGCCCCAGATCGAGGAGCTGCAGCGCGGCGTCGAGATCGTCGTCGGCACTCCCGGTCGGCTGATCGACCTGCACCGTCAGCGCTACCTGAAGCTGAAGAACATCAACATCGTCGTGCTCGACGAGGCTGACGAGATGCTCGACCTCGGCTTCCTGCCCGACGTGGAGAAGATCCTCTCGGCCGTGCCGGAGATCGGCCGCCAGACCATGCTGTTCTCGGCGACCATGCCGGGGCCGGTGGTCTCCATGGCTCGCCGGTACATGACCAAGCCGACCCACATCCGCGCGGCCGATCCGGCCGACGAGGGTGTGACCAAGAAGGACATCCGGCAGGTCATCTACCGCGCCCACCAGCTGGACAAGGACGAAGTCATCGCCCGGATCCTGCAGGCCGAGGGGCGCGGCCGCACGATCATCTTCACCCGGACCAAGCGCCAGGCCGACAAGCTCTCCGCCGAGCTGATCTCCCGAGGCTTCGCCGCCGGGGCGATCCACGGCGACCTCGGCCAGGGCGCGCGCGAGCAGGCGCTTCGGGCCTTCCGCACCGAGAAGATCGACGTGCTGGTGGCCACCGACGTCGCCGCCCGCGGCATCGACGTCACCGACGTCACCCACGTCATCAACCTCACCGCGCCCGAGGACGAGAAGGCCTATCTGCACCGCATCGGCCGCACCGGCCGCGCGGGGCAGAAGGGCACGGCGGTGACCTTCGTGGACTGGCAGGACGTTCCGCGCTGGAAGCTGATCAACAACGCGCTGGGGCTGGGCGTGGACGAGCCGGTGGAGACTTACTCCTCGTCGCCGCACCTCTACGAGGACCTCGACATCCCGAAGGGCACCAAGGGGCGTCTGCCGCGCCACAAGCGCTCCAAGACCGGGCTGGACGACGAGAAGCTCGAGGAGCTGGGCGGCGCCGACGCCGACAGCCGCAAGGGCTCGTCCTCGCGCGGCCAGGGCCGGGAAGACTCGGGCCGGGGCAGTTCAGGCCGGGGCGGATCGGGACGCGGCGGCGGCCGACGGCGCACGCGCCGGTCCTCCGACGACGCCGGGGGTCAGAGCGGTCAGAAGGACCAGGCCGGCGAATCGAGTCGGAGCGGATCCGGCGGCGGTCAGCGGCGCCGGCGGCGTCGTCGTCGCGGCGGGTCCTCGGGCTCCGGTGCGGAGAGCGGGTCCTCCAACGGCGACGGCGGACAGGCCGGCTCGGGCGCCTGAGCCCGGGCCGAGGCAGGATCTTCATCGGTGACGACCGCATTCGACCCGGACGGCCCGTCGCTGGTGCTCGAGGGCGAGAACCTCGAGCACCTGCGCGGGCTGCCGGACGGCGGCTTCGCCATGATCTATCTGGACCCGCCGTTCAACACCGGTCGGGCACGGACCAGCGTCCGCACCAGCACCACCCGGCACGCCGAGGGCGCCCACGTGGGTTTCGGCGGACGACGCTATGAGACGGTGCGCCGGCTGCTGGCCGCCTACGACGACTCCTTCACCGACTACTGGGAGTTCCTCGAGCCGCGGCTGCTGGAGGCCTGGCGGCTGCTCGACCGGACCGGCACGCTGTATCTGCACCTGGACTACCGCGAGGTGCACTACGCGAAGGTGATGCTCGACGTCATCTTCGGCCGCGAGTGCTTCCTCAACGAGATCGTCTGGGCCTATGACTACGGGGGCCGGACGAAGAAGCGCTGGCCGACGAAGCACGACACCATCCTGGTGTATGTGAAGGACCCGCAGGATTATCACTTCGACGCCGAGGCTGTCGACCGCGAGCCCTACATGGCCCCCGGGCTGGTCACTCCGGAGAAGGCCGCCCGCGGGAAGCTGCCCACCGACGTCTGGTGGCACACCATCGTCTCGCCGACGGGCCGCGAGAAGACCGGCTACCCGACGCAGAAGCCCACCGGGCTGCTGCGCCGGATGGTCGCCGCCTCCTCCCGGCCCGGCGACTGGGTGCTGGACTTCTTCGCCGGCTCCGGGACGCTGGGCGCGGTCGCCGCCGAGACGGGCCGCCGCTTCGTCTGCATCGACTCCTCGCCGCACGCCGTCGAGGTGATGGGTCGTCGGCTGGGCGCCCACGCCGAGGTGCGTCCGGCGGAGACGGATCAGGAGCCGGGCCGGGGCCCGGGGTCGGATGGGGCGGACGGGCCGCACGGGCCGCGCGCCGAGGAGCAGGAGGTGCTGTCGTGATCGAGTTCCGCCAGGTGTCGAAGACCTACCCCGACGGCACCGCCGCAGTGGAGGACTTCAGCCTCACCGTTCCCTCGCACACCACCACAGTGCTGCTGGGCTCCTCGGGCTGCGGCAAGACCACGCTGCTGCGCATGGTCAACCGCATGGTCGAGCCGACCGCCGGCTCGGTGCGCATCGACGACGTCGACGTCGCGACCGTGCGGCCGGTGGCGCTGCGGCGCAGCATCGGCTACGTCATGCAGAACTCCGGGCTGATGCCGCATCGCCGCGTCGTCGAGGACATCGCCACCGTGCCCCGGCTGAACGGCGTTCCGCGGGCCGAGGCTCGCCGGCGCGCGATGGAGCTCATGGAGGTCGTCGGCCTGGACCCGCAGCTGGCCCGGCGTCACCCCGGCCAGCTCTCCGGCGGCCAGCAGCAGCGCGTCGGCGTCGCCCGCGCCTTGGCCGACGACCCGAACATCCTGCTGATGGACGAGCCCTTCGGGGCCGTGGACCCGCTGGTGCGGCTGGAGCTGCAGCGTGAGCTGCGCCGGCTGCAGGACGACCTGCGCAAGACGATCGTCTTCGTCACCCACGACATCGACGAGGCGCTGGCCCTCGGCGACCAGATCGTGGTGCTCCGACCCGGCGGCCGCACGGCCCAGGTGGGCACGCCGCGCGAGCTCGTGGAGGCGCCGGCCGACGACTTCGTCTCCCGCTTCCTGGGCCTCGGCGAGGGCCGGCGGAAGCTCCGGGCCGCCCCGCGTCCGGGCGGCGGGCAGGTGGTCACCGACGACGCCGGTCGACCGCTGGGCGTGCTCGACGACGCCGACGGCGGCCCCTCCGCCGACGCCGGGGAGTGACCGCCGTGGAGTGGATCCTGGAGAATCTCCCGCACATCCTCGAGCTCACCCTCGACCATCTGCTGCTCAGCGCCCCGGCGGTGCTGGCGGCCTTCCTGCTCTCGCTGCCGCTGGGCCGGCTCGCGGTGCGGCTGCCGCGGCTGCGCGAGCCGCTGGTCGGCGGCATCGGGCTGCTCTATGCGATCCCCTCGCTGCCGCTGTTCATCGTGCTGCCGCTGATCCTGGGCACCAGCATCCGGGAGCCGCTCAACGCGGTGGTCGCCCTGACGCTGTTCGGGCTGGCGCTGATGGTGCGTTCGGCCGCCGACGCCTTCGGCTCGGTGGAGGAGGACGTGCGGCTGGCCGCCGTCGCCGTCGGGCACTCCGCCGGGGGCCGCTTCCTGACCGTGGAGCTGCCGCTGGCCGGCCCGGCCCTGCTGGCGGGGCTGCGCGTGGTCTCGGTCTCGACGATCAGCCTGGTCAGCGTCTCGGCGGTGCTGGGCGTCACCAGCCTCGGCTCGCTGTTCACCGACGGTTTCGAGCGCGGCATCGTCGCCGCGATCGTCGCCGGCATCGTGACGACCGCAGCGCTGGCGCTGGTGCTGGACCTGCTGCTGGTCGCCCTCGGTCGGGTGCTGATGCCCTGGCGGCGACCGGTGCCCCGGCGCTCGGCGTCGCGGAGCGCGGAGAAGGGGGCGGCATGACTCCTCTGCTCGAGGCGCTGGACTGGGTGCTGACCGCCGACTCCTGGACCGGTCCCGGCGGGCTCGGCGTCCGCGCCGGCGAGCATCTGCTCTACTCGCTGCTCGCCGTCGGGCTGTCGGCGCTGGTCGCGCTGCCGGCCGGGCTGCTCATCGGCCATACCGGCCGCGGCCGCGGGATCGCGGTGGTCAGCACCGGGGTCACGCGGGCGCTGCCCACGCTGGGTGTGATCACCCTGGTGGCACTGGCCGCCGGGATCGGGCTGACCGCCCCGATGGTCGCCTTCATCGTGCTGGCGGTCCCTTCGATCCTCGCCGGTGCGTACTCCGGCGTCGAGGCGGTGGATCCGCAGATCGTCGACGCCGCCCGCGCCCAGGGGATGAGCCCTGTGCAGGTGCTGCTCGGCGTCGAGGTGCCGCTGGGCATGCGGCTGATCCTCGGCGGCGTCAGACTGGCGACGCTGCAGGTCGTGGCGACGGCGACGCTGGCCGCCTATGTCGGTGCCGGAGGCCTCGGCCGGCCGCTGTTCCTGGGTCTGCGCAACTACGACTATGCCATGATGCTGGGAGCATCGATCGTGGTGATCCTGCTGGCCGTCGTGCTCGACGCGCTGTTCGCCCTCGGGCAGCGGCTGCTCGCCCGCCGGCCCGGCACCGCCTGATCCACCAGCCGATCCACCAGACGAGGAGAACGACCATGGACCATGCACTGCGCCGCCCGACCCGTCCCCGCGGCAGGACCGCGAGCGTCTCCTCGCTGGCGGCCGTCGCGCTGCTGGGCCTCGCCGCCTGCTCCTCCTCGGATCCGCTGGCCGAGGACGGCGGCGACGGCGGGGGAGCGGGCGACGGCTCGGCGATCGTCGTCGGCTCGCAGCAGTACTACTCGAACACGATCATCGCCGAGCTCTTCGCCCAGAAGCTCGAGGCCGAGGGGCACGAGGTCGAGCGGGAGTTCGAGATCGGCCGGCGCGAGGTCTACATGCCCGAGGTCGAGTCCGGCGCCATCGACCTCTTCCCGGAGTACGCCGGCAACCTGCTGCAGCACCTGGACGCCGAATCCGAGGCCGCCACGCGTGAGGAGATCCTCGCCGGACTGGAGGAGGCCCTGCCCGACGGCGTCGAGGCGCTGTCCGCCGCCGAGGCCACGGACCAGGACTCCTATGTGGTCACCGCCGAGTTCGCCGAGGAGCACGACCTGTCCGACGTCGGCGACCTCGCCGGGATCGACGGCGGGGTGCGCATCGCGGCCAACTCCGAATTCGCCACCCGGCCCTACGGCCCCGAGGGGCTGCAGGAGGTCTATGGGGTCGACGCCGAGGTGGTGCCGGTGGAGGACTCCGGCGGGCCGCTGACGGTGCGCGCCCTGAAGGACGGCGACGCCGACGTCGCCGACATCTACAGCGCCGATCCCACGATCGAGGAGAACGACCTGGTCGTGCTCGAGGACCCCGAGGAGCTGGTCCCGCCGCAGCCGGTGGTCCCGCTGGCCTCCGAGGCCGTCGGGGAGCAGGCGCGCGCGGCCGTCGAGGAGGTCACCGCCGAGCTCACCAGCGAGGAGCTGCTGGCGCTCAACGGGCGCAGCATCGACGAGCAGGCCGCGGCCGAGGACATCGCCGGCGACTGGCTGGCCGAGAAGGACCTCGACTGAACACATGAACATTCATGACGATATGTGACATGTCGTCTTCTCCTCGTCGGTGGTCCTGGAGTAGCGTGAGGTCTCGGACAACAGCATGACCCATCCAGAGCGGCTGAGAGATCTGGCTCGACGATGCCGCAGCAACCCGGGTGACGTCCCTGCCCTGCAGGGCTTCGTGCCGGGTGCTAACGCCAGGACCGATGGAGGAGCCATTGAGCACTGACGTGCCCGTGAAACCCGCAGCGCCCCGCCCGACCAAGCGCCCCAACGGGCAGTGGAAGGTCGACGGCACCGATCCGCTGAACCACAACGAGGAGTTCAAGCAGGAGGACAACGGCCTCAACGTGCGTCGCCGCATCGAGGAGGTCTACTCCAAGCAGGGCTTCGCCTCGATCTCGAACGACGACCTGCGCGGCCGCTTCCGCTGGTGGGGGCTGTACACCCAGCGGCGTCCCGGTGTGGAGGCCGGCGCGCACAACTCGCTGCCGCCCGAGGAGGTCGACGACGAGTACTTCATGCTGCGCGTGCGCATCGACGGCGGCGCGCTGAGCACCGAGCAGCTGCGCGTCGTCGGCGAGATCTCCCGGGACTTCGCCCGCGACACCGCCGACGTCACCGATCGGCAGAACGTGCAGCTGCACTGGGTCGCCGTCGAGGACGTCCCGGAGATCTGGCGCCGCCTGGAGGCGGTCGGCCTGCACACCACCGAGGCCTGCGGCGACACCCCGCGGGTGATCCTCGGCTCCCCGGTCGCCGGCATCTCGGCTGACGAGATCATCGACCCTACCCCGGTCATCCGCGAGATCTCCGACCGGTACATCGGCGACCCGGAGCTGGCGAATCTGCCGCGCAAGTACAAGACCGCGATCACCGGCCACCCCAGCCAGGACGTGGTCCACGAGATCAACGACTGCTCGCTGGTCGGCATCGACCATCCCGAGCACGGCCCCGGCTACGACCTGTGGGTCGGCGGCGGGCTGTCCACCAGCGCCCGGCTGGCCGAGCGGCTCGGCGCCTTCGTGCCCGAGGAACGGGCCGCCGAGGTCTGGCACGGAGTCACGCAGATCTTCCGCGACTACGGCTACCGCCGACTGCGCAACAAGGCCCGGCTGAAGTACCTGATGGCCGACTGGGGTCCGGAGGAGTTCCGGCGCGTGCTGGAGGAGGAGTACCTCGGCTACGCCCTGGCCGACGGCCCGGCCCCGCAGACGCCGAACGTCCCCGGCGACCACATCGGCGTGCATCGGCAGAAGGACGGGCTGAACTACATCGGCGCCGCCCCGACCGTCGGCCGCGTCTCCGGCACGCTGCTGGTCCAGCTGGCCGACCTGCTCGAGGCCCACGGCTCGACCCGGCTGCGCACCACGCCCTTCCAGCACCTGGTGATCCTCGACGTGGCCGACGAGCACGTCGAGGCGGTGCAGGCCGGACTCCGCGACCTGGGCCTCGATCCGGCGCCGTCGGTGTTCCGCCGCTCGACCATCGCCTGCACCGGCATCGAGTTCTGCAAGCTGGCCATCGTCGAGACCAAGGCCAACGCGGCCACCGCCGTCGGCGAGCTCGAGGAGCGGCTGGCCGACGTCGCCGAGCGGATGCCGCAGCGGCTGACGCTGCACATCAACGGTTGCCCGAACTCCTGCGCCCGCATCCAGACCGCCGACATCGGCCTGAAGGGCCAGCTGCTGCCCGACGGCGACGGCGGCAAGTCCCCGGGGTACCAGGTCCACCTGGGCGGCGGGCTGACCTCCGAACACCGCGACGACCCGGGACTGGGCCGGACGGTGCGCGGGCTCAAGGTCACCACCGAGGAGCTCGTCGACTATGTCGAGACGCTGGTCCGCCGCTTCCTGGACGACCGGAGCGCCGGCGAGACCTTCGGCGAGTGGGCTCACCGCGCCGACGAGGAGCGGCTGCAGAAGAAGGAGGTGGAGGCCGCATGAGCACCGCGACCGACCGCGCCTCCGCCGTCGCCGAGGCGCCCGCCGACGTCGATCACCTCCGTGCGCTGGCCGCCGAGGGTGCCGAGACTCTGGGCTGGGAGGCCTCCGCCGAGGACGTCATCGCCTGGGTGGCCGAGCACTTCGGCACCGAGGACCTGGCAGTGGCCTGCTCCATGGCCGACGCCGTCGTCCCCTCCCTGGTGGCCGACCGGTTCCCCGGCGTCGACGTGCTCTTCCTGGAGACCGGATACCACTTCACCGAGACGCTGGCGACCCGCGACGAGGTCGCGCGCCAGCTCGACGTGACCGTCGTCGACGTCACTCCGAAGCTCAGCGTCGCCGAACAGGACGCCGAGCACGGCAAGGACCTCTTCGCCAGCGATCCGGCGGCCTGCTGCCGGATGCGCAAGGTCGAGCCGCTGAACGACGCGCTGGCCGGGTACCGCGTCTGGTTCTCCGGAGTGCGCCGCGAGGAGGCCCCGACGCGGCTGAACACGCCGCTGGTGACCTTCGACGAGGCTCACGGGCTGATCAAGGTCAACCCGCTGGCCACCTGGCGCCACGAGGACCTGGTGGAGCACTCGGCCCGGCGCCGGCTTCCGGTGAATCTGCTGCGCGACAACGGCTACCCGTCGATCGGCTGCAAGCCCTGCACCCGACCGGTCGCGCCGGGGGAGGACCCGCGCGCCGGCCGCTGGTCGGGCAGCGGCAAGATCGAGTGCGGCATCCACACCGCCGCCGCGACGGGGAGCTGATGAGCACCGGACACGTCGCCCTGGTCGGCGGCGGGCCGGCCCCGAGCGAGCTGATCACCGTGCGCGGCCGCGAGCTGCTGGAGGCCGCCGACGTCGTCGTCGCCGACCGGCTGGGCCCGCGGGGCCTGCTGGACGAGCTCGGCGAGGACGTCGAAGTGCTCGAGGTCGGCAAGGAGCCCGGCCGGCAGTCGGCCTCGCAGCAGGAGATCAACGAGCTGCTCGTCGATCGGGCGCGCGCCGGCCGTCGGGTGGTGCGGCTGAAGGGCGGCGACCCCTATGTGCTGGGCCGCGGCGGCGAGGAGCGCGAGCATTGCCGCGCCCACGGCGTCGACGTCGAGGTGGTCCCCGGCATCACCTCGGCCTCCGCGGTGCCGGCGGCCGCCGGGATCCCGCTGACCCACCGCGGACTGGCCCGCGGCTTCACGGTGATCACCGGACATGAGGATCTGGACGTGGTGCCGCGCTCCGCGCAGCACACGCTGGTCATCCTCATGGGAGTCTCCACGCTGCCGCGGGTGAGCCGCCAGCTGATGGCCGACGGTCATGACCCGGAGACTCCGGTGGGCGTGGTGGAGTCCGGCGGGACCGAGGCGCAGCGGGTGACGCTGGGCCGGCTGCGCAGCATCGGCGAGCTCGCCGCCCGGCGCCAGGTGGCCAATCCGGCGGTGATCGTCGTCGGCGCGGTGGTCACTCTCGCCGATGATTGGACCGACGATGACGACGACGGGGCGGCCGAGAGGGTCGGTGCGGCGCCGGCCGGCCGCGACGACCGGCATGACGCCCCACGACCCGCTGACCCGCTTCAGACACGAAGGACGGACACAGACCATGACTGCTGAGAACCTGACCGCCGCGTCCGAGTTCATCCCCGATGCGGCCCGCCGCATCGCGGTGATCGGCTCCGGTCCCGCCGGGGTCTACGCCGCCGACAACCTGGCCCGCTCCGAGGGCGGCGAGGAGCTGGCGATCGATCTCTTCGACCGCTGCCCGACGCCCTTCGGGCTGATCCGCTACGGCGTGGCCCCGGACCACCCGCGCATCAAGGGCATCGTCAAAGCCCTGCACAAGGTGATGGAGCGCGACGGCATCCGCTTCATCGGCAACGTCGACTACGGCACCGACATCACGCTCGAGGAGCTGCAGCGTCATTACGACGCCGTCGTCTTCGCCACCGGTGCGATCGACGACGCCGCGCTGAACATCGAGGGGATCGACCTGAACGGCTCCTTCGGCGCCGCAGACTTCGTCTCCTGGTACGACGGCCACCCCGACTACCCGCGCGAGTGGCCGCTGGACGCCACGGAGGTCGCGGTCATCGGCAACGGCAACGTCGCCCTGGACGTCGCCCGCATGCTCTCCAAGCATGCCGACGATCTGCTGACCACCGAGATCCCGCAGAACGTCTACGAGGGACTGAAGTCCTCGCCGGTGACCGACGTGCACGTCTTCGGCCGTCGCGGTCCCGCCCAGGTGAAGTTCACCCCGCTGGAGCTGCGCGAGCTGGCGCACTCGAAGGACGTCGACATCGTGCTGCACCCGGAGGACTTCGAGTTCGACGAGGGCTCCGACGAGGCCATCAAGTCGAACAACCAGGTCAAGACCATGGTGAACACGCTGACCAACTGGCTGGTCGAGCAGGACGAGCGCGAAGAGGACCCGGACCACCAGCCGGCCCCGCGGCGGCTGCACCTGCACTTCCTGCAGTCGCCGACGGAGATCCTCGCCGGCGAGGGCGAGGACGCGGGCAGGGTCGCCGGCATCCGCATGGAGCGTCAGGAGCTGGACGGCACCGGCAGCGTGCGCGGCACCGGCGAGTTCCTCGACTACCCGGTGCAGGCGGTCTACCGCGCGGTGGGCTACTTCGGCTCGCCGCTGGCCGACGTGCCCTTCGACGCCGACCGCGGCGTGATCCCGAACGAGGCCGGTCGGGTGCTGGACGAGGACGGCGCGGCGGTGCCGGGCGTGTACTCCACCGGCTGGATCAAGCGCGGCCCGGTCGGACTGATCGGCCATACCAAGGGCGATGCGATGGAGACCGTCGCCTGCCTGCTCGAGGACCTGCCGCAGCTGCCCGGCCGGGAGAGCGCGGCCGGAGACGTCGACGTCGTCGAGCTGCTGGAGTCCCGCGGCGTGCAGACGACGTCCTGGGCCGGCTGGCTGCAGCTGGACGGCCACGAGCGCGAGCTCGGGGAGGAGGCCACGGCCGTCGGATCGGTCGAGCGCGAGCGGGTGAAGGTCGTCCCCCGCGAGGACATGGTCGGAGTCTCCCGGCAGGGCGCCCGCGTCTCGGCCTGAGGCCTCGCCGGCAGGCTCCGGCCGACCGGGTCGGGGTGCTCTAAGCCCCTCGAAGTCTCAGGGAGTCGCGGTCTGCTGGTACAGCGCCAGGCGGGGGACGCCGTCGAGGAAGCGGTAGGTGCTCGTCATCTGCGCGCGGAAGGGCTCCCGGCCGGTGCGCCTCGCCTCGGCCCGATAGACCAGCGCGGCGACGTCGCGGCTCAGATCCAGCGCGCGGGGCTCGGTCAGCGCATAGTCGTCCCACGGCGGGGCGCCGTCGAGAGAGGCGACGACGGCGTCGCGGTCGAGGATCGAGCCGTCGACCAGGATCATCAGGCCGTCGGGGGTCATCAGGGTCCCGTAGTGGGCGCCGCCGCGCTGCTCGCAGAGGGCGCGCCATCCGGCGTGCTCGACCTCCAGCAGCGTGGTGAGCAGGTCGTCTGCGCTCGTCATGCCGACGAACGTATCAGGAGGCCTGCGCCTCGGTCAGCCGCTGGGCGACCTCGAGTCGCTCCACCTGGAACTCCCCGGGGCTGTGATGTCGGCAGAATCCGCCGTCGGGGACCTTCTGCAGGTAGGACGCCATCTGGGCCAGCTCCGCGGCGGAGAACTCCTCGGCGCGGCGGCGCTTGGCCGGCTGGCGCCGCTCCGTCTCCTCGCGCGAGCCCACCTCCAGGCCGAAGAGATCCGCCAGGGCCCGGACGTAGTCGTCGGCGCGGCCTTCGGCGGCCATCTCGCGGGCCCGGACCGTGGGGGTGTGCAGCAGCTTCCGCACGATCCGCCGGGCGGCGAACTCGACCTCCTCGGCGGCGCCGGTGCAGCCGTGCTGCCTGCGAACCTTCTCCATCTCGCCGTCGAGCAGCTGCTGGGTGTGTCTGCGCAGCGCGACGATCGCGTCGTCGGCGGTGCGGCGGCGGCGCTCCTCGAGGTACTCCCGGACCGAGGCCTGCACGACCTCGCGGGCCTGCTCCACCGAGTTCTCGGTCTCCTGCGGCGCGGCCATCTTCACCGACTCCAGGGTGATCAGCTCGACGTCGTCCAGCTCGGCGACCTCGGGGGTGAAGTCATGGGAGAGCGCCAGGTCGATGACCGTCAGCGGACGGTCGCGGCCGTCCTCGCCGACGCCGGCCAGCCGCCGGATCTCGTCGGCGGTGATCTGCCGGTTGCCGCCCGAGCAGCCGATGATCACGTCGGCGCCGGCGAAGGCCGCCGGCAGCTCCTCCATGGCCAGCGCCCGGGCCCCGCCGCCGCGCTCGGCGACGAACTGCCCGGCCCGTCCGGAGCCGGAGAAGACCGAGATGTCGGAGACGCCGCGCTCCTGCAGCTGGGCCAGTGCGGTGCCGGCGTAGGCGCCGGTGCCGATGAGCACCACTGAGGCCCCGGGGTAGAAGGCCGTGCCGTCGCCGCGCAGATCGCCGGCGACGTCGAGGGCGACCGAGACGATCGAGCGGCCCCGGCTGCCCAGCGCGGTGCGGGCGCCGACGTCCTTGGCGGTCCGGGTGGCCGACTCGAAGAGCCGGGTCAGCGTGCCGTTGACGGTGCCGGCCTCCTGGGCCTCGGCCAGCGACTTGCGCACCTGGCCGGCGATCTCCCGCTCGCCCACGACGGCGGAGTCCAGCCCGGCGCCGACCTCGAAGAGATGGCCGACGGCGTCGTCCTCGATCAGCGTGCGGAAGGAGGAGGAGATGGTGCCGCGGTCGACGCCTGAGGCCTCGGCGACGGCCTCGACCAGCTCGTCGCGGCTGGCGGCCAGATCGTCCTTCGACTCGGACGGGGCCTCGGCGTAGATCTCCAGGCGGTTGCAGGTCGCCAGCGTCACGGCAGGCACGTCCACAGAACCGGCCACATCGGCCGCTCCTGAGCTGAGGGTGCCGACGGTCTCGAGATCGAGATCGGCGTGCGTCGCCACGAGTGAGAAGAGAACCACGACTTCCCGATTCTACAGCCTGGGCGAGCACCTGTGGGCAGAAGGTGACGTACGAGACGCCCGCGCCCGCGCGCGGCGGAGTCAGCGGGGGAGACGTGGAGCCCGTCGGTGCCGCGGGGCTCCGGGGCGCAGTAGGCTGGGCGGCATGACTCCCTCCGCCTTCAACAGCATGGCCGCCTCCTCGCCCACGACGGTGCCGACCCGCCCGGTCGCCCCCGCGGCCGCGACGCTGCCGGCCGAGCATCCGCTGCGCACCGGGGCCACCGCCGATTCCTCGCTGCTGGTGGAGTACCGCGGCGGCCGCGACGCGCAGGGTCGGCCCGCTCGCCCGGAGCGCCGCCCGGTGTGGTTCATGCGCCAGGCGGGCCGCTCGCTGCCCGAGTACCGCGAGCTGCGCGAGGGCACCGCGATGCTCGACGCCTGCCTGGATCCGGCGATGGCCTCGGAGGTCACCCTGCAGCCGGTGCGTCGTCATGACGTCGACGCCGCCATCTTCTTCTCCGACATCGTGGTGCCGCTGCGCCTGGCCGGCATCGATGTGGAGATCGTCCCCGACGTCGGTCCGGTGCTGGCGCATCCGGTGCGCACCCGCGCCGACGTCGAGGCGCTGCCGACGCTCGACGACGACGCCTTCGCCCCGGTCGCCGAGGCGGTCCGTCGCACAGTGGCGCAGCTGGGCTCGACCCCGTTGATCGGCTTCGCCGGCGCGCCGTTCACGCTGGCGGCCTACATGGTCGAGGGGCGGGCCTCCCGCGACCACCTGGGTCCGCGGACGATGATGCACGCCGACCCGGAGACCTGGGAGGCGCTGGCCGCCTGGGCCGCCGACGTCTCCGGCCGCTTCATGCGCGCCCAGCTGATGGCCGGCGCCTCGGCCGCCCAGCTCTTCGACTCATGGGCCGGATCGGTCGGTCGCGAGGACTACGCCGCCCATGTGCAGCAGCACTCGGCCGCCGCTCTGTCGCATGTGCAGGGGCTGGGGGCGCCGCTGGTGCACTTCGGCACCGGCACGTCCGAGATCCTGGACCTGATGAAGTCCGCAGGAGCAGACGTCGTGGGCATCGACTACCGGCTGAACCTCGCCGAGGCCACCCGCCGGCTGGGGGAGGAGACCCCGCTGCAGGGCAACATCGACCCCGCGCTGCTGGCCGCCGGGCCGGAGGCGCTCGAGGCCCACGTCCGCGAGGTCATCGCCGCCGGATCGTCGGCCGCCGGCCACGTGCTCAACCTCGGCCACGGCGTCCCGCCGTCGACCGACCCGCAGGTGCTCACCGATCTGGTCTCGCTCATCCACCGGATCGAGGACGAGCGCGCGGCATGAGCCGCACGCTGATCGTCGGCGGCGGCATCGCCGGGCTGACCGCCGCCTGGGACCTGGCCGGCGCCGACCGGGCGGTGACCCTGGTCGAGTCCGCCGACCGGCTCGGCGGGGCCGTCGGCGTCCATCATCTGGCCGGGCTCGCCGTCGACGCCGGCGCCGAGGCGTTCGCGACCCGATCGACGGCGGTGCCGCGGCTCGTCGAGGAGCTGGGGCTGCAGTCGGCGATCGTCGAGCCCCGGCCCGACGGCGCGTGGCTGCGGCTGCCCGACGTCGCCGCCCCCATGCCGCCCACCGGAATCCTGGGCATCCCCGCCGATCCGCACGGCGAGGAGGTCGTGCGGCTGATCGGCGCTGAGGCCGCCGCGCTCGCCGCACAGGACCTGACCGCCGACGTCGCGGCCTGGCGGGGTCGCGAGGGGGTCACCCTCGGGGAGGTCGTCCGCGACCGGATGGGCGAGGCCGTGCTCGAGCGGCTGGTCACGCCGATCGTCTCCGGAGTGCATTCGGCTCGCGCCGACGATCTGGATCTGGAGACCGCCGCTCCCGGGCTCTTCGCCGCGATGCTGCGCGAGGGCTCGCTGGCCCGCGCCGTCGCCGCGGTGAAGGCCCAGGCTCCGGCCGGCTCGGCGGTGCAGTCGCTGCACGGCGGGCTGAACACGCTGATCGCCGCCTTCGCCGAGCAGCTGCCGCGGCGCGGTGCTCGCGGCGTCGACGTCCGGCTGGGCCGGCGCGTGGACTCGCTGCCGGTGCTGCTGACGGAGCTGGCGGAGGAGGACGCCGGGCCGGTGACCGACGTGGTGCTCGCCGTCGACGCGCCGACCGCCGCGCGGCTGGCCGGAGGGCTCGTCGAGCTGCCGGACGCCGGAGAGCACGACGGCGACGACGGCCGGACCGGCGGGCGACAGGCCGACGGCGACGACGGGCGGGACGCGCCTCGGGCCGGCCGCGGCGTCGCGCTGGTCTCGATGGTCCTCGACGCTCCGGAGCTCGACGGGCGTCCGCGCGGCACCGGCATGCTGGTCGCCCCGTCGACCCCGGGCGTCGCGGCGAAGGCGATGACTCATGCCAGCGCGAAGTGGGAGTGGCTCGACGCCGCCTGCGGCCCCGGCCGGCACCTGGTGCGACTGTCCTACGGGCGGGTCACCGACGTCCCCGGATCCGGCGTGCTCGGCTTCGCCTCTTCGGACGAGGAGCTGCTCGCCGCGGCCGCCGTCGACGTCGGGGCGCTCTTCGACCGATCGATCGCCGCCGAGCAGATCCTCGACGCCGACGTGGTGCGCTGGCAGAAGGCGCTGCCGCGCAGCGCGGCCGGCCAGGCCGGGCAGATCGAGCGGCTGCGCGCCGGACTGCGCGAGGCACCGGCCGACCCGGCCGCCGGCCTGCCGCGGCTGCATGCCGCGGGCTCCTGGTTCGCCGGCACCGGGCTGGCACGGGTGGTCCCGGACGCGCGCGCCGTCGCCGGCGAGATCCTCGCCACGTGATCCTGTGCAGGACGACATCGCCCCAGGTCAGGAGGGGGTCTGGCGGAATGCGGCGTGCAACGCGCGGTGCGGTCCGGCGGCTCGACGGTACGCTGGGTCCGGTGCCGGCGACGACCCGCCGGAGTGTCGAAGGAGGAGCAGATGAGCTACGGCCGCAATGCTGTCCGGACCGCCGAGGACGTCAACGACTCGGGCCTGGACTGGTACACCCTCTACACCGTCTTCCGGCGCACCGGGCCGCGTCGTGCGGCCGCCGAGGGGCAGGTCTCCGCACAGGTCGAGGAGTTCGACGCCGCCGTCGCCGGGTTCGCCGAGCAGGACATCGTGCTGCGCGGGGTCTACGACGTCTCGGGCATGCGCGCCGACGCCGACGTGATGACTTGGCTGACCGGCCATGACCCGGCCGCGCTGCAGCAGGCGCTGCGCACTCTGCACCGCACCGGGCCGCTCGCGGACACGGAGCAGACCTTCTCGGCGATGGGCGTCCACCGCACCGCCGAGTTCGCCAGCCGGCACGTGCCGGCCTTCAGCCTCGGCGTCGAGGCCGAGGACTGGCTGGTCGTCTACCCGTTCAACCGCTCCTACGACTGGTACCTGATGGACCCGGCCAAGCGCGGCGAGCTGCTGCGCGAGCACGGCCAGCTGGGCCAGGAGTTCCCGTCGGTGCTGGCCAACACCACCAGCGCCTTCGCGCTCAACGACTGGGAGTGGCTGCTGGGCCTGGAGGCCCCGGAGCTGACCGACCTGGTCGACATGATGCGCCGGCTGCGCGCCTCCGAGACGCGCTACCACGTCCGTGACGAGACGCCCTTCTTCACCGGACGCCGCCTGAAGACCACCGCCGAGATCACCGAGGTGCTCCGCTGACCATGTCTCCCGCATCCCCGACCGGCTCCCAGCAGGCCCGCTGCGACGCCGTCCTCCTCGCCTCCTTCGGCGGGCCGGAGGGCCAGGACGACGTCATCCCATTCCTGCGCAACGTCACCCGCGGGCGCGGCATCCCGGACGAACGTCTGGAGGAGGTCGCCACGCACTACCGCGCCAACGGCGGCGTGAGTCCGATCAACGAGCAGAACCGTCGGCTGAAGGCCGCGCTGGAGGCCGAGCTGGCCGAGCGGGAGATCGAGCTGCCGGTCTACTGGGGCAACCGCAACTGGGACCCGTACTTCGCCGACACCTTCCGGCAGATGCACCAGGACGGGCACCGGAAGATCCTGGTGCTGGTCACCTCCGCCTACGTCGGCTACTCCAGCAATGACCAGTACCTGGAGGACTTCGACCGCACGCTGGCCGAGACGGGGCTGGAGGGCGAGCTCGAGCTGGTCAAGGTCCGCGAGTTCTTCCATGACAAGGCCTTCACCAGGCCCAATGAGGAGTTCCTGGGCGCCGGGATCGACGACGTGCGCGCCCAGCTGGTCGCCGACGGCCGCGACGGCGAACCGATCAAGGTCCTCTTCGTCACCCACTCCATCCCGACGGCGGCGGCGGAGGAGCAGGGCCCGGAGCGGATCCGCGAGCTCTTCGGCACCGACGTCTACTCCGCCCAGCACCAGGCGGTGGCCGATCACCTGATGGACGAGGTGCCCCAGGCCGAGGGGCTGGCGCACCAGGTGGTCTTCCAATCCCGCTCGGGTGATCCGCGGACCCCGTGGCTGGAGCCGGACATCAACGACCAGATCGCCGAGGACGCCGCGGCCTTCGGCGGCGTGGTGGTCATGCCCTTCGGCTTCGTCTCCGACCACATGGAAGTCATGTGGGATCTCGACACCGAGGCGAAGGAGACCGCCGAGGAGCACGGGATGGCCTTCCACCGGGCCCCGACCCCCGGCGTGCACCCCGCATTCGTCTCCGGGCTGGTCGACATCATGGGCGAGTACCTGCTCGGCGAGGATGGGGAGCCGTCGACCTCCGGCGAGCAGACGGTCGCCGGCGACTGGAGCGACCTGACCGTCGACGGCGGCTGGGGCACCCGGCGTCAGGCCGAGTCGTCCTGATGCGGACCTTCCGCGTCGGCACCCGCGGCAGCCGCCTGGCGATGACCCAGTCCACCACGGTGGCCGAGACGCTCTCCGCCGCCGCGGGGATCGAGCACGAGCTGGTCACCATCCGCACCGAGGGCGACGTGCTCACCGGACCGCTGGCCCAGATGGGCGGCACCGGCGTCTTCGCCTCCGCGCTGCGGCAGGGCCTCTTCGACCGGCGCTGCGACGTCGCAGTGCATTCGTTGAAGGACCTGCCGGCGAAGGACCTCGAGGGGCTGACCATCGCCGCGGTCCCGGCCCGCGAGCAGGTCCGCGACGCCCTGTGCTCGGCCGGGGACCTGCCGCTGGCCGAGCTGCCCGCCGGAGCGAAGATCGGCACCGGCTCGCCGCGGCGGGCCGCCCAGCTGCGGCTGGCCCGGCCGGACGTCGACGTCGTCGACATCCGCGGCAACGTCGGCACGCGGCTGGCCCGGGTCCGCGGCCGCGAGGACGCCGCCGAGACCTCCACGCAGGCGCCCGACTCCGCCCGCGGAGACCTGGACGCCGTCGTGCTGGCCGGCGCGGGCCTGACCCGGCTGGGGCTGGCCGATCACATCTCCGAGCTGCTGGATCCGCGGGTGATGCTGCCGGCTCCCGGCCAGGGCGCGCTGGCGGTGGAGGTCCGCAGCGAGGACGCCGCCGCCGACGCGCCGCTGGGACCGGCGCTGGCCGCCGCCGACGACCGGCGCGCCCGGTTGGAGACCACCGCCGAGCGGGCGCTGCTCGCCCGGCTGAACGCCGGCTGTTCGGCGCCGATCGGCGGGCTGGGGCGGCTGCTGCAGTCGGCGGAGTCCGAGACCGACTCCGGCGCGGGCTCCGTGCTGCGGCTGGACACCGTCGTCTGCTCGCCGGACGGCGTCTCCGCGCAGCGGGCCGAGCAGCAGATCGAGCTGGACCCGAAGCTCGGCTCGGACGAGGAGATCGCCGCGGCCGCGGCGCTGGGCCGGCGCACGGCCGAGCAGCTGCTCGCCGAGGACACCGGGCTGCTGGCCCACGTCGTCGACACCTGAGCCGACCCTCTCCTTCGGCCGGGTGATCGGCTCGGCGGCCTCTCATCCTGCCGGGCTAGACCAGATTCGCCCGCCGGGCCGATGTGCCCGTCCGCTCGCACGGGCGATGCTGGTGCCATGACGAGACCAGCGAGGACACCAGGGACCATACCGACGACGACGGCGGCAGCCGTATCGGGGACACCAACGGTGGCGCCGGTGCTGCAGGCCCGCGAGCTCTCCAAGAGCTACGCGGACACTCTGCAGGCAGCTCCGGCGCTGCACGGAGTGGGACTGACCGTGCTCCCGGGAGAGTCGGTGGCCATCATGGGCCCGTCCGGATCCGGCAAGACCACGCTGATGCACGTGCTCTCCGGCATCCTGACCCCCGACGCCGGAGAGGTGCAGCTGGCCGTGGGCTCTGACCGCGGGCCGGTCGCCCTCTCCGCCCTCGACGCCGAGCAGCGCGCCCGGCTGCGCCGTGAGCACATCGGCTTCGTCTTCCAGGAGGGGCTGCTGCTGCCCGAGCTCACCGCGCTGGAGAACGTCGCGGTGGCGCTGATGGTCTCCGGCGTGCGCCGTTCGACGGCCGAGCAGCAGGCCGCCGGGTGGCTGGGCGCCCTCGGACTGTCCGGCTGGGAGCAGCACCGCCCCGGCCAGCTCTCCGGCGGGCAGGCGCAGCGCGTGGCCATCGCTCGGGCCCAGGCCGCCGAACCGGCCGTCGTCTTCGCCGACGAGCCCACCGGCGCGCTGGACTCGACGACCTCCGAGGCGGTGCTCGACGCGCTGCTGGACTCCACCGTCGGACGCGGTGCGCCGCTGGTGGTGGTCACCCATGACGAGACGGTCGCCGCCCGCTGCGCGCGGATCATCCGGCTGCAGGACGGACGCCTGGTCGCCGACAGCGCGGACGGTGCCGACGGTGCGGCCTCGGCGACGGGAGAGCGGCGATGATCCGGCTCTTCCTCGCCCGGGCGTTCCAGGACCGGAGCGTCTGGCCGCTGCCGGTGCTGGCCTGCACCCTGACCAGCGGCATCGCATTCATGGTCGTCGGCGGCTCCCGCTATTTCTTCACGCTGGAGCACCCGCTGGCCACGTTCTACGCCGTGCTGGCCGGCGTCGCGCTGATCCTGCTGACCGTGCCCATGGTCTCGCTGCTCTCCTCCTCCGCGCGATTGATGGCCCGGCGCCGCGACGAGCGGCTCTCCAGCCTGCGCCTGCTGGGCGCCACCACTGGCCAGCTGCGGCTGCTCGCCGTCTCCGAGGCGGTGCTGCTGGCCGCCGCGGGCGTCCTCGCCGGCACTGTGCTCTACGTCGCCCTGATGCCGCTGGTGGGGCTGATCCCCTTCGCCGGGGCGCCGATGGGAGTCGACGGGCTCTGGATCGGGCCCGGGCTCTGGGGACTCTCCGCCGCAGCTCTGATGCTCCTCGCGGCGGGGGCCTCGCTGCTGGGCATGCGCCGCATCGAGGTCACGCCGCTGGGAGTGCGCACGATGGCCGCTCCCGCGCGGGTGCACTGGGTGCGAGTCGTCGTCGCCGTCCTCGGCGTGCTGGCCGCCCAGCTGCTGGCCCAGCTGGCCGGCGTCGGCGGCATGGCCGCGGTGATCACGATGATGCTGGCCGCCGTCGCCGTGCCGCTGGTGGTGGTGCAGCTGGTCGGGCCCTGGGTGCTGAAGATGGTCACGACCGTCCAGCTGCGACGGGCGAGGACGGCCGAGCGGCTGATCGCCGCGCGCAGCGTGCTGGAGTCCCCGCAGCAGATGTTCAAGCAGGTCGGCGGCGTCTCGATCACCACCTATGCCGGGGTCATCGCCGGCTCCGGGCTGGGGCTGGTGAGCCTGGCCGATCCGTCGCAGGCCGACCCGGGTCAGGCCCAGCTGCTCGCCGACATCCAGCGCGGGGTCTGGCTGACGCTGGCGATCTCCTTCCTGATGGCGGCCTGCTCGGTCGGCATCAACCAGACCGCCCAGCTGCTGGACCGCCGTCGGCTGTACGCCTCGCTGCACATGATGGGGATGAGCCGCGGCCAGCTGCAGCGCATCCGCACGCTGGCGGTGATGCGCGCGCTGGGCGCGGTGGTCGTCATCGCCCTGGTCGCCGCGGCGGTCACCGCGTTCCCGATCGTCGGTGCGGCGGTGCTCGTCGCCCCGGCGGCGGTGGGGACCTCGCTGGGCGTGCTGGGTCTCGGCGTGCTCTGCGTGTTCGTCGGCGCCCAGGTCACGCGACCGGCCCTGCGGAGGGTGCTGGCTCCGATAGGCTGAACGCCATGCGTGTGGTGATCAGTCGGGACGCGGCGCGGGCGGGTGCGCTGGAGGCCGGGCTGCGCGCGGCCGGTCTCGCCGTCGACTTCCTGCCGCTGACCGAGCAGCGACTCGTCGCCGACGTCGCCGAGCTGCGCCGCGCCGTCGAGCGGCTGCGCGCCGGGGATTCTCCTGGCTGCTGGTCACCAGCGCGACCACGGTGCGGATGCTGGCCGCAGTCGGCTGGACGGGCGAGGTGCCCGCCGACACGCGGCTCGGGGCCACCGGTGCGGCCACTGCCCGGGCGCTGGCCGAGCGCACCGGCGTCGAGGAGATCTGGACGCCGTCGTCCGAGGCGAGTGCGGCCGGCATGCTCGCCGAGCTGCCGAGGCCGGCGCCGGGGGGCCGGGTGCTGCTGCCGCAGTCCGCGCTGGCCCGGCCGCAGCTGCGCGACGGCCTCGTCGAGGCCGGCTGGGACGTCGCGGCGGTGACCGCCTATGAGACCGTCGGCCGGCTGGTCGACGGCGTGCCGCCGGAGGGCGTGCCGCGGCTGGGGGCCGACGACGTCGTACTGGTCACCAGCTCCTCCGCAGCGCAGGCCTGGGTCGAGCTGGTCGCCGGCGCAGAGCGTCGCTGCGACGAGCTCGCGCCGGCGCAGGTGCTGGCCATCGGCCGGCCGACCGCCGACACGCTGGAGCAGCTGGGCGCTCCGGCCGACGCGGTCCTCGACGAGCCCACCGCCGACGCCGTGCGACGCGTCCTGGGCTGATCGCTGCTCAACCTCCCGGGCCGACGGGGCGGACGCCCGGCGTGAGGCGAGAGACAGCCGACGACGGCGTCCGGCCCGGCGCGCGACGGCGGTGCGGGACTAGACTGGACGCGCCGGTCCTCCGGCCCGCATCCCCACCCGGCGACCACAGGAGTTCCCCCGTGACGTTCCCCGCCGACAGGCCCCGGCGCCTGCGCCGCACCCCCGCCCTCCGCCGTCTCGTCGCCGAGACCCGGCTGCACCCGGCCGACTTCATCCTGCCGGTCTTCGTCCGCGAGGGGCTCGAGGAGCCGCAGCCGATCACCTCGATGCCCGGCGTCGTCCAGCACACCGAGCAGAGCCTGCTCGACGCCGCGGAGGAGGCCGCCGACCTGGGCCTGGGCGGGATCATGCTCTTCGGCATCCCCGTCGTCCGCGATGCCGAGGGGACGGCCTCGCTGGATCCGCAGGGGATCCTCAACCGCAGCATCGCCGCGGTGAAGCGGCGGGTGGGGGATCGGCTGCCGGTGATGAGCGACCTCTGCCTCGACGAGTTCACCGACCACGGCCACTGCGGCGTGCTCACCGCCGACGGTGCGGTGGACAACGACGCCACTCTGGAGATCTATGCGCGCATGGGCGTGGCCCAGGCCGAGGCCGGCGCCGACGTCGTCGCGCCGTCGGGCATGATGGACGGCCAGGTCGCGGTCATCCGTCAGGCCCTCGACGAGGCCGGCCACCAGGACGTCGCGATCCTGGCCTACTCGGCGAAGTACGCCTCGGCCTACTACGGCCCCTTCCGCGAGGCGGTCGACTCCCAGCTGCAGGGCGACCGGCGCACGTACCAGATGGATGCGGCGAACCGTTCCGAGGGGCTGCGCGAGGCGGACCTGGACCTCGCCGAGGGCGCGGACATGCTCATGGTCAAGCCGGCGACCGCCTACCTCGACGTGCTCTCCGACGTCGCCGAGTCCAGCGACGTGCCAGTCTCGGCCTACCAGGTCAGCGGCGAGTACGCGATGATCGAGGCCGCCGCGGCGAACGGCTGGGTCGACCGCCGCGCCGTCGTGCTGGAGGCGCTGACCTCCATCCGCCGGGCCGGGGCCACCAATGTGCTGACCTACCACGCCGCCGAGGCTGCCCGCTGGCTGCGGGACGGCTGACTCCCGGACGGCTGACCGACCCGACCGCCGGCGGACCAGCCGACCGAATCCGACCACCGTGACGAGCACCGATCCGAGAGGGCCTATGACGACCAACCAGCAGCTCTTCGACGCCGCCAGCGACGTGATGCCCGGGGGAGTGAACTCCCCGGTGCGGGCCTTCGGCTCGGTCGGCGGGACCCCCGCCTTCATCGTCTCCGCCGAGGGGCCCCGGCTCACCGATGCCGAGGGCGCCGAGTACGTCGACCTCGTCGGTTCCTGGGGCCCCGCCCTGCTGGGGCATAAGCACCCGGCGGTCATCGACGCCGTCCACGCCGCCGTCGACTCCGGACTGGGCTTCGGCGCCTCGCACCCCTCGGAGACCCGGCTGGCCGAGCTGGTGCGCTCGCGGGTGCCCGGCGCGGAGATGATCCGCATGGTCTCCACCGGCACCGAGGCGACGATGACCGCGGTGCGCCTGGCCCGCGGGGCGACCGGCCGCAAGCTGGTGGTGAAGTTCGCCGGCTGCTACCACGGCCACTCCGACGGGCTGCTGGCCGCCGCCGGCTCGGGTGTGGCCACCCTCGGCCTGCCCGGCTCGGCCGGGGTGACCGAGGCGCAGGCCTCCGAGACCATCGTCGTCGGCTATAACGATCGCGCCGCATTGGAGCAGGTCTTCGCCGAGCACGGCGAGGACATCGCCGCGGTGATCACCGAGGGCGTGCCGGCCAACATGGGCGTGGTCCCGCCGCAGGAGGGCTTCAACGCCTTCATCCGCGAGATCACGCAGCGGCACGGCGCGCTGATGATCTTCGACGAGGTGATGACCGGATTCCGGATCACCGAGGCCGGCCAGTGGGGCGCCTCGGGCCGACAGGAGGGCTGGACGCCGGACCTGTTCACCTTCGGCAAGGTCATCGGCGGCGGGATGCCCACTGCCGCGCTGGCCGGGCGTCGCGAGATCATGGAGCACCTGGCCCCGACCGGGCCGATCTACCACGCCGGCACGTTGTCCGGAAACCCGGTGGCGATGGCCGCCGGTGCGGCCACGCTGGAGCACGCCACCGCCGAGGTCTATCAGCACATCGACTCCGCCGCCGAGGTCGTGGCGACAGGACTGGGCGAGGCGCTCGACGCCGCCGGGGTGGACCACAGCATCCAGAAGGCCGGCTCGCTGTTCTCGCTGGCCTTCGGCACCTCGGCCACCGGAGTGCACGACTACGCGCAGGCCGGGGCTCAGGAAGCCTTCCGCTACGGGCCGTTCTTCCACGCGATGCTCGAGGCCGGGGTCTTCCTGCCGCCGAGCGTCTTCGAGGCCTGGTTCCTCTCCGCGGCGCACGACGACGCCGCCGTCGAGCAGATCCTGCAGGCGCTGCCGGGGGCCGCCCGCGCGGCGGCCGCGGCGCAGCCGAAGGACTGAGCGACGGGGCTGTGCTTCACGCGTCCCCTCCTCGGTCAGTAGACTCGAGTCAGTAGATCATTTTGTGAAGGTGCTGACTGAGGAGGGGTATGACGCAGGACGTCTCGGGCCGGGGCATCGAGCAGGAGGTCCGGCGGACCGCGCCGGAGGAGAAGCCGGCGCTCGGTGCCCCGCATGATGCGTATGCGTCCACACTGCTGACGGTGAGCCTGACGGGGTTCTTCGCGCTGTTGCAGCCCGCCATGGATGCTCCGTGGCTCATGGTTCCATGGGTCGGGGCGGTCGCGGTGGTCTTGGCGAGCGTCCACTACCTCAAGCGGGCCCATCGTCCGGTGCGGGCCAAGAGCGCGGCGCGGCAGGATCTGCGGAACCAGACCATGCCCCTGGCCGTGGCGCCGATGATCGCCGTGGCGTTCGCAGTGCACCAGCTGAACTGGCTGGTGCTCGAGCCGCTGCACGACGAGTACGGCACCGGCTGGCAGTGGGCGTTCGCCTGCCTGGTGCTGGCCACGCTGATCGTCGCACCGATCCAGGCGGCCACCAGCCTGAACCCACGGGCTCGGGAGTACATGACCCGCTGATCGGAGATGGTCCCTCTTGCATATGACGACGGCCCCGCCCGAGGAAGTCCTCGGACGGGACCGTCGTCGTGCGTCACCGTCGGGCGGCGACTCGGCCGATCAGCGCCGGCTCTCGTCGGGGATGGTGCCGTACTTCAGCGCCGACCAGAAGTCGCCGCGGACGTAGCGGGTCTCCGCGTCGGGGACGAAGTCCCAGTGCCGCATGGTGCCCTTGGTCAGGGCTTCGGCGACTAGGCGGCGCTGCGACTGGCTGGCGCGCACCTGGGCGTCCAGTGCGTCGAGGTCGTACCGCCGCTCGATCTCAGCACGCAGGGTGGAGGCCACCTCCGCGTACTCGGGGGAGCGGGCGACGTTGGTGACCTCGTCCGGGTCGGTCTCCAGGTCGAAGAGCTGATCCGGGTCGCCGGGGCAGATGACCATCTTGTGCTGCCCGCGGACGATGGTCAGCTGCGGCTTCACCGTGCCCTCGGCGAGGTACTCGACGATGACGTCGCGGTCCTCGGGGCGGATGTCGCCGGCGGCCTCGCGACGGGCGATCTCCAGCATGGAGCTGCCTTCGGTCTCCACCGACGGCGTGCTGCCCAGGTCCATCAGCGTCGGCATCAGGTCCAGCAGCGACACCGGGGTCCGGTACCGACCCTTCGGCACCAGGTGATCCGGGCCGTTGACGATCATCGGCACCCGGGAGGAGCGCTCGTACGGGGACATCTTGTACCAGAGGCCCTTCTCGCCGAGCATGTCGCCGTGGTCGGCGGTCACGATGATCACCGTGTTCTCCGCCAGTCCGACCTCCTCCAGGTGGGCGCGGATGCGGCCCACGTGGTCGTCGATGTAGCTGACGGCCGCGTAGTACGCCCGGCGGGCGTTGCGGACGTCCTCGATCTCCGGGTCACGCTCGTCGAAGCCGGCCATCGCACGCAGGCGGTGGCTGTGCGGGTCCTCCTCGACGGAGGGCACCTGCGGGTTCTTCGGGTCGGGGATCTCGCCCTCGCCGAACCGGTCCCAGTGCTCCCGCGGCGGCTCGTACGGGTCGTGCGGGTGGATGAAGCTGGTGACCATCAGGAACGGCCGATGCTGTTCACCGTGCGCCTCGGCCCACTGGTTCGCCCGGACTCGGTCGTTGAGGTGGCGGATCGTCCGGAAGCCCACCTCGTCGTCGAAGTCCTGCTGGACGGTGGCCTTGGAGACGCCGGCGTCGAAGACCGCGCCGGCCTCGTGGTACCACTGCAGCTTCTGGTCGAACGGCAGGTCCCAGTCCGGGACCATGTCCAGGTCGGCCGGGTAGACGTCGGTGGTCAGCCGCTCCTCGAAGCCGTGGTGCTGGTCGGCGCCGATGAAGTGCATCCGGCCCACCAGAGCGGTGTGGTAGCCGGCGTTGCGCAGGTGGTGCGCGAACGTCGGGACCGAGGACGGGAAGTCGTCGCCGTTGTCGTAGCAGCCCAGCTGCGAGGGGAGCTGGCCGGTCATCATCGATGCGCGCGACGGCGAGCACAGCGGGGTGTTGCAGTAGGCCCGGTCGAAGACCGCGCCCTCGGCCGCCAGCGCGTCCATGTTCGGGGTCTTGGCGGCCTCGTCGCCGTAGGCGCCGAGCGCCTGTGCGGCCATCTGGTCAGCCTGCACCACCACGATGTTCGGAGGGGAGACAGTTCCTGAGTTGTGCGAAGTGTCCTGACCGTCGGACATGCCTGCATCCCTCCTTCTTCAGAGTCGTGGTGTGATGCATCCGTCAGGCTGGCGAATGCGGGCACCAGAGTACATGTCACTGGAGTTGCGTGCGTCTCAGTGCCTGGGGATGTGAGGAGTCGCTCATCCAGTACGTGTTCCGCCAGCTCCCCATGCGGCCAGGGGATGTCGACGACGTCGAGATCCTCGGGCTGTTCCGGGTGGGGTCGCGGCGAGAGACGAGGCGACGGTCGTGCAGCCATGTGGGCGACGCCCGAGACGCCGGCCGATAGTCTGGAATCCGTCCCACCCCGCCCGTCACATCCGCTCTGGAGCAGCTCATGGATACCGATCACCACGCTTCGTCCGACGACGCTCCTCGTCAGCCGGTCAGTCCCTGCTGCGCGCCGAGCAACGGCGCGGCGGGGGTCGCGGAGGCGCCCGGAGTCGAGGCGAGCTCGCCGTCGGGGGCCGTCCCCGGTCCCTCGCGCGAGCTTCTCGACGCTCTGGCCGCCCGCGCCCCGGAGCAGCTGACGATGATCGGGCTGTCCGCGACCACCTTCCGCATGGGATCCGAGGACGAGCTGGCCTATCCGGCCGACGGCGAGGGGCCGGTCCGCGAGGTCGCCGTCGGTCCCTTCGCCATCGGCGCCACCAGCGTCACCGTCGCCGAATTCGCCGCCTTCGTCGTCGCCACCGGTCACCGCACCGACGCCGAGACCTACGGCGACTCGATGGTCTTCGCCGGACGACTGACCGACGCGCTGCGGGCCAGCACTCCGGCGGTCGCCGAGGCCCCGTGGTGGCGGCAGGTCCGCGGGGCGACCTGGTTCGCCCCCGACGGGCCGGACAGCACCGCCGAAGGCCGCGAGGACCACCCGGTCACCCACGTCTCCCACCGTGATGCGCAGGCCTACGCCCAGTGGGCCGGCGCACGGCTGCCCACCGAGGCCGAATGGGAGTACGCCGCCCGCGGCGGCCTGGACCAGCAGCCTTACCCGTGGGGCGCGGTCCGCGATCCCGACGGCGTGCGGCGGATGAACATCTTCCCCGGGGACTTCCCGGAGGACCCGCACGGCGAGGCCGGCACCATGCCGGTGCGCTCCTTCGAACCCAACGGCCTCGGCCTCTACAACTCCACCGGCAACGTCTGGGAGTGGACCGCCGGCACCTTCGGCGCCACGGGGAACCCGGTCGCCCGCGGCGGCTCCTACATGTGTCACGAGAACTACTGCCGTCGCTACCGGACCACCGGACGCACGCAGGCGACGGCGGACACCACCCTGGGCCACACCGGCTTCCGGCTCGCCGCCGACGTCGGCTGAGCGAGCTGGGTCGACGGCTTCACCGGGGGTCGCCGACTCACATGGGCCAGCTGGGGTCCACCAGGGCGTCGGGGCGCGTGCGGCGGAAGTACTCCTGCAGCGAGGCGGCCTGCTCGGCCTTCCACCCGATCTGCAGCTCGTGCAGCTCCTCGGCCGGGATCTGCAGCTGCGGGTACTGCGCCGCCAGCGCGCCGGCCACCTCGACGGCGGCCCAGGCGTCCGGCGTCGCCGAATGGGCGTCGTCGAGCGCGATCCGGTAATGCTCGCTGACATGGCCCAGGGTTCGCTTGCCGCGGCGGAACCGGTCGACCTGCTTGTCGACGACCAACGGGTCGATGATCGGGGAGGGCACGGGCACGTCGATGCCGTGCCGCTCGGCCTCGGCGGCCAGCACGGTGAAGTCGTACGGGGCGTTGAAGACGACCACAGGATTGCCGGCCTCGAGCTGCTCCCGGACCGCGTGGACGATCTGCGGGATCGCCTCGGCGGCGTCCTGGCCCTCGGCCTGCACCTGCTCGGTGGAGATGCCGTGGACCGCCGTGGTCTCGGCCGGGATCTCCACGCCGGGGTCGACCAGCCATTCGCGGGCGCGCTCGCGGCGGCCGTCGGCGTCGACGGTCACCACCGCCGCGGAGACGATCCTGGCCACGCGGGGGTCCCGCGAGGTGGTCTCGAGGTCGAAGCCCGCCCGCGGACGGTCGTGCCAGCTCTGGCGGCTGGTCGGAAGGTCGAAGAGTGCCGGTTCATCCACACCTCCACCGTATCGCCCGCCGCCGACGGACCGGCGGACGACGCTCGCACCGCCGGCCAGACGCTGAATGCCGCCGGCTCCCCCTGAGATGACTCTGTGGAAGGTGTGGGAAAGGACGCGTATTCCCACGCGTGCCACGGAGTCATCCCGTCCGGCGGCGGGATCGTGTCGGAGGGCTCTGATTGAATGTGGGCCATGAGCTTCGACGTCGCCGTCACCCCGGACGCCGCCCAGCAGGCCGTCCTCGACCGCGTCGCCGCCGGGGACCATGGTCCGCTGCTGGTCACCGGCGGGCCCGGCACGGGCAAGTCCACGCTCGCCGTCGAGCTGGCGCTGCGCTTCCTGCGTGCCGGCGGCGACTCCCACCACCTGCTGCTGCTCTCGCCTTCGCGCGCCTCCTCGGCCGCGCTGCGCGATGCGCTGGAGGCCCGATGGGCGGCGGAGCCCGACGGCGGCTCCCTGACCGACCAGCCCTCGCGCTCCTTCGCCTCCTACGCCTTCTGGCTGCTCGGCGAGGCTCGCCGTCGCGGTCTCCTGGAGTTCGCCGCCCGCACTCCGCGGCTGCTCTCCGGTGCCGAGCAGGACCGTGAGATCGCCGCACTGCTGGACTCCGAGCACACCGCCATCGACTGGCGGGTGACCGACCCGATCAGCGGCGCAGTGCGCATCGACCTGCGTGAGGCGGCAGCCACCGCCGGTTTCCGCAAGGAGATCCGCGAGCTATTCGACCGCGCGGCCGAGTACGGCGTCAGCCCGGAGGAGCTCGTCGCCTGGGGCGAGCAGGCCGCCTCCGGCGCCGGGCCCGGCGACCCGGCCTGGCTGCCGGCGGGTCGGCTCTATGCCGAGTACCTCGAGCAGCTCGGCCAGCGCGCCCCCAACGCCTTCGACCCGGCGGGACTGATCAGCCGCGCCTGCGATCTGCTGGAGGACACTCCGCAGCTGCTGCATGAGGAGCAGGACCGGCTGCGGCTGATCCTCGTCGACGACCTGCAGGAGGCCAATCCCAACATCTTCCGGCTGCTGCGGCTGATCGGCGCCGGCCGCCGGATGGTCGCCTGCGCCAACCCCGACGTCGCCGTCCAGGGTTTCCGCGGCGCGCGTCCGGACCTGCTGGCCCACTGGAGGGGCACGACCGGCGACCGGTCTGTCGACGTGCAGCCTCCCGAGGACGCGGAGGCGCAGGAGATGCCGGAGGAGCGCGACGACGCCGCGGTCACCCTGCGCGGTCGGCGCGGCTCCATGCGCCCGGACGACGGGCTTCCCGGCCGTGAGCCGGAGGTCCTCGCCCTCGACGGCGACCACCGGCTCGACGAGCCCGTCGGCGAGGTCTACGGCCGGGTCGTCCAGCGCATCGGCGCGGTCGGCGACAGCACAGCCCACCGCGGACGCTGGGCGCAGCTGGCCACGCTGGCCCAGCAGCGCCTCGACGCGCTCGCCGAGGACCAGCGCACCGAGGCCGAGCGGCGCGCGGCCGCGGGGGAGAAGCCGTCCTCGGGCCGGCGGCTGAACGTCGCCGCCGACGTCGACGCCCGCGGCCGCGGCGTCCACGTCGCCGTCGTCGGCGGCCAGTACCACGCCGAGCAGATGATCCTGCAGGAGGTCCTGGACCGGCATCACCGCGGCGGCGACGACGGCGAGCCGCTGCCGCTGGACGAGATCGCCGTCGTCGTCCGCAACGGGCAGATGGTCCAGCAGCTCACCCGCCTGTTCCACTCCCACGGGGTGCCGGTGCGCCGCTCGATGAGCGAGATCGTGCTGCACGAGGAGGTCGCCGTCGCTCCGCTGCTGCGCATCCTGCGCGCGATCACCGCCGACGACCCGCTCACCGGCGCCGATGCGAAGCGCCTGCTCGCCGGCCCCTACGGGGCGGTGGACTCGGTGGCGCTGCGCCGCATCCGTCAGCGGCTGCTCACCGCCGAGCGGCGGCTGCGCCCGGAGACCGTCGACCAGCGCGACTCCGAGGAGCTGCTCGCCGTCGGCATCGCGGATCCGGAGGATCCGACGGTCGCCGAGGCGCTGGCGACGAAGGACCCCGCCGTGGCCGGGCTGCGTCGACTCGGAGCGATGGTCGCCGCGGCCCGCGAGGCGTGCGAGCGGCTGGGGGAGTCCGCCGGCGCCGGCGACCTGCTCTGGGAGGTCTGGCAGGCCTCGGGCCGCGAGGCGCTCTGGGTGCGCCGCTCGACGCGCGGCGGCGAGGAGTCCCGCCGCGCCCACCGCGATCTGGATGCGGTGGTCTCGCTCTTCCAGGCGGCCGAGCGCTACGCCGAGCAGCTGCCCGGTCACAGCGTCAGCGGCTTCGTCACCCACATGGAGGAGATGGAGCTGCCCATGGACACCCTCGCCGAGGCCTCCACCGCCCAGGACGCGGTCCATGTGCTCACCCCGGCGACGGCGGCCGGCCAGGAGTTCGACACCGTGGTCATCGCCGGGCTGCAGGACGGAGTCTGGCCGAACCTGACCCCGCGCGGCGAGCTGCTGGGCTCATCCCGGCTGGTGGACGTCGTCGACGGCGACGATCCGGCGACGGCCTCGTCACGGGCGAAGCGTCTGCAGGTCCTGCAGGACGAGCACCGACTCTTCGCCGCGGCCGTCTCGCGGGCGAAGCACCGGCTGGTGGGCATCGGCATCGAGAACACCGACGAGACGCCCAGCATGCTGCTGGGCCTGATCCTGCCACCGCTGCTGCGTCCCTCCTCGGAGCTCGCCAGGCCGCGGGCGATGACCGCTCCGACGCTCATCGCCGAGCTGCGCCGTCGGCTCGAGAAGCATCACAGTGGCGAGACGGAACGGACCACTGACGCTCAGGCTCGTGAATCCGCCAGAGCCCTGGCGCTGATGGCCTCCGCCGAGGACCCGCACAGCGGCGACCGCATCCCCGGCGCCGACCCAGAGGGCTGGTGGGGGAGAATCGACCCCCGCGAGGTCGAGCCGCTGATCACCGAGGCCGAGCTCGACGAGGGCGCGGAGATCCGACTGTCGCCCTCGGCGTTGGACACCGCGTTCAACCAACCGCTGCAGTGGTTCACCCAGCGCGCCGGCGGCGTCGCCCCGACCGACCAGGCCCGCAGCCTCGGGCTGCTGATCCACTCCATCGCCGAGGACCACCCCGAGCCGCGTCCGCGTCGGCATCAGACCGAGGAGATGCTGCTCGACGCGCTGGCCTCCCGCTGGCCGGAGCTGGGCATGGACCCCGGCTCCTGGCGCACGCGCGGAGAGTACGCTCGCGCCCAGGAGATGGTGAAGAAGATCGCCTGGTACCTGCACGCCGCCGAGGAGGCCGGTCGCAAGCACGTCATCTCCGAGGCGCACTTCACCACCGGCTCCCAGCTTCCGGTGCGCGGGACGATGCGCGGGGTCACCGTCTCCGGCCTCATCGACCGCCTGGAGCGCGAGGTCGACGACGCCGACGAGCCGACCGGGCGCTTCTTCATCCTGGACTACAAGACCGGCCGCCACGCCCCGCGGCGCTGCGCGCACCACACTCCGCCGGGCAGTTCGAGGACCAAGCCCGAGACCTGCGAGCTCTGCGGCCACCTGCAGCTGGGCATATACCAGACGATGCTCACCACCCCGGCCGAGGAGAAGACGGTGGTCCGCGGCGACGACCCGGTCCAGCTGGAGCTGAGCGGCGAGGTGCTCGGGGCCGCACTGTTGCAGGTCGGCGAGGACCGCAAGAAGATCGAGGGGATCGAGTACCGCCAGGAGCCGATCACCGACGTCCCCCGGCAGGACGACTGGCCGGCCGGCGTGGAGCACTGGCCGCAGCTCGCCCTGCGCGAGGCCGCCGAGGTGGTCTCCGGTGCGCGTTTCCGCGCGGTGCACAGCCCCGGCGACCAGCAGTGCCGCGTCGGGGTGCTGTGCCCGCTCTGCGCCTCCGGCGCCGAGGTCACCCAGCCGCTCGACTGACCAGAACCGCCCCCCCCGCACCCGGTCGGGACGCACCCACCCGGTTGCACCCGCCCGGACACACCACCCCGGAAGCACCCAGGAGAGGACGCGACGAGCCCATGACCTCCCAGACCGCCGACACCGGCGTCTTCGGCTCCGGCCTCAGCGCCGCCGGCCTCGCCGAGATGCTCCACGAGCCGCTCGACGGCACCTTCTTCCCGCCGACCCCGGACGAGCAGGCCCCGGTGATCGAGGCCGGGCTGGAGCCGATGCTGGTCGTCGCCGGCGCCGGCTCGGGCAAGACCGCGACGATGGCCGACCGCGTGGTCCACCAGGTCGCCGCCGGGGCGGTCAGTCCCGACGAGGTGCTCGGCGTGACCTTCACCCGCAAGGCCGCCGGCGAGCTGCGCGAGCGGATCGTGGCCAAGCTGCGGCGTCTCGAGCAGAAGGGTCTGCTGAACCCGGCGGACCTGCTGCCCGAGGGCTCGGCGGCCGCCGCCGTCGGCGCCGGGGGACTGGTCGAGCTGCTGGCTCCCACTGTGGCGACCTATCACTCGTACGCGAACTCGCTGGTGCAGGAGTATGGGCTGCAGCTCGGCCTGGAGCCGGAGATCACGATGATCAGCGACGCCGACGCGTGGCAGATCGTGATGCGGCTCGTCGAGGAGCACGAGCCGTCGGATCCGCAGAAGCTGGTCGACCTGGAGGTCACCCCGCGCAGCCTGGCGAGTCAGGTGCTGAAGCTCGTCGGCGACTGCAGCGAGCACCTGATCGAGGACCTCGACGTGGTGCGCAGCTTCCTGGACGCCGAGATCGCCCGAGTCGACTCGCTGCCGATGGGCAAGACCGGCAACCGCGCCAAGACCTGGGGCGCGGCCGAGCAGAAGCTTCTCGACAGCCTGATCATCCGGCGGATCGTGGTCGACCTCGCCGAGGAGTACCGCCGGCAGAAGGCCGAGCTGAAGGTCATGGACTACGGCGACCTGCTGGTCAACGCGGTGCGCATCGCCCGCAGCACCACGGCGCGTCAGACCGAGCAGGCCAAGTTCCGGCTGGTCATGCTCGACGAGTTCCAGGACACCTCGCACGCCCAGCTGGAGCTGTTCTCCAGCCTCTTCGCCGGCGTCGAGGGCATCGGCGTCACCGCCGTCGGGGACCCGAACCAGTCCATCTACGGCTTCCGCGGCGCCTCGGCCGGCCAGCTGTTCAGCTTCCTGGACCGCTTCACCTGGACCGAGTCGGCGACGACGGCGCGGCGGGTCCCGCAGCAGCTGCAGCTCACCCGCGCCTGGCGCAACGGGCAGGTCATCCTGGACGCGGCGAACCGGCTGGTCGAGCCCTTCCGCGAGCATCAGCCGCGCTGGGCGCCGTCGTGGAAGCGGCATAAGCAGGAGCAGCGGCGGATCGCGCGGCTGCGTGCCGGCAAGGGGCATCGCGGGGCGGTGCGGCTGGGCTGGTACGAGACCGGCGACGCCGAGGCCGCCGCCGTCGCCGACCAGCTGGCCGCCGAACTCGCCGCCGGCGAGGAGTCCGGCGAGCGGCCCACTGCGGCGGTGCTCTCCCGGAAGCGCAGCCACCTGAGCTCGGTGGCCGAGGAGCTGGCCCGCCGCGGGGTGCCCTATGAGTTCGTCGGGCTCTCCGGGCTGCTCTCCACCCCGGAGGTCGTGCAGGTGATCTCCTTCCTGCAGGTCATCGCCGACGCCTCGCGCTCCGACGCGCTGCTGCGCATCCTGGCCGGGCCGAAGTACCAGGTGCCGCCGCGCGATCTGATGCAGCTGAACCGG
>NZ_AFRW01000101.1 GCF_000220985.1 Nesterenkonia sp. F
CGACGCCATGGTCGCCGCGCTGCACGACGCCGGCATCCGGCTGATCGTCGACATCGTCCCCAACCACTCCTCCGACCGCCACGAGTGGTTCCAGCAGGCGCTCGCCGCCGGACCGGGATCACCCGAACGAGCCCGGTACATCTTCCGCGACGGCCGCGGCGAGCACGGCGAGCTGCCCCCGGCGGACTGGACCTCGGTCTTCGGCGGACCCGCCTGGACCCGGATCACCGAACCCGACGGCACCCCGGGACAGTGGTACTTCCACCTCTTCGCCCCCGAGCAGCCCGACTTCGACTGGAGCAATCCCGAAGTCCGCGAGGACTTCCGCACCACGCTGCGCTTCTGGTCCGACCGCGGCGTGGACGGATTCCGCGTCGACGTCGCCCACGGGCTGACCAAGGACCTGCCCGAGGAGCTGCCCACGCAGGCCGCACTGGACGCCATGCCCAAGGACGGCACGCATCCGATCTGGGACCGCGACGAGGTCCACGAGATCTACGCCGACTGGCGGACGGTCTTCGACGAGTACGATCCGCCGCGGATCGCAGTGGCCGAGGCCTGGGTCGACGCCGAGCGCCGCCCGCGCTACGCCAGCGCCGAGGGACTGGGCCAGGCGTTCAACTTCGACCTGCTCGCCGCCGACTTCGACGCCGCGCAGTTCCGTGAGATCGTCACGTTCAACCTGGAGCTCACGGCGACCTCCGGATCGTCCTCGACGTGGGTGTTCTCCAACCACGACGTCGTCCGCCATGCCAGCCGCTACGGACTGCCGCCGAAGGCCGACGACGAGGAGAAGGCCGGGCGGAACTGGCTGCTCAGCCGCGGCACCGAGCCGCAGCTGGACGCCGAGACCGGGCTGCGCCGGGCGCGGGCGGCGACGCTCTTCGAGCTGGCGCTGCCGGGCAGCGCCTACCTCTACCAGGGCGAGGAGCTGGGCCTGCACGAAGTCGCCGACATCGCCGACGACGCTCGACAGGACCCGACGTTCTTCAACAGCAGCGGTGCCGAGATCGGCCGGGACGGCTGCCGCGTGCCGCTGCCGTGGACGACGACGGGCCCCTCGTACGGCTTCGGCGAGGCCGCGCCGCACCTGCCCCAGCCGGAGTGGTTCGCCGACCACGCCGTCGAGCGGCAGGAGCACGATCCGGAGTCGACGCTGGCGATGTACCGCCGGGCGCTGCATCTGCGGCGCGAGCTGCAGACCGACGAGACCCTCGAATGGCTCGAGACCGACGCGGACGACGTGCTGGCCTTCCGCCGCCCCGGAGGCTGGGTGACGGTCACCAACTTCGGCACGACGTCGGCGGAGCTGCCGTCCGGCGAGGTGCTGCTGGCCAGCGGACCGCTCGACGGCGAGGCGCTGCCGGGCGAGACCACGGTCTGGCTGCGCGGCTGAGCCGGAAGCGCTGAACCGGCCCGGCCGAGGCGGCCGCCGCGGAGCCCCCGTCGGATCATCCGGCGGGGGCTCCGCCGTGCGGGGCCGGCCCCGGAGGCGCGGTCAGGTCCGGCCGGCGGCGGCCCGCTCGGCGTCGCGCCTTCGGTCCTCCCGCGCCATGCGGGTCAGCTCCGCGCCGGCCTCGGCGTCCCGGGTGAGGTTCTCCCCCGTCGCCGGGTCGAAGAGGTGGATGCGCCGGGTGTCGATCCACAGCCGGGCGGTGTCGCCGCCGCGCAGCCGCGAGGCGGCGTCGACGGCGATGACCAGCTGGGTGCGCAGCTCGTCGGCGTCCATCTCCTCGGCCAGCGTGCGCATCGTCTCGGCCACCCGGGGGTCGTTCTCATAGGAGACGTAGACGTACTGCTCGTTGCCCAGCCACTCGGTGTGGGTCAGCTCGGCGGTGAAGGTCGAGCCCTTGGACAGCTGGACCTCGCTCAGCGTGGAGGCGTCCTCGAAGAAGCTCGGGCGGATCCCGGCCAGGACGATGTCCCGGCCGGCGCCCGCGGATGCGGCCTCGGCGGGCAGTGCGACGTCCCCCAACGGCGTCTTGAGCACCGACCCCTCGACGGTGCCGGGGACGAAGTTCATCGACGGGGCGCCGATGAACCCGGCGACGAAGAGGTTGGCCGGCTGCTCGTAGAGCTCGCGCGGCGAGGCCACCTGCTGCAGCACGCCCTTCTTCAGCACCGCCACCCGGTCGCCGAGGGTCATCGCCTCGGTCTGGTCGTGGGTGACGTAGACCGAGGTGGTGTTCAGCTGCCGCTGCAGCCGCGAGATCTCCGCCCGCATCTGCCCGCGCAGCTTCGCGTCGAGGTTCGACAGCGGCTCGTCGAAGAGGAAGGCCTGGGCCTCGCGCACGATGGCGCGCCCCATGGCCACGCGCTGGCGCTGGCCGCCGGAGAGGTTGCCGGGCTTGCGGTCGAGGTGCTCGTCGAGCTCGAGCATCGTCGAGGCCCGCCGCACGCGCCGGTCGATCTCGTCCTCGCCGAAGGCGCCCTTGACCAGACGCATCGGGAAGGCGATGTTCTCGTAGACGGTCAGATGCGGGTAGAGGGCGTAGTTCTGGAAGACCATCGCCAGGTTCCGGTCCCGCGGAGCCAGATCGTTGACCCGCTGCCCGCCGATCAGCAGGTCGCCGGAGGTGATGTCCTCCAGGCCGACGATCATGCGCAGCAGCGTCGACTTCCCGCAGCCGGAGGGGCCGACCAGGATGACGAACTCGCCGTCGTCGATGTCCAGGGAGACGTCGTTGACCGCCGGGAAGCCGTCCCCGTACTCCTTGACGATGTTCTGCAGGGTGATCGATGCCATGGTGTGAAGTCCTCTCTGACGAGTCAGCCTTTGACGGCGCCCTGGGTGAGCCCGGAGACGATCCTCCGCTGGAAGAGGAGCACCAGCACGACCACGGGGATGGTGACCACGATGGCCGCCGCCGAGATCGCGCCGGTGGGCTCCTGGAACTGCGAGGCGCCGGTGAAGAACGCCAGCGCCGCCGGCACCGGACGGGCCGCCTCCGTGGAGGTCAGCGAGATCCCGTAGACGAAGTCGTTCCAGGCGATGAAGAAGGCCAGGATCGCGGTGGTGAACACCCCGGGGGCGGCCAGCGGGACGATGGCCCGGCGAAAGGCCTGCCACTGGGTGGCGCCGTCGACCAGGGCCGCCTGTTCCAGCTCCCAGGGGATCTGCCGGAAGAAGGCCGAGAGCGTCCAGATCGAGATCGGCAGCGTCAGCGACAGGTAGGGGATGATCAGGCCGGGCCAGGTGTCGTAGAGACCGATGCCGCGCCAGACGTTGAACAGCGGCGTGACCACCGAGATCACCGGGAAGATCGAGACCGCCAGGGCCGAGCCGAGGATGACCTTCTTGCCGGGGAAGTCCAGCCGGGCGATGGCGTAGGCGCAGAGCGTGGCCAGCACGACGGCGATGAAGGTCGCGATGAGCGTGATGCCGATGGAGTTGCGCAGCGCCGGCAGGAACAGGTCCCGCGCGTCTCCGGTGAAGAGCATCGCGTAGTTGTCCCAGGTCCAGTTCGTCGGCAGGAAGGCCCGCTGCCCGAGGGCCGCCTGAGTCTTGAAGCTGGTGGCCAGGATGGAGGCCACCGGGAACAGCGCGTAGCCGAGCACCAGCAGGGTCAGCACCGTCCATCCGAGGCGCTGTCGGCCGGAGAGTCGCTTTCCAGTGGCCATCACTTCTTCCCTCCAGTGGGCTTCGCGTCGGTCCCGCTGGCCAGGTCGACCTTGAAGAACCGGATCGCGATCCAGCAGATCAGCAGCACGCAGGCGAACAGCACCACCGAGATCGCCGAGCCCATGCCGATCTCCAGGCGGCTGATCGAGGTCTTGTACGCCAGCATCGAGAGCACCTCGGTGCCGGCGCTGCCGTTGGTCATGATGAAGACGTTGTCGAAGATGCGGAAGGCGTCCAGCGCGCGGAAGAGCACCGCGACCATGATGGCCGCCTTCATGTTCGGGATCGTCACCCGGGCCATCTGCTGCCGCCAGGTCGCGCCGTCGACGCGGGCGGCCTCGAGCAGCTCGTCGGGGACCTGGGCGAGCCCGGCGAGCAGCAGCAGCGCGATGAACGGCGTGGTCTTCCAGATCTCCGAGGCCATGATGACGGTGATCGCCGTCGGGAACTGGGCGAACCAGTCGAGGTCGGCGCCGATGCCCGGCACCCAGTCGAACCAGACGTTGATGAAGCCGGAGTTGATGTCGAACATGTAGTACCAGGCGAAGGCCGAGACCACCGTGATGATCCCGTAGGGCACCAGGATCGCGGTGCGCAGCATGCCGCGCAGCGCCTTCAGCGCCCGATGCATCACCAGCGCCAGGCCGAAGCCGAGCACGAGCTCCACGGCGACGGTGACCACGGTGACCAGCACGGTGACCCCGAGCGACTGCCAGAAGACCGGGTCGGTGAAGATCGTCAGGTAGTTGCCGACGCCGACGAATTCCCGGTCGCCCGGCGCGGTGAGCCGGAAGGAGAACAGCGAGTCGAAGATCGCCTGGGCGATCGGGTAGGCCGTCACCGAGAGCATGATGAGGAACGCCGGTCCGGCGAGCAGCCAGCCGAGGCGGACCTCGGCCCGGCCGCGGGCCGACCGGCCGGCGCGCCGTCGACGCCGCGCCGGGGCCGGGTTCTCTGCTGCGGTCGTCACAGGAGACGCTCCCCTCTGAGCACGTCGATCACATACTCATCCGCCTCGGCCGGGGTCGACTCGGGGTCGATCTCGTCGAGCGGCGTGTAGTGCTCCTGGATCGTGGTGGAAATCTCGTTGTAGTAGGGGGTCTGCGGCCGCGGTGCGGCGTTCTCCAGGGACTCGCGGATCGCGTCGGCCATCGGGTAGTCCTCCGCGATGCGCGGGTCCTCGAAGGCCTCCGCCGAGGACGGCGGATTGCCGTTGGTCACGAAGTATTCGGCCTGATGCTCCGGCCGCACGATGCATTCGACGGCCTCGTAGGCCAGGTCCGGGTGCTCGGAGTCGGCACCGACGCCGAGGTTGATTCCGCCCAGCGGCGGGGCCGACGGCGTGCCCTCGTCGACCCGCGGGTACTGGGCCCATCCGATGTCCTCCGGCACCTCGGCGTCGATGGTGCCCTCTTCGGCCGCGGCGTTCGTCGCCGCCCAGACGAAGGGCCAGTTGACCATGAACGAGCCCTGCTCCCCCTGGAAGAGCAGCATCGACTGGTTCTCGTCCATCGAGGCGATGCCCGGCCCGCCGAGGCCCTCGTCGCCGATGCGCGCCAGGATCTCGGCGGCCGCCGTCCCGGCGGGCGAGTCGAGAGTCGTGCTGATCTCCCCCGCCGGCGCCGAGGGGTCCTCGATGATCTGCTCGTCCTGCGAGGCGATCAGGGCATTTACCCAGACGGTCATCGACTCCGCCCGGATGCCCTGCACGCCGAGATGCTTGTCCTGCTCGGCCGCGACGTCCATCACCTGCTCCCAGGTCACCGGCCCGGACATGTCCAGGCCGGCCTCCTCGACCACCGATTCGCGGTACCAGAGCAGCTGGGTGTTGGCCCAGAACGGGATGGTGACGAGCTCGTCGTTCCACTGCGCCCCCGCCAGCGCGCCGTCGAGGGTGTCCTGCGTGGTGGCCTCGGCGACGTCCTCGGGCACCGGGGCGAGGAAGTCCGGCTCTGCGAGCTCGGGGATGAACGGCGGGTCGATGCTCATGATGTCCATCGAGGTGTCGCCGGCGGCGAGTCGGCGGGCCAGCTGCTCGCGCTGCTGCGGCGCATCGCGGGGCAGCAGCGAGGCCTCGATGCGGTACCGGCCGTCGGCCTCCTGCGTGCACCGTTCGGCCAGCATCTGCTGACCGCCGTCGTCGGGATTCATGTACCAGGTCAGCACCGGAGCCTCCGCCTCGGCGGCGCATCCGGAGGCGAGCAACCCGCCCGCGATCAGTGCAGCGGCCGTGGTCAGCAGACACCGGCCACGTCGGCCGCCGAGGCGCCCGGGAGGTCTGATCGGCTCGCTCACGTCCATCGCGCGTCCGAAGCTGTCGGGATCTGCCATATCGAGTCCGCCTCTCCCACGACCGATGGGACCAGACACACCGTCGATCACCGGCGATGCGTGATGCACATCACTCTATACCGACCCTCAGCAGGTCGCCAACGGTCCACGCGGACGAGGTGTCGGGCGAATCGTGCCGAGAGGATGCTTCGAGAATCTGGCGGCATGATCAGCGGGCGAGGGACATGATGGAGCGGAACGCCGCAGCCAGCACATCACTCAGGCCGCGCGGCACCTCAGACAGTGCGGCGGCCGCCCCTGCGCATCGCGGCCACGGCGACGCCGATAAGAGCAAGGAGCGCGGCCGCACTCACGAGGTAGAGCGGCAGCGCCCATGGTGAGTGGTCGCCTCCGCCGATCGCGTAGGTGTCGGCCAGAGCCATGCCAGGGCCGAACGACGCACCCATGTAGGCCAAAGGTCCGCAGACGAGGATCATGAGGTAGATCGTCGCGGGGGCCAGCGGGTCCGTGCCGGTGCGCACGGCCACGGCCACCAGCACCACGACGGCGACAGCCGGGCCGACGCTCATGATGGCGACGGCCTGCCGGATGTTCATGGACTCGCCCGCCTGTGCCAGATCCTGCCGGATCTGATCATGCTGGTCACCGGGAACAGCCGCATCGGGGTTCAGCCAGAAGATCTGGAACAGGGCCCAGAGCGCGTATGCAGTGACCAGAACTGTGCCCAGCAGAGACACCGCCACGGCTGGCCATCGCCGACGTGGTGGAATGCTCATGCCGACAGAGTATCGGCAGTCGACCTCGGTCGAAAGCACCTCCCGCGGTTCGTCCCGGGCAGGCTCGCCGCGCGCGGGAGCCGCGCCCGCCCGAGCGGCCTCAGGCGCTCTTCTTGCGCAGCTTCTTCGCCTCGGCGTGCGTGAGCAGCTCGGGCTCCGCACCCTCGCGGACGGTGGCGCCGGTGATCGTCACCGCGGCGACGTCGTCGCGTCCGGGCAGCTCGAACATGATCGGGTTCAGCACGCCTTCGAGGATCGACCGCAGTCCGCGGGCGCCGGTTCCCCGGGCGACGGCCTTCTCCACGATCGCTCGCAGGGCGTTCTCCTCGAACTCCAGCTCGACGCCGTCGAAGGCGAAGATCTTCCGGTACTGCTTCAGCAGCGCGTTGCGCGGCTCGCTGAGAATGGTGATCAGCGCGTCCTCGTCGAGCTCCTCGACGGTGGCCACCACCGGCAGCCGGCCGATGAACTCCGGGATCAGCCCGAACTTGTGGAGGTCCTCCGGCTCGACGTCGGCGTAGCTCAGCTCCTCCTGGTTGACCGTGTTCAGCGGGGCGCCGAAGCCGATGCCCTTGCGGCCGGCGCGGGACCCGATGATCTCCTCGAGTCCTGCGAAGGCGCCGGCGACGATGAACAGCACGTTCGTCGTGTCGATCTGCATGAACTCCTGCTGAGGGTGCTTCCGCCCGCCCTGCGGCGGCACGGAGGCCACGGTGCCCTCGAGGATCTTCAGCAGCGCCTGCTGCACGCCCTCGCCGGAGACGTCCCGGGTGATCGAGGGGTTCTCCGACTTCCGCGAGATCTTGTCGATCTCGTCGATGTAGATGATGCCCTGCTCGGCCTTCTTGATGTCGCCGTCGGCAGCCTGGATCAGCTTCAGCAGGATGTTCTCGACGTCCTCGCCGACGTAGCCCGCCTCGGTGAGACTGGTGGCGTCGGCCACGACGAAGGGCACCTGCAGCTTCCGCGCCAGCGACTGTGCCAGGTAGGTCTTGCCCGCACCCGTGGGACCGACCATCAGGATGTTGGACTTGCCGATCTCGACGTCGTCCAGCGGCCCCTTCTCCAGCGAGGTGGTCTTCTGCGCCGACCCGGAGGCCTGGATGCGCTTGTAGTGGTTGTGCACCGCCACCGCGAGCTGTCGCTTGGCCTGGCCCTGGCCGATCACGTATTCGTCCAGGAAGTCGCAGATCTCCCGCGGCGTGGGCAGCTCGAGCTCATCGGGCTCCTGCACCTCGTTGAGGTACTCCTCGATGATCTCGTTGCAGAGCTCGATGCACTCGTCGCAGATGTAGACGCCGGGGCCCGCGATGAGCTTATACCGCACCTGCTTCTGACTCTTCCCGCAGAACGAGCACTTCAGCAGGTCAGCGCTCTCGCCGATACGTGCCATGCCTGTTTGTTCCCCTTCTGCTGGACGAGTCCGGCCGCGACCGACGACGGCGCCGCCGGCCTGATCGATGGTGACGGGTCGAAGACCGCGCTCACCAGACTACTGCAGACCGACGACGCCGCCGCGGACGTCAGACCGGAAGTTTCCGGGAGGCGAGCACCTCGTCGACCAGCCCGTATTCCTTGGCCTCCTCGGCGGAGAGGAACTTGTCGCGGTCGATGTCCTCGCTGACCTGCTCGGCCGACTTGTCGGTGTGGCGGGCCAGGACCTCCTCCATCCAGGTGCGGATCCGACGGATCTCGTCGGCCTGGATGGCCAGGTCGGTGGCCGTGCCCTGCTGGCCGCCGACGGCCGGCTGGTGGATCAGCGCACGGGCGTTCGGCAGCGCCAGCCGCTTGCCGGGAGTGCCCGCGGCCAGCAGCACCGCCGCGGCGGAGGCCGCCTGCCCCAGGCAGACGGTCTGCACATGCGGGCGGATGAACTGCATCGTGTCGTAGATGGCGGTCATCGCGGTGAAGGAGCCGCCGGGCGAGTTGATGTAGAGGGTGATGTCCCGCTCGGAGTCCATCGACTCCAGCACCAGCAGCTGGGCCATGATGTCGTCGGCCGCGGCGTCGTCCACGGGGCTGCCGAGGAAGACGATGCGGTCCTCGAAGAGCTTCGCGTAGGGGTCCTGGCGCTTGAAGCCGTACGGGGTGCGCTCCTCGAACTGCGGCAGGATGTAGCGTGCGTCGGGCATCGCCGGCGAGGCCGGAGTGCCGGCGGGCATCGCGGTCGGCGCCGCGGGGGCGCCCTGGGCGGAGTCGTTGTCGAAGGTGTTCATGCGGTGGTGCTCCTGTGCTCCTGGTGGCCTGATTCTGCTGAAGCGGATCGATCCCGCGGCGTGAGGCTCAGACTCCCCCGCCGCCGGAGACGGTGGAGGACCGCTGGGCGATCTTGTCGAAGAAGCCGTACTCGAGGCCCTCCTCGGCGGTGAACCACTTGTCGCGGGCGTTGTCCGCCAGGATCGTGTCCACCGACTGGCCGGTCTGCTCGGCGGTCAGCTCGGCCATGATCTGCTTCATGTGCTGGATGAGCTGGGCCTGGATCCGCACGTCCGACTCGGTGCCGCCGATGCCGCCGGAGGGCTGGTGCATCAGGATCCGCGCGTGCGGAGTGGCGAAGCGCTTGCCCGGGGCGCCGGAGGAGAGCAGGAACTGTCCCATGGAGGCGGCCAGACCGGTGGCCACGGTGACGACGTCGTTCGGGATGAACTGCATCGTGTCGTAGATGGCCATGCCGGCGGTCACCGAGCCGCCCGGAGAGTTGATGTAGAGGTAGATGTCCTGCTCGGGGTCCTCGGCGGAGAGCAGCAGCATCTGCGAGCAGATCGCGTTGGCGTTCTCGTCGCGGACCTCCGACCCGAGCCAGATGATCCGCTCCTTGAGCAGGCGGTTGTAGATGTAGTCGTCGCGGGACGCCGGGTCCACGGTCGACATGCTGGGCAGGCTCTCAGACATGGACGTTCCTCCACTCACGGGTTCTTCAAGGCCTTCTCGCCGGCGCCGTCGTCCTCCGCCCCGGCTGCGGCGACGGAGTGACGGTCCGACGACACGACGTTCATGCCCCGACATTACTCGGTGGACGCGCGTCGGCGGGCGACGACGGCGGACTGTTCGCTGTTGGCGCAGGGTCCCCCGCCGCACGCCGTACACACACGACGACGGCGGGCCGGTGCCGGTCGTCCGGCTCCGACCCGCCGTCGCGGGAGGTTCGGGGCGGAGAGGTCGCGAGGACCTCTCCGCCGCGGGCGGGCGACGTCGCCGTCGGCCGCCTCGACGATCACTTCTCCTCGGAGGTCTCCTCCGCGGTCTCGCCCTCGGCCTGCTCCTCAGCCTGCTCGTCGGCCTGCTCCGCGTCGTCCTCGCCCTGCGGGGTGACGAAGCTGCTCAGGTCGACCTCCTGGCCCTCGGAGTCCTTCACCGTGGCCTGCTCGAGCACCTTGGCCAGCGCCTTGCGGCGGCGCACCTCGCCCATGACCATCGGCACCTGGCCGGCCTGGTCGAGCATCTGGGCGAACTGGTTGGGCTCCATGCCGTACTGACCGGCAGTGGAGACGATGTACTCGATGAGCTCGCCCTGGTCGACCTCGATCTCCTCCTTCTCGGCGACCAGGTCCAGCACGACCTCGTTGCGGAAGGCCTCGCGGGTCTGCTCGGCGATCTCCTCGCGGTGCTCGGAGGTGTCGTGGTCGTCGCCCTCGGAGTGCTCGCCCTGGGAGAAGTGCTGCTCGACCTGCGACTCGACCACCGAGTCCGGGACCGGAACCTCGACCATGGACATGAGCTTCTCCAGCGCCTTGTCGCGCGCCTCGACGCCCTGCTCGGTGACCAGGTTCTCCTCGGCCTTCGACGCCAGATCGGCCTTCAGCTCGTCGATCGTGTCGAACTCCGAGGCCATCTGGGCGAACTCGTCGTCGGCCTCGGGCAGCTCGCGCTCCTTGACCGCCTGCAGCGTGACCTTCACCGAGGCCGCCTCGCCGGAGCGGTCGCCGCCGGAGAGGGTGGTCTCGAAGGTGGCGTCCTCGCCGGCCGACAGGCCCTCGAGGGCCTCGTCGATGCCCTCGAGCATCGTGCCCGCGCCCACCTGGTAGGACAGGCCGGAGGCGTTGTCGACCTCCTCGCCGTCGATGGTGGCGACCAGGTCGATGGTCACGAAGTCGTCCTTCGCGGCCGGGCGCTCGACCTCCTTGAGCGTGCCGTAGCGGCCGCGCAGCTCGTCGAGCTGCTCCTGGACCGCGGCCTCGTCGGCGGAGCGCGCCTCGACCTCGATCTCGAGGCCGGAGTAGTCCGGCAGCTCGACCTCGGGCTTGACGTCCAGCTCGCCGGAGAACTTCAGGACGCCCTCGTCCGTCTTCTCATCCGGAATCTCGGTGACCTCGACCTCCGGGCGGGACAGCGGGGAGATCTCGGCCTCGGTCAGGCCCTGCTGGTAGAACTCGTTCAGACCGTCGTTGATCGCGGTCTGCAGCACATAGCCGCGGCCGACGCGCTGGTCGATGATCGGGGCCGGAACCTTGCCCTTGCGGAAGCCGGGGATCTGAACCTGCTCCGCGATGCTCTTGTAAGCGGCCTGGATCTTGGGCTCAAGCTCCTCCGAGGACACCTCGACCGTCAGCTTGACGCGAGTCGGGTTCAGATTTTCAACGGTGCTCTTGACCACGTGGGGGCTCCTGACAGAAGACGTCTGATCATGTCTGATGGGGGTGCCGTGCTGCGGGCCGCGGCGTGCGTCCGCCCGCTCGACGGTGTCGACGGTGGGACGGAGACGGCATCCCCGCGGCTCGGCCGCCGTCGGGGTGACAGGATTTGAACCTGCGGCCTCCCGCTCCCAAAGCGGGCGCTCTGCCAAGCTGAGCTACACCCCGATCATCGCCCGCCGCGGACGACTCCGTCGACCCGCTGAGGGGCGACGGCGACCGGCAGACGGCACGGACCGCTCCACGATACCGTGCGCGATGCAGTCGCGGCGAATCTCACGGCCGCCCGGCGCCGGCGGCCGCCCGAGGCGGCGCCCGGACGCTCGAGCAGACCTTCTGCACCCTCCATGTCACCGAATCCGGTGAGGCTGACTGGTCTTGTGGCGCCTGTCACGGGACCCTATTCTGACGGCATCGGCCCGGACTCGGACTCTCCGGGCAGAGCGATCTCGAGGAGACCCGTCATGAATGCTCCCGCCTCCGTCGCCTCCTGCCAGGTCACCGAGTGCGCCTTCAACGCTGACGGCTGCCACGCCGACGCCGTGACCATCGCCGGCTCCGAAGGTGCGCCGACCTGCGGCACTTTCATCGAGCTCGACGTCCGCGGCGGCCTGCCCACCGCGCAGGGCCACGTCGGGGCCTGCCAGCGTCTCGAATGCATGCACAACAAAGACCTGATGTGCACTGCGGAGGCCGTCACCATCGGCGGCGACACCACGAACTGCCTCACCTACGAACAGGAGTGACCGCCTGGGGCGACGGCCTCGTCAGGCGGTCGCGCGCCAGGCGCGCAGAGCCTCCTGCAGCTCGGCCATGCCCTGCACCGGGCGGTCGAAGGCCAGGACGACTGATCGGACCTGGTCGCCGCTCCGGACGAGCCAGGTGCAGCCCTCCGCGTCCACGTCCAGAAGCACCGGGGCGGCGAGCTGCTCCTGCGGTGCGGCCACCGGTCGGCCGATGATCCCGCGTCGCGAGCCGTCGACGAGCTCCTCCAGGAGACGCCGCACCGCGGCATCGTCGAGCGCGGCCGCGACGTCGAGGGCGTCCCACTCGCGACCCGGCGCGGGGAATGCTCCGCCGTCGACCACGGCACTCCAGGGGAGCTTCTCGACGTCGTCCCGGGCGTGGACGAGCACGGTCTCCGTCGACAGCAGGCCCAGGACCGCTCCCGGCGCCTGAGCGGCCGCGTGCAGCGGCTCGGACTCCGTTCCGGTGTCCAGCAGGCGAGAGGACTCCTCGGCGGAGAGCAGTCGAAGGGTGCCCAGGGCATGCAGACTCGCGATCTGGACACGCAGATCAGAGGGAGCGCCCAGCTGTTCGATGCTGACCCTCACCTCCATCCGCTCCGGCAGGCCGGATGCGCCGACGGGGAGGCGAGCCTCGGGCACCGCCACGAGCCAGTCGCCGGCGGCGGTCAGGCCGTGGGCCAGCGGCGCCAGCGCCGGCTGGGATGCCCACCGATAGGCCACGACGTCGATGACCCCCGCCCCGCCGAGCAGACGCCGGGCCGTCGACCGCGCGCAGCGGCGACGCACTTCGGCGCCATCGGCCAGACGCGCGACGTCGCGCGTCGTCCCTGTCGTCTCGCTCGTCATGTGCAGTGCTCCCTCGGCCATGGGGCGGGGTTCGGACGCCGACGCCCCGCAGAATCTCCACCATTGAAGCACACCCCAAGGCGGTTACGACATATGATCATGAGGTAATTGAGGCCGCCAGGGGCGGAAGACTCCGCCGCGACCATCTGCGCCGCATGCTTCACCGCAGGTCGGACCCCTGTGGCCCGTCCAGCGCCCCCGACGAACGGCAGCCGGCACGGGTCGTCACCCGAGGACTGCCGCACTGCCGGCCAGAGGCCGACCGGAGGGTCGCCCTGAGCCTGACCGGGGGGACTTGCCGGGAATTCCACGGGGATCAGACGGGGATCAGACGGGGACACGCTTCACGACGGACAGAATCGGTCCTGTCGCGGAGCACGGCTCGGACGTATCATGACGCCATGGCTACTCGCGGACACGACGGCCCCGCGAAGGACCCCGGCCTGGCTCTGGTGCTGACCATCCTGGGCTTCTTCTTCGTGGCGGGCCTGCAGTACTTCTACCTGGGCAAGATCCTCAAGGGCGTGCTCTTCCTGATCACCCTGGGCTTCCTCTACGTGGGCACGATCATCTCGCTGTTCACCATCGGCGGCGAGACGCGCCGAGTCAACGCCGAGCGCGCCCTGGGCATGCGCTGACGCGGAGCGACCGGCCGGGCGTGCTCGCCCCATCGCCCCCTGGGCTCCACGGCGTTCTCCCAGAACCGCGGCGCTGAAACCGGAGGATGTCGCGAAAGCTCCATGACACGGGGCGGCTTCGGGCGGGTGCCGGGCCGGGGAGGCAGCGCGGGACTTCGGGACCTCCTGAAGACGACGAGACCCCGCCTCCCGAAGGAAGCGGAGTCTGATCGTATGAAGTTTCTCAGCGGGCCCCCGAGACTCGAACCCGGAACCTACAGATTTGGCCTCTCACCGCGTCCGCCGACTCGTCGTTGCAGCGGCCTGACCTGGGGGTAATCCGCCATGGTTTCCTCGCGCGATTTCCGTGACCCCGTCGTCACTCCCATCGCGCCGGCGGGCTTCAATCGGAGCATGACGCACATCACTCCGGACTGGAACGGGCCGATCAACGATTGGAAGGACCGGATCAGGGTCGCCCGCCGGGCCGAGTCAACTGTGAAGCTGAGGGGCTCACAGACCCGCCGACTCGGGTGCCACTTCCACGACCGCACTCCCTGGGACCTCGACAACGAAACGCTCATCCGATGGATGGCAGAACAGGACTGGGACTCCGACACACAGTGCGTCCACCGCTCAGCGTTCAGATCCTTCTGGAGCTGGGCCGTAGCCACTGGACGCTGCACCACCAACCCCGCCGTTGAACTGCCGGCCTCCCGAGCCAAGGCCGTCCGCCCGCGGCCGGCTCCCGAACAGGTCGTGCAGACCGCACTCGACCGCGCCGGCGAGCGCGAGCGGCTGATGATCATGTGTGGTGCCTTCGCGCGGATGCGGGCGTGCGAGATCGCCCGCCTCCACCTCACAGATATGTTCCAGGACCTCGACGGCTGGTCGGTCGTCGTCCACGGCAAGGGCGGCAAGGACCGGCTGGTGCCGCTGTCCGATGACCTCGCCGGGATGCTGGCGGACCTGCCGAGAGAACGGCGGCTGGGCCTTCCTCGGCCGCCTCGACGGGCACCTCTCCCCCAAGCGGGTCTCCGAGCTGCTGTCCGAGGCGCTCGGCCCGCACCGGACCGGGCACACGCTGCGGCACCGATTCGGAACGAGGGTCTACTCCTCCTCGAGGGACATCCGGGCGGTCCAGGAGCTGTTCGGCCACGCCTCGGCGGTGACGACCCAGCGTTACACCGGGCTGCCCGACGGCGCGATGCGCGCCGCCGCCCAGGGCGCCGAGACCCCGTCACCCCCCCCCCCGCGAGGAGACCTACGTGGCTGCCGACGCCGCGGCCGAGGACATCAGCTGCCAGGATGAGCCGGAGCCCGAGCCGGAACCGGATCCCGAGCCGACACAGGAGGAACCGGCGCCCAGTGGAGGTGGTGGGGACAACTGCGCGGCAGGATATTCACCGTGTGTGCCGGTCTATCCGCCGGATGTGAAAAGCGCAGACGTCTCCGAGCCGGTCATTGTCACCGGCAACGACCCGCACGGTCTGGACCGTGATGGCGACGGCGTCGCCTGCGAGTCGGGATGATCAGAGGGCGCGGGCGAAGACCTGCGATACGACCAGGGAATCACCAGTTCCGCGTAAGCCTACGGTCATGACCCTTGTGTAGCGTGGGGAGTACCTCATCGAGGTGCGAGTGATCGGACCCCCGGCTTGGCCTTCTGTGCGCATCATCAGCGCTGGTCAATCCCGGGGGTCTTCTCTGTGTCTCAGGGCTGGTGCGGCCGCGTCTCGCGCCCGGTACGTGCTCGGAAGCGTCGTGTATTGACGAGTGACATAGATCATGCTTACATTTACCACGATGTAATGTTACCGATCACTCAGCACGGCGAGCGTGTATGCCTCTGGGGCGTACACGGAAGGAATTGCCGCTACCGGGGGAAGGGACCACTGTGACGGCACGCTGGAGAATTACCAAGGCACTGAGTGTCATCACTGTCAGCACGCTGGCGCTCACCAGCTGCGGGCAGGGAGGATCTGGAGACGGGGACGCCGAACTGCGGTTCCTCTGGTGGGGGGTCCGACACCCGCCATCGAATGACTCAAGAGGTCATCGATCAGTTCGAAGAAGAGCATCCTGATATCACCATCAACGCCGAGTATGGCGGGTTCGACGACCAATGGGACCAGTTGGCCACTCAAACTGCTGGCGGCAATGCCCCTGACATCATCCAAATGGACGAAAAGTACCTCCGTGAATACGCCGACCGTGGCACCCTGCTGGAACTCAATGCTGTAGATGTCGACCAGCATGAGGAGACTGCAGTGGAGAACGGAACGGTCGATGGTGCGCTCTACGCGGCCACTATGGGTATGAACGCCCAAGTACTTATCGCCGACCCGCAGCTTTTCGAACAGGCCGGTGTTGAGATGCCCGATGACGAGACATGGACTTGGGACGACTTCTCCCAGATCACAGCAGACCTGACAGAAGGGTTGGACGACGGATGGGGAACTGCCGGGCCACGAGGCATCGGCGCATTCCAAACCTGGATCCGTCAGAGCGGGGGCAATGTCGTCACCGAGGATGGAGAGCTCGGCTTCGAAGTCGATGCGGCCGCTGGATACTTCGAGTACTTCTCCGAGCTGCTTGACCAGGGAGTGCTGCCTCCGGCAGAGGTGATTCAGGAGAACACCAGTGCTCCGATGGAGGAGAGCCTGCCGGCTACTGGCCGAGAGGCGATCTCGACGTGGTGGACCAATGAGTCTGTCGCGCTCACTGAGGCTGCTGGGCACAAGATGGAGATCTTGCGATACCCCAGTCGCACGGGGAACCCAGAGGATGCTGAGCCGTGGTACAAGTCCTCGATGTATCTCTCCGCCTCTGCAGGCACAGAGTATCCAGAAGCGGCTCAGGCGTTCATCGACTACTTCGTCAACTCCCGGGCAGCCGCTGATATCACCGGAGTTGAGCGCGGCATCCCGTCGAACCCGCAAGTCCGCGAGCACGTCCAGCAAGATCTGGAAGCGATGGAAGCCGACACTGTCGAGTACATCGACGCTATCGAGTCTGACCTGGGGGACCCGGAACCGCTGACTGCGCCGGGAGCGTCGAACTTCAATGACATCCTGGGCCGATACCAGATGGAAGTATTCTTTGGCCGAATGAACCCGGATGAGGCTGCCCAGTCCATGTATGGCGAAATGGAGGCACAGCTCTCTTGATCGCTCTATTCCCAGACCCGACCGGTCAGCACGGGGTCCTGTTTGCCCGGACAAACGTCGTTCAGGTAATCACCAGCTCCACGAAACAGGAAGGACATAACCTCTCTGTAGCATGGTGCTTACGCCCCTGAGGAGTTCCATGTGAATGGCAAGCCCCGGACTGACGAGGAATCGACGTCCTTCTCCGCGTCAGCCCGGGGCTACGTCTGTGCGTTCAGGCATAAGAAGGCCCTCGGTGCGGCAGCTCCATGATCACGAAACTCACCGGGGGCCGACGCGAGGAATACACCTGAGGGGACGTGATGACCTCGCGATAAGCAGTCTACGGGTTCCGGGGGTGCATTCTGCATCAGGGGCAAGTCCGGTGGAGTGGTGTATGAGCCGTGATCCTTCTCGGCTGTGGCCCTGGGATCAGGCCGCCAGCGGATCGATCGTGCGGGAGCCCACCCACTCGTTGAGGAGCTCACGGGTCTCAGCATCGGCGTCAGCGTCACTGGCGAGCCGAGTCTGCTCGAGGGCGTCGAGGTTCATATACCGCCGCCCTTCGGCCCACTCGTCGTGTTGCTCGGCCAGCACTGCCCCGACCAGTCGGATGATGGCCTCCCGGTCGGGGAAGATGCCGACCACGTCGGTGCGGCGGCGGATCTGACTGTTCAGCCGCTCGTTGGGGTTGTTCGACCAGATCTTGGCCCAGAGCTGCTTGGGGAAGCAGGTGTTGGCCAGGATCTCCTCACGAGCCTGTCCGAGATGATCAGCGACCTTCGGCAGCTTGGCTTCCAGCGCCTCGACGACCCCGTCGAACTGGGCGTGGACTCCTGCGGCGTCGGGCTGGTCATAGATGCTGTGCCGCAGCGTCTTCACCCACGTCCACGAGGCCTTCGGCGGCTGGCTCATCAGATTCGCCGTATAGTGGCTCCGGCACCGTTGCCACGACGCGCCGGGCAGAGTCGCGGCGATCGCGGCCTTCAACCCCGGATGGACATCGGAGGTGACCCGTTTGACCCCGGTCATCCCGCGGGCGACGGGATCCCGGAAGAACCTCAGCCAGCCGGGGCCTTCGTCGCTGGAAGGGACCTGGATCCCGAGGACCTCGCGGTGCCCATCAGCGTTGATCCCAGTGGCGACGAGCGCGTGGACTGGCACCACCCGGCAGGCTTCGCGGATTTTGAGCACCAGCGCGTCAGCGGCGACGAACGTGTACGGGCCGGCATCCAGCGGGCGGGTGCGGAAGGCTTCGACCTGCTCATCGAGCTCGCCGGCCATCTGGCTGACCTGGGATTTGGAGAGGCTCTCGATGCCCGGGGAACCCACGAGCTTATCCATCCGCCGGGTGGAGACTCCGAGGATGTAGCAGGTCGCGACCACCGAGGTCAGGGCACGTTCGGCGCGCTTGCGGCGTTCGAGCAGCCAGTCGGGGAAGTAGGAGCCTTCGCGCAGCTTGGGCACGGCCACGTCGAGGGTGCCGGCACGGGTGTCGAAATCGGGGTGGCGGTAGCCGTTGCGCCTGTTGGTCCTGGTCTCGCTGGTGACCCCGTAGTCAGCGCCGCAGACCGCGTCGGCCTCGGCAGAGAGCAGAGTGTTGATGAAGGTCTGGAGCAGGTCGCGCAGCAGGTCCGGGCCCGCCTGGTGGATCTGTTCCTCGAGCAGACGGGTGAGGTCGATACGTCGACGGCGTGGCGGTCATCGTGATGCCTTTCTCCGAGAGGGACGTAGAGAGCTTTCTCGAAGGATCACACGATGGCCGTCACGTCTATGTCTTCGACGCGCCCACCGGGTGCCGTACACCACTCTGACGGACGCTACTCGCTCGAGCTCGCAGATGCGCTGGAGCATCCTGGTCTGCTCAGCGCGATCCTGCGTCGTCTCGGACGGCTCGAAACCGTGGTGGATCATCCTGCGGTTCTTCACTCATAGCCGCAGGGTCGACTTCGACGATCCCAGATCGTCGCAGACCTGCTGCTGAGTCATCCCGGAATCGAGGAGCTCCAGTGCGGTAGCGCGGAACTCCTCGGAGTAGATCTTCGGCATAGTGACTATCCTCTCTGTTCGCTCGAGCAGTCAGGAATTCAACCGCACCTTCAGCAGACCCTTCATGTTCCGCATGTACTGGGCGAGCTCGACGCAGGTGGCCTCGGCGGTTGTCTCGCCGTCGGCTCCGGTGAAGTTCGGATACAAGCTTCAGGACGTATCCGCCGAGCAGCGGGACCGTCATGCTCAGTGTCTTCTTGACTCCGTGATCGACGACGGGAAGTCACGATCGGCATTCCGGAGGACTGACTCGGGCCGCCCCGAGGTGTTCTCAACTCGGGTGATGCTCATGCCGCTCCCCTTACTCGCCGCCTTCGACTTCTCGGCCACGTACCGATCGAGCTCGGTCTTATCGACGGGGTAGGGGTCTTGGGGGCCTTGAGACCCGCGGCTGGGCTCTATCTTGCCCTCGTGGAAGAGGCGCAGCAGGTTCTGGCGAGTCATCCCCAGATACCGGGCATCGTGTCCGGTAGCCATCTGCTCGCTTGATATATGGAAATTCTGCATCCAGATGGCAAGGGTTATAAAATGACAGGTACCGGTGCGTTATGAATTCTTGGGAATCGACACTCGCCAAGTTGTCACACGCACACTAGCGTTACACATGACAGGGGGAAATCAGGGGGCGATGACCCATCATCGCCCGCATGAGGAGGAAGTCATGAGCCTGCAGCCAGAGATTGGGTTCGTTCCGGCTTGGACACAGGCAGACCGGCTCCGGAAGGCGCGAGAGGTCACAGGCCTGACGGCAGCGGAGTTCGGCAGGGAGATCGGCATCAGCCGGCAGTCGGTCGGCGCGGCCGAGCGCGGCGACGCCGAGCCGAAGCGCACCACGCTGATGGCGTGGGCGATGCGCAGCGGAGTCAGCCTGAAGTGGCTGGAAACAGGAGAAGCCCCGTCGCCAGGTGGTGGCGACGGGGCTTCGAAGAAGTGGGCCCCCCGGGACTCGAACCCGGAACCTACAGATTAAGAGTCTGGTGCTCTGCCATTGAGCTAGAGGCCCTCATCCGGACCGCTGAGCGGTCCGTGCCGTGCGCCCCGTCTCCGGGGCAACGACATGAAACTCTAGCACCGTCCGCGGCGGCATGCCAATCCGCCCGAGGGTGACCCTGCTCTCATCGTCACGGCGAACCGGCGCCGCCGCCCGCAGCAGGATCCTGGGAGGACTCCATCGTGTCCATGAGCTCGTCGACGAAGGTCCAGAAGTCGGCCGCGTCGCGCTCCTGGTGGATGGTCACCTCGCCCAGCCCCGGAAGACGGGAGAACGTCGGCGTCCGACGCACGTCGAGCACGACGTGCTGGCCGGTCGACAGTGCGATCTCGAGCCGGCTGCCCTCGGCGGCGATCCCGGCGAGGTTCGTGAGGTTCACGGGCAGAGGCACCGAAGCAGGTGCCTGTTCGACGTCCTCTCCCCCGCCCCGTGCCCGCTGCACGGCCTCGTCGAGATCCGCAGGGCACAGCACCATCTCGCGCGGCTCCCGCCGGTAGCCGACGAGCAGATGCGTCGCCCGGCTGATCTGATCCTGGACGGCGTCGCCGGCGCTCTCGCCGGACCGGCCGGCGTCGCCCGCAGCTCCCCCGCCGGCGGCGTAGAGGATGTTGTACGAGCCGAAGTTCATCACCGAGGCGTCGAACGTCGCACGCAGCGCCGCCATGAGACGCGCCTCCGACTCGAGGCGCTCCAGCTCACCGTCCATGGCCGCCAGTCTACGGCCCCGAACCCGCACGTCCCACGGAACCGCGGCGCGGCGTCGCCGACGATAGGCTGGTGGGGAACCACGACGTCGACGACGAAGGACGGTCCGCACCATGGCACGACTCGAGCCCGGCCGGAAGGCCCCCGACTTCACCCTGCCGTCCGCCGAGGGCGGGACGGTCACCCTGCAGGACCTGCGCGGCGGCAAGGTCGTCGTGTACTTCTATCCCAAGGCCTCCACCCCCGGCTGCACCACCGAAGCCTGCGACTTCCGCGATTCGCTGGCCTCGCTGCAGGGCGCCGGGTACACGGTCCTCGGCATCTCCCCGGATGCGGTGCCGGCCCTGCAGAAGTTCGCCGACGAGCAGTCGCTGACGTTCCCGCTGCTCAGCGACGAGGATCACGCCGTCGCCGAGGCCTACGGTGCCTGGGGCGAGAAGACGAACTACGGCAAGGTCACCGAAGGCCTGATCCGCTCGACCGTGGTCATCGACGAGGAGGGCACCGTGGAGCTCGCCAAGTACAACGTCAAGGCCACCGGGCACGTGGAGCGGCTGCGCCGCGAGCTGGGCGTCTGAGCCGCGCCGTCCCGGCTCGGCGGAGCGCCGCCGCACGGACCCTCCGGACACCCCGGGACGACGGGCGGAGCCCCGCGGGGATGGCCGCCTCCCTCTTGTACACTGAGCAGTCGCGCCGCCTGGTGTCCCGCGCGCCGCAGCCCTGGCGTGCGGGGGCGCCCGGGGTCGGCGCGACCCGCGGGCGTGGCGGAATCGGTAGACGCGCTGGATTTAGGTTCCAGTGTCTTTGACGTGCGGGTTCAAGTCCCGCCGCCCGCACTGCGCCTCCCCGCCGGGATCGACGGGGCGGGACGCAGATCCTCGACGAGCGACGGGAGCGTGATGACGCCCGAGATCGACCGCCGACGCCTGCTCGGACTCGCCTCGGCCGCCGGCACCCTCGCGCTCGGCGGTCGGCTCGCCGGAGGCGCCGGCGAGTCGGACGCCTCGATCGCGGCGCACCCGGCCGCACAGGAGTCACAGCAGTCGCAGGAGACCGGCGACGCCGACGAGGCGGTCGTGCTCGCCGGCGTCTCGGCGGTGCGCTCGATGGACCCGGCCCTGGCGGTCGACACCGAGACCGAGCGGGTCTGCCGCCAGGTCTACGAGAGCCTGCTCGGCGTCGATCTGGACACCGGCGAGACCACCGCGCTGCTGGCCCGCGACTGGTCGGTCTCCGACGACGGGCTGACCTACGAGTTCCGGCTGCGCGAGGGCGTGACCTTCCACGACGGCACCGCCCTGGACGCCGACGTCGTCGTCGCCAACATCCGTCGCTGGGGCCGGCTCGACGCGCTCTACGGCGCCGGGACCCTGGACCGCACGGTGACCACTCCCTTCGTCGCGGTCTTCGGCGGGTTCCTGGGCGAGGACACCTGCGCGCTGGAATCCGTAGAGGCCCCCGATCCGACGACGGTGAGGCTCACGCTGTCCGAGCCGATCGTCGACCTGCCCCAGGCGCTGACGATGGCTCCCTTCGGGATCGCTTCGGCGGAGACTCTCGACGACGAGGATCCCGGCCTGGTCGCCCGCCGCCCGACGGGCACCGGGGCGTACCGGGTGGCCGCGATCGACGACGAACAGGCCCGGCTGGAGGCGTATGCGGACCACTGGGACGGAGAGCCCCAGGTCCCGGCGGTCACCGTGCGGACCCTGCCGCGGGCCTTCGACCGGCTGCGCGAGCTGCAGCGCGGCGCCGTCGACGTCTATGACTACATCACCGCCGACACGCTGCGCCCGCTGGTCCAGTCCGGGCGACTGATCCTGCAGCGCGATCCGTTCTCGGTCCTCTACCTCGGCTTCAACCTGGATCACCCGGTGATGTCCGACGTGCGCATCCGCGAGGCCGTCGCCCACGCCGTCGACCGCGACAGCCTGGTCCAGCAGCACTTCCTGGAGGGCAGCCGCACCGCGCGGCAGTTCATCCCCGCCGCGCTGGACGTCCAGTCCGACGACGCCGAGCGCCGCGAGCACAGCCGCAGCGCGGCCGAGGAGCTCATCGCGGAGTCCGGCTACGACGGCGAGCCGCTGCCCTTCTACTACCCGATGAACGCCACCCGCAGCTATCTGCCGCGGCCCGAGGCGATCTTCGCCGCGCTGGCCGCAGACCTGGCCGCCGTCGGCCTGCGCATCGAGCCCCGGCCCGTCCCCTGGGACGACGGCTACCTGGACACGATGCTCGGCGACGACCAGCGGGCGATGCATCTGCTGGGCCGCAACGGCGGCTACCGCTCGCCGCACTCCTTCTTCGGCCCGCTCTTCCAGCAGACCGGACCGGAGTTCCGCTACGACTCCGAGGAGGTCCGCAGCCTGCTGCGCGAGGCCCGCAGCACGCTCGACGACGAGGAGCGCGCCGACATCTATCGGCGCGTCGCCGACCACGTCGCCGAGGACCTCCCGGCGGTGCCCCTGGTGCATCCCATCTCCGGGCTGGCCCTGGGCGGAGACGTCTCCGACTATCCGATGTCCCCGGTGCTCATCGAGCCGTTCCGGGAGATCACGCTCAGCTGACCACGGATTTCATCCGCCCCCGTCGACGGCGGTAGAGTCAGGATCGAGCCCCGCCGAATCCGGCCGCGTCCGCCTGCGGCCGGGCCTTCGATTTTCTGCCGGCGACGGGGCCGGACGACCGTGAGGAGACATCAGTGGCGCAGTCTGCGGCGAGCGGCGAGAACCGGTACGACGTCGTGCTCATCGGCGGCGGCATCATGTCCGCCACCCTCGGCACGATCCTGCAGGAGCTGCAGCCGGACTGGTCCATCGGCCTGTTCGAAACGCTCGACCAGGCCGGCCAGGAGTCCTCGGACCCGTGGAACAACGCCGGCACCGGCCACTCGGCGCTCTGCGAGCTGAACTACACGCCGCGCGCCGCCGACGGCTCGGTCTCCACGACCAAGGCCGAGGGCATCAACGAGCAGTTCCAGGTCTCGCGGCAGCTGTGGTCGCACTGGGCCGAGGACGGCGTCGTCGGCTCGCCGCGGACCTTCATCAATGCGCTGCCGCACATCAGCTTCGTCTGGGGCGACGACAACGCCGACTACCTGCAGGAGCGTGCCGACGCGCTGCGCGACCGGCCGCTCTTCGCCGGGCTGGAGCACACCGAGGACCCCGCCGTCATCGAGCAGTGGGCCCCGCTGCTGATGCGCGGCCGCGACCCGCGGCAGCGCGTCGCCGCCTCGAAGGTGGAGACCGGCACCGACGTCGACTTCGGCTCGCTGACCCGCCAGCTGGCGAACCACCTGGCCGACGCCGGCGTGGACATGCGGTACAACCACGAGGTCCAGGGCCTGGAGCGCGGGGCCGACGGCCGCTGGGACGTGACGGTGAAGAACAAGTCGCGCGGCGAGCGGTTCACCGCCTCGGCCCGCTTCGTCTTCGTCGGTGCCGGCGGCGGGGCGCTGAGTCTGCTCCAGGACGCCGGCATCGACGAGATCCGCGGCTTCGGCGGGTTCCCGGTCTCGGGCAAGTTCCTGCGCGCGACCAGCACCGCCGTCGCCGAGCAGCACCACGCCAAGGTCTACGGCCTCGCCTCGGTCGGCGCGCCCCCGATGTCGGTGCCGCATCTGGACACCCGGTTCGTCGAGGGCCGCCGGACGCTCATGTTCGGCCCCTACGCCGGCTTCTCCACCAACTTCCTGAAGAACGGCTCGCTGACGGATCTGCCGTTCTCGGTGCGCGGCCACAATCTGCTGCCGATGATGCAGGTCGGCCTCGACAACACCGACCTGGTGACCTACCTCCTCAAGGAGGTCACCAAGTCGCGGTCGAAGAAGATCGAGGCGCTGCAGGACTTCTACCCCGACGCCGAGACCGACGGCTGGGAGATGATCACCGCCGGTCAGCGCGTGCAGGTCATGAAACGCAACGCCGAGGGCCGGGGCGTGCTGCAGTTCGGCACCGAGCTCATCGCCGGCGGCGACGGCACCATCGCCGGGCTGCTGGGCGCCTCCCCCGGAGCGTCGACGGCGCCGTCGATCATGTTCTCCCTCCTGGAGCGCTGCTTCCCGGCGCAGTTCGAGTCCTGGCGTCCGCGGCTGGAGCAGATGGTGCCCTCCTTCGGGCGGAAGCTCTCCGAGGACGCGCAGCTCCTCTCCGAGGTCACCGAGCACACCGCGTCCACGCTGCAGCTGCGCGACTGAGCACCCGCGGCGGAGCGCCGCGTCGGGCCGGGCGCGCCGTCGGCCCGGGCCGATCCG
>NZ_AFRW01000100.1 GCF_000220985.1 Nesterenkonia sp. F
CGACGTCGACGGAGCGCTGGAGCATGCGGTCCGGGAGCCGCAGGATGCGGGTGAGACGTGCGACGACGGCGCGGAGATCGGCGACGGCGACCGGCTGGAGCTGGAGCTCACCGTCGAGCGGGCCGACATCGCCGCCGTCCAGCTGCTGGCCGTGCCCGGCGTCGAGGTCCGCGCCCCGGAGCATCTGCGCGAGACGATGGTCGCCCGCGGGCGGGATCTCGTCGCCCGGCATGCGCCGGATCGGTGAGCGGCGTCCCGCCTGGTGAACGCACCGAGTGGCGGCTCCCGGCAGCATCTGCCCCGACGACACGGCGTGTCGGAGGCGAGATGCCGCGGGGAGCCGCCACTCGACGTGAGGGCGGCGCGACCCCTCAGAGTCCGCGCAGGACCTCGTCCAGCACGTCGGGCTCGTCGGTGATGATCCCGTCGACGCCGTCGCCCACCAGCGTCTCCATCCGCGCCGGGTCGTTGACCGTGTAGACCAGCGTCTCCATGCCCAGCTCGTGCACCCGGTCGACGAACTCGGGCGTGGCGTAGCTGTGGTGCGGGTTGATCTGGTCGGCCCAGGAGGAGAACTCCACCATCTGCGCATCCGACGGCGCGCCCAGCAGACCCGCGGTGACCTGCGGCAGCTGCTGATCGAACCTCGCCATGAACTCCCAGTCGAAGGACTGCACGACCAGCCGGCCGTTCGCCGTCGTCGACTCCAGGTAGCCCGGCTGGGCCTGCAGCGCGGCCACCAGGTCCTCGCTGATGCCCGGGTACAGCGCCGGGGACTTCATCTCCAGCAGCAGCCCCGACTGCGAGGGCCGCAGCACGTCCAGGACCTCCTGCAGGGTCGGGATGCGCTCGCCGGCGAACTCCTCGCCCTTCCAGGAGCCGGCGTCGAGCTGCTTGAGCTCGGCCAGCGTGAAGTCGCCGACCTGGTAGGAATCCCCGTCCGGGAAGACCTCTTCGACGTCGGTGGTCCGCGTCAGGTCGACGTCGTGGATGACGACCAGCTCGCCGTCGGCGGAGCGCTGGACGTCGATCTCCACGTAGTCGGCCTTGTCGGCGATGCCCTCCTGCACGGCGGCGAGGGTGTTCTCCGGGGCCTCGGCGCTGGAGCCGCGGTGGGCGACCTCGGTCACCGCGACCTCGGCGGGACGCCCGTCCTGCGCGGACGCGGCGGCCTGCGCGGGCGCGGCATGGGCGGCGGTGGGCACGGAGATGAAGGCGACGGCGGCGAGGCCGGCCAGGATGTGGGTGCGACGGTCGGTCACGATGCTCCCTCTCGGGTCGTTCTCTGCGATGGCCGTCGTCGATCCTCCTCGACGCAGGTGGCGACGGCGCGACGAGCGGCTGACCTGCAGATGACCACGCGGTGAGGTCGGCCGACGGGCCGACCGATAGGATCAGCACGTGACGACTGAGACGACGCCCGAGACCCCGCCCCGCCTGGTCGCCTTCGACATCGACGGCACCCTGCTCGACTCCACGAAGCGGCCCCAGCCGGGCACGCTGCGGGCGCTGGACGGGCTGCGTGCGGCCGGCACGCGCATCATGCTCGCCTCCGGTCGGCCGATCCCGGGACTGCGGGCGCTGGCCGAGCGCTGCGGGCTGGGTGAGGACCTCATCCTCGCCGGGCTCAACGGGTCGGTGGTCGTCGATCAGGCCTCCGGCGAGACCCTGGCCCGGCATCCGATCGACCCGGCGCTGGCCGAGCCGCTGATCGGCTGCGGGCTCGAGCACGGAGTGCTGATCATGCTGCCGCACGACGACGAGCTGGTCGTCGGCGACGACAAGCACCCGCAGGCGATCCATGAGGCCGCGGGCAACGGGCTCGCTCTGCGCGCGGTCGACGACGTCGCCCGGCCCGGCATCGACCCGACGAAGATCCTCTTCTGCGCCGAGCGCGAGGAGCTGGAGGTGCTCGAGGCCGCGCTGCGCGAGCGCTTCGCCGAGATGATCGAGCTGACCTACTCCTCGTGGATCTACCTGGAGGCGACCGTGGCCGGAGTGGACAAGTCCAGTTCGCTGATCGACTTCTGCCGCGCCGAGGGGATCGGGATGGAGCAGACCATGGCCTTCGGCGACAACGGCAACGACGTCACCCTGCTGCGCACCGCGGGCGTCGGGGTGGCGATGGGCAATGCGATCGCCGAGACGCGCGAGGCCGCCGACGTCGTGACCGCGACCAACGACGACGAGGGCATCGCCCGGGTGCTGGGCGCCTGGGTCGACGTCGGGGAGCTGGCTCCCGCCGCGAGCTGACCGACCCGGGGAGGTGCACCTCAGCGGCTTCGCATGGGAAGGGCCGCACGTCTTGTCACGGAGACCCGCGACTGTAAGTGTGAGGATCGGAATGTGAGACACATCATCCTCAGCGAAGCAGGAGCCCCGCCATGAGCAGCTCGAACCGTATCGTGACCTATAAGTCGCCCGGAGAGGTGGAGGTCCAGTCGACTGACTATCCGTCCCTGGAGATCCCCGGCCAGGTGGCGGACCACTTCGGCATCCCGAAGAAGGCTCCGCATGCCGCGATCCTGAAGGTCGTCACCAGCAACATCTGCGGCTCGGACCAGCACATGGTCCGCGGTCGCACCACTGCTCCGGTCGGCCAGACCCTGGGGCATGAGATCACCGGCGAGGTCGTCGAGACCGGCGAGGACGTGCTCTTCGTGGGCGAGGGCGACATCTGCTCGGTGCCGTTCAACATCGCCTGCGGCCGGTGCCGGATGTGCGACGAGGGCAAGACCGGCATCTGCCTGAACGTGAACCCCGCCCGCGCCGGCGCGGCCTACGGCTATGTGGACATGGGCGGCTGGATCGGCGGGCAGGCCGAGTACGTGATGGTCCCCTACGCGGACTTCAACCTGCTGAAGTTCCCGGACCGTGATCAGGCGCTGGAGAAGATCATGGACCTGACCATGCTCTCCGACATCTTCCCCACCGGCTATCACGGCGCCTACACCGCCGGGGTCACCACCGGATCGACGGTCTACGTCGCCGGGGCGGGGCCCGTGGGCCTGGCGGCCGCTCACTCGGCCCAGCTGCTCGGCGCCTCGGCGGTGCTGGTCGGCGACATGAACCGGGCTCGACTCGATCAGGCGGAGAGCTTCGGCTGCGTGGGCATCGACCTCAGCACCGACGGTGAGCTGGCCGACAAGATCGCCGAGGTGCTCGGGGCTCCCGAGGTCGACGCCGCGATCGACGCCGTCGGCTTCGAGGCGAGGGGTCATGGCGAAGGTGCCGGAGAGGCGCCGGCCACTGTGCTCAACGACTGCATGACCGTCACCGCGGCCGGCGGAGGCATCGGCATCCCCGGACTCTACGTGACGGGGGATCCCGGCGCGGTCGACGCCGCCGCCGAGGAGGGCACGATCGGGGTCCGGCTGGGACTGGGCTGGGCGAAGTCGCACACCTTCGCCACGGGTCAGTGCCCGGTGAAGTCCTACAACCGGCGGCTGATGAACATGATCCTGCACGACAAGGCTCAGATCGCCAAGGCGGTCAACGCCACCACCATCGACCTGGACGGCGCGCCGGAGGGCTACCGGGCATTCGACGACGGCGCGGCGCGGAAGTTCGTCATCGACCCGCACGGGATGGTGCCGGCCCGCGCGGCGGCCTGAGCTCGAGCGCCCGGCTCACTGCACGTCGGCGTCGGGCGGAGCGATGCTCACGTCCCGGACCGGGTCCACCGAGGTCACCCCGTCGACGGCGGCGAGGGCTTCGCGTCGGTCCCGGTCCGCCCGGCCGTGGACCACCCCGGCGGCGGGCAGCACCCGGTCGACGCGGAGGCCGCAGTCCTCCAGCGCGGAGGCGACCGCGTCGAGGGAGGCCGACCGGTGCACGTCGACGGTGACGATCCAGGCGGTGGTCGGCTCGTCCTGTGCCATGGGGTCAGCGTAGTCCGGCCCTGAGGGCCTGCCCCAGGCTCGGGCGCCGAGCATGCCCGGGCGCCTCTCAGGCGGTGGGTTCACCGGTGGGTTCCTCAGCGGGGCCCTCGGCAGGCCGCTCGAGCGGCGGCACGACGGTGAGCCCGGAGCCGACGTCGATCGACGGGAGGTCCAGCCGCACCGCCTCCTGGACGATCGTCGCCCACAGGGCGCGGCCGCGCAGTCCGGTGCTCTCGGCAAGCAGGGCCGCGACGCCGGCGACGTGCGGGGTCGCCATGGAGGTCCCGCTGATCGTGCGGTGCTGCTGCTCGCCGGCCCAGGAGGAGAAGATCTCCACACCGGGCGCGGCGACGTCGACCTGTCCGCCGCGCCGGGGCAGCGTCCGGGCCGAGAAGTCGGCGATCCGCAGCTCGGCGTCGATCGCCCCGACCGCCATCACGGAGGGGCTGTTGGCCGGCGCTCCGACGAAGCCGGGGTCGCCGGCGGACCGGGAGGCGTTGTTGCCCGCGGCGGCGACGATCAGCGATCCCTGCTCCAGCGCCCGGCGTCCGGCGGCCACGTACGGCGGATGGACCTCGCGGACGTCGGATCCCAGAGACATCGAGATCACCGCACACTCGTGCTGCAGCGCCCAGTCCAGTCCGGCCAGGATCGAGGCGTCCGATCCGCCGCCGTCGGCGCCCAGCACCTTGCCGGCGAGGATCTCCGCCTCCGGTGCGACGCCGTAGCCGCGCACCGTCCCCGGGGCGCGGGGACCGCAGGCGGTGCCGATGCAGTGGGTGCCGTGTCCGTGGCCGTCCTCGGGGCCCTCGTCGTCGATGAAGGACTCGGCGGTCACCCGGCGGTCGCGGAAGTCCGGGTGATCCGCGGCGAAGCCGGTGTCCAGGACTGCGACCTTCACCCCGGCCCCGGTGGCGCCCGAGGCGACGGCGCGCACGGCCTGCACCCCCCAGGTGTGCTCCGCGGTGTCGGCGAAGGGCGGTTCGGCAGGCTCGGCGGGCTCGTCCGGATCAGCCGGATTCGTCGGAGAGTCCGCGCCGGCCGCGGCCGTCCCGTCGACCGGCCGGTCCAGCGCCTGGTACGTGCGTTCGGGCAGCAGGGTCAGCGGGCGCCGCCGCTCGTGGCAGCGCAGTCGCAGCCCCTCCAGCCGGTCGTCGTCGCGCTCGACGACGGCCACGCCCAGCCGCGGATAGTAGCCGACGACGCTCAGTCCCTCGGCGTCCAGCATCTCGGGCACCTCGCGGTGCCGGACGTCGACGTCGTCGGTGTCGACGACGACGAGCCATCGCCCGGTCTCGGCGGTCGACGTCGGGCCTGGGGCCGTGGGTGCGGCATCCATCGGGGCGGGCCTCCTGCTGGTCGGGGCGGGGGCGAGCGGGACGGATCGTCCGTCGACGTCCGCCGTGGTCACAGCCTAGGAGTCACCGGTGACATCCGGTCGATCCCATGCGGGTGGACGGGGCAAGTCGCCGTCCCGGCGGATCAGACGGTCAGGCCGGCGAGCTGGTCGAGGAGGAGGAAGCCGACGGTGCCGTAGATCAGCCCGATCCACAGCGCGTGGGTCATGCTGCGCCAGAAGCCGCCGGTGGCGACCAGCAGTCCGAAGGCCGGCGGCACGCAGGCCAGCACGTAGCCGGCGACCAGGAACCACAGGCCGGTCAGCTCCCCCATGGTGATCATGTAGGTGCCGACGCCGATGGTCCAGACCATCGTGAACTCGAAGAGCAGCGTGCCCAGCACGACGGTGATCACCGCGGCCCACAGCCAGCGGGCCCAGCGCATGCGCGAGCCGCGGCCGGCGGAGCTCGTGGTCCGGGAGGAGATCGAGGAGAACGCCGACGCCGAGCGACGGGAGCTCGTGGTCGTCCGCCGGGCGGCGGCCGACGTCGGGCGGCGCGTCGACGAGCGCTTCGGGGACTGATTCGGGGACGAACGGGCCGGGGATCGCTTCGCGGCGGACCTCGACGTCGACGAGGCCTTCGACGCGGTCTTCGCAGGGCGGGATCTCTTCGGCGCGCTCATCGTCAGTCAGGGTATCGCGGCGGGACGGGACCGGGCCCATGTCCGACCAGGGACCTGCGCGGGGCGCCGCCGTGGCGCAGCTCGGCGGCGCGGGATCGCTGCAGGGTCGGATGAGACTGCCCGGAACTTCGATGCGGGGCTCTGCCCCGCAGCGACTCTGCGATGGGTCGAGCGACGCGCCCCAGATGGTCTGTGACACTCCTGCCCCAGAGATCGCCGCTCCGACGACGCCCGCCGTCACCTGTCAGAGGTCAGCACTGAGCGAAGATCATGACTCGGGACCATGGACATCCCGCGACGGTCCGCCGTCGGTCTGACGGCCGCTTCGGTCGGAGTCCGATCGGCGGTCGTTCCTGTCCGGCTGCCATCCTTCCTCGTCTCGAATCGCGCGTTGGATCCGCCGGCTGATCTCGTGCAGCTGGCGTCGCTGGGCTTTCGTGAGCGGATCCAGAACGAGGTTCTTCACCGTCTGCGTGTGCACCGGAGCGGCGCGATGGAAGACCTCGCTGCCCTCTTCCGTCAGGGTGGCCAGCGTGGATCGCCTGTCCGAGATGCTCTGCGACCGCTGGATCCACCCGCGCCCCTCCAGTCGAGACACTGCCCGTGAGAGGCGTGACAACGAGCTGTTGGCATAGCCGGCCAGAGTGCTCATGCCCAAGGTGTGGTCTGGAGCATCCGCAAGCGCGAACAGCACGCCGTACTCGAAATGGGTGAGGTCGAAAGCCTCGACCAGGTCGGCGTCGAGGGCCGGCGGCAACCACTCCAGCACTGTCGCAAGAGCAGCCCACGAGGCAAGGTCATCATGTCCGAGGGATGGGGGATCACTGCGGTCGTCCACCCCTCCAGGGTACACATCTGCTTGCTCAGGCAACTGAATCCACCTATGATGTATTTGCTCAAGCAAGTAATAACGAGAGGGTGGACGTCTGTGGATCTGCAGCTGAGCTCCAAGCGCGCATTCATCAGCGGCTCGACTCAGGGCATCGGATACGCCATCGCGAAGGAGCTTCTCCGCGAGGGCGCGGAGGTGGTCATCAACGGTCGAGACTCCGGTCGTCTGCACCGGGCGGTGCAGACTCTGGAGAGCGAAGTCCGCGGTGCACGCGTGACAGGCATCGTCGCCGACTTCGCCCGCGCCGCCGACGTGGATCGACTCCTCGACTCACTCGGGGACGTGGACATCCTGGTGAACAACGTCGGTCTCTTCGACGTCGAGCCCTTCACCGAGATCACCGACGACGAATGGAGGCGCTACTTCGACGTGAACGTCATGAGTGGAGTGCGCCTGTCACGAGGGCTGATGCCCATGATGATGCGAGGAGGTTGGGGACGGATCATCTTCATCGGCAGTGAATCAGGCGTGAACATCCCTGCGGATATGGCGCACTACGGGGTCACCAAGGCTGGGATGCTCGCCCTGAGCAATGGTCTGGCCAAGGTTGCTCAGGGAACGGGCGTCACCGTGAACACGCTTCTCGGCGGCCCGACGTACTCCGACGGAGTCGCTCGAGCCGTGACGGAGATCGCTGAGGCCCAGGGGGCCTCTGTGGAGGAGCTCAAAGCCGGGATCATCGCCGGGAATCAGACGTCACTTCTCGGACGCTTCATCGAGCCGGAAGAGATCGCTCACCTCGCCGCCTACCTCGCAAGCCCGATGTCCTCGGCCACCAACGGCAGCGCCGTCCGTGCCGACGGCGGCGTACTGACGACTATGCTCTGAACGTCCATCCGGAGGCGGCGCGGATAGGCGGCACAGTCTTCTCTG
>NZ_AFRW01000099.1 GCF_000220985.1 Nesterenkonia sp. F
GGCCTGACGCCCCGACCGGCCCCCGACCCGGCTGCCTGACCGGCGGCGGCTCAGTCCCGCGACGCGGAGCCGGAGGAGGTCAGCGCCGGGATGCCGGAATACTCCGGCTCCCACCGCTCCTCGCCGACCTCAGGCCCCGCGCCGGGAGCCCGCGGCCCGTCGTCGGCGCCCGGACCATCGGGACCGCCGGATCCGCCCGAACCGCCGGATCCGGGCGATCCGGGCGAACCACCCTCGTCGTCGGCGTCGAGCGACCGACGCTCCAACGCCGCCCCCTCGACGTCGACGTCCGGCAGCATCCGGTCCAGCCAGCGGGGCAGCCACCAGGCCGCCCGACCGCAGAGGGTCAGCAGCGCCGGCAGCAGGAGCAGCCGGACGACGAAGGCGTCGAGCAGCACGCCCAGCGCCAGGCCGAGTCCGATGGACTTGACCATCGGATCGTCGGTGAAGATGAATCCGGCGAAGACCGAGCCCATGATCAGCGCCGCGGCGGTAACGACCGAGCGGCCGGCGTGCAGGCCGCGGCGCACCGCCACCTTCGGCGAGGCGCCGTGGACATAGGCCTCCCGCATCCCCGAGGCGGTGAACAGCTGATAGTCCATCGCCAGGCCGAAGAGGATGCCGGCGGTGAGGATCGGCAGGAAGGTCAGGATGGGGCCCGGCTCGGTGATGCCGAAGACCGGCTGCATCCAGCCCCATTGGAAGACCGCGACGACGCCGCCCAGTCCGGCGGCGTAGGAGCCGACGAATCCGAGGGTGGCCAGCACCGGCAGCAGCAGCGAGCGGAAGACCACCACCATGAGCACCAGCGACAGACCGACCACCAGCCCCAGGTAGAGCGGCAGGGCGTCGGCGATGACCTCGGAGATGTCGATGTTCGCCGCGGTCATGCCGGCCACGGAGAGCTCGACGTCGGAGACGTCCGAGCCGTCCAGCAGCACGCCGTCGCGCAGATCGTGGACGAGCTGCTCGACCTCCGCCGAGGCCGGACCCTTCTCCGGGATCACCTGGAAGGCCGCGATCTCGTGGTCATCGTCGACGGCGGCGGGGACCGCCGCGGCGACCTGATCGTCGGCGCGCAGCGCCTCGCCGATCGCGATCTGCTGCTCCTGCGCTCCGGCCTCGTCGAGGCCGTCGGACAGGTCGGCGACCGCCAGCAGCGGGCCGTTGCGGCCCTCGCCGAAGGCTTCCTCCATGGCGGTGTATGCCTGGTACGAGGTCGACTCGGCGGGGTCGGAGCTGGCGTCGGGCAGGCCCAGGCGCATCGAGCCCACCGGGATGGCCATCACCGCCAGCGCGAGGACGGCGACGACGCTGATCAGCGCCGCCCGTCCGGTCGGCATGGCGGTGGAGATCTCCGTGCGGCGTCGCATGCCGATGTGACGCCGCTCGCCGCGGCGCAGGATGTGCCGGCCGACGAGCGAGAGCACCGCCGGTGTCATGGTGATCGCCATCAGCACCGCCACGGCCACGCAGGCCGCACCGATCGAGCCCATCAGGCCCAGGAAGCCGATGCCGGTGACATTGAGCGCCAGCAGCGCGATGATCACCGTCGCCCCGGCGAAGAGCACCGCATTGCCGGCGGTGCCGGTGGCCAGCGCGATGGATTCGCGCAGCTCGAGGCCGTCCTTCAGCTGGGTTCGATGCCGGTGCAGGATGAACAGCGCGTAGTCGATGCCCACCGCCAGGCCGAGCATCAGGCCCAGGATCGGGGTCACCGACATCATCTCGACGAAGCCGGAGAGCGACAGCGCCCCGGCGACGCCGATTCCCACGCCGATCAGCGCGTTGACCAGCGGCAGCCCCGCGCCGACGAAGGTGCCCAGCATGACCAGCAGCACCACAGCGGCGATCATCAGTCCGATCGCCTCGGTGGGGCCGAAGAGGGCGGGCATCTCCATGTCCAGGTCGCCCGAGGGCAGCACCTCCACGCCGTCGAGGTCTGCCTCGGTCAGCACGTCGGAGACCTCGGAGAGGTCGCCCATACCGACCTCGGCCATCGCCTCGGTGAAACCGATGCTCAGCACGGCGACGTCGCCGTCTTCTGAGACCATCGACACGTCGGAGGCCAGGTCCATCATGGCCTCGCCGCGCTCGAGCTCGTCCTGACCGTCGGCCAGCTCCTCGGCGCCGGAGTCGAGCTCCTCCGCGCGGGACTCCAGCTCCTCGCGCTGGGCCTCGAGCTCCTCCTGCTGCTGGGCGAACTGCGACTGCATGGACTCGTAATAGCCCTGCTGCTGGGCCTGGGCGATCGCGTCGTCGAGCTCCTGCTGGCCCTGGTCCAGCTGCTCGCGACCCTGTTCGATCTGGTCGCGCCCGTCGGAGATCTCCTCGCGCGAGTCCTCGATCTCGGTGCGCGAGTCGGAGAGCTGGTCCTGCTGCTCCTGACGGTCCTGCGCGGCGGCGAAGGGATCGGTGACGCCGTCGACGGCATCGACCTCCTCGACCTCCTCGGCGAGGTCGGCGACGGCGTCCTGCTGCGCGTCGGTGAAGGCCTCGCCGTCCTCGGTGCGCAATACCGCCGTGGCCGAGCCGCCGGAGACGTCCGGCAGCTCCTCGGCGAGCCGGTCGGTGACGCGGGTGGTCTCCAGGTCGGGCAGCGAGATCTGGTCGGTCAGCTGCCCGCCGAAGGAGAGGAAGGAGGTGACGGCCAGCGCCAGCACCGCGAGCCAGGCCGCGACGACGGTCTTGGCGCGACGGGCGGCGAGCAGTCCGAGTCGATGCAGCAGAGCAGCCATGGGCGGCGGCCTCCGGGGACGAGGATGATGCGCGGAACGGGACGGCCGAGCGGCCGCCGCACCCAGCCTAATGCGGCTCGGCCCGTCTCGGAAATCATCGTCGGAAAGATCACACCGCCGCTCTGCGGAGCGTCGGGGACGTCCAGCCGACCCGTGGCCTCGCGGCCCCGCTCAGCGGAGCATGGGGTCCAGCACCGTGTCGACCAGCGAGTGCGCCCACCTGTCACCGGGGCGCCCGGTGGAGACGATGCGCAGCAGCAGCGGATCGGTCAGCGCCGCCGACATCGTCTCCGGGACGGCCTGCTCCCCCAGCCGTCCGGCCGCGCGCTCGGCGACGAGACGCTCGACCAGCGGAGTGTCCTCCCAGAACGTGGTGGTGGCCAGCAGCTCCTCGTCGGCCGCACCGGGGGTGACCAGCGCCTGCATGATGCTGCGCGCCATGCCGATGGTCTCCTCGGTGAAGACCAGCTCCAGCGTGTGGTCCATCCACCGGTGCAGGTCCGCGCGCAGGTCGCCGGTGTCCGGCAGCGGGGCGAACTCCAGCCGCATATGTCCGGCCAGCAGCGCCTCCAGCACGACGGCGGCCTTGTTCGGCCACCAGCGGTAGATGGTCTGCTTGCCCACGCCGGCCTCGGCGGCGATGCGCTCGATGGTCAGCGAGTCGTAGCCGACCTGCTCGTCGTCGAGCAGCCGGGCGACCGTGGTGAGCACCGCCTGATGCGAGGCGACGCTGCGCGGGCGGCCGCGGCGGGGAATCTGCCCCGCGTCGACGACGTCGGGGGCGGAGGAGCCGCCGCACGGGGCCGGGCCTGTGTCTCGAGTCTCGGTGCTGTCGTCGGTCACGCCGGCCATCGTACCGCCGCGCGACGAGCCGCCACGGCCTGACCGGCCCGGCATCCGCCGGCGACCGCGCCCTAGACTGGACCCATGCCGCATCCCCGATCCTCCGACGAGGGACCCGCCCCCGACGTCGTGGTCCAGCCGCGCCGCGCCTCGTGGGGCACGGTGGTCGCCGGCGTCTGCATCGCTCTGACCGGCGCTCTGCTGATCGACCCGGACGGCTGGCCGCTGTGGATCTCGATCATCCAGATCATCATCGGCGCGGCGATCGCCGCCGACGGCGCGCGCCACCTGATCCGCCGGCGCCGGCTGCTCGGCGATGGGTGAGCCGGCACGGGGTGAGCCGGCGACGGGTGAGCCGCCGGTCGTCCGCGCGCCCGTCGCCGTCGGCGGCCTCGGCGCCGACGGGCTGCCCGAGGACGTCGCCGTGACGCTCTTCGCCCGGCTCTGCCCGACGGACGAGGAGGCGACCCCGGCGGCGCTGCTGGACAGCAGCGACCACGCGACCCCCGGGGCGGCCGCGCAGCCGACACAGCATCATCGCCCTCTCCCGCGGCCCGCACGCCGTCGAAGTGCGCCACCGCGCCGGAGTGACCGTCGAGATCGCCGACGGCGGCGAGCGCCGCACCGAGGAGGGCTTCTTCGCCTGGCTGCGCCGCCGCTGGCCGCACGCACCCGCGGCCTCCGAGGACGCCGGAGATGCCGGAGACTCTCCCGACTTCGCGCTGGGCTGGGTCGGCTGGCTGGGCCACGAGCTCTGGCACGAGCTCGCCCCGCGGCCGGGACACGGGCCGACTCCCGCCGTCGCCGCCGACGCCGCCTCCGAAGGTCCGGCCGGGCGGGAGCCGGGCACCGACGACGCCCGACTCTTCCGCGCCACGCACGCCGTCGTCGTCGACCATGCTTCCGGCACCGTGGAGCGGCAGAGCCTCGGCGAGGACTCCGCCTGGGCCGCCGCGGTCGACGCCGCGGCGGCCCAGGCGGTCGCCGCGGCACGGCAGGCAGACCGCCGCCCCGGAGGAGCCGAGGAGCCCGACCTGCCGCCGACCGTGGCCGAGCTCGCCGTCCGCGACTCGCGCACCCGCCACCTGGCCGCGATCGACGAGGTGCTGGCCGAGATCCGCGAGGGCACCACCTACGAGGCCTGCCTGACCACGGCGGTGACCGGCCGTCTGGTCGCCGGCTCCGCGGGATCCCTGGACGTGCTGTCCCTGTATCGCCGGCTGCGCGCGGCCAACCGGGCGCCGTTCACCCAGCTGCTGCGCTTCCCCGGCGCCGGCCGAGCGGCGGACCTGCTGTCCACCTCGCCGGAACGTTTCCTCAGCCTCTCCGCCGACGGCACCGCGCGCACCGAACCGATCAAGGGCACGCGGCCGCGCGGCGCCGACGCCGCCGAGGATGCCGCGCTGCGCGATGAGCTGGCCTCCCACCCCAAGGACCGTGCGGAGAACGTGATGATCACCGATCTGGCGCGCAACGACCTGTCGATCCACGCCGAGCCGGGCACCCTGCGCACGGAGCGGCTCTGCGCGGTCGAGAGCTACCCGACCGTGCATCAGTTGGTCTCGACGGTCAGCGCCCGGGCGGCCGCGGGCGTGGCCCACGCCGACGTCGTCGCCGCCGCCTTCCCGCCCGGCTCGATGACCGGGGCGCCGAAGCTCTCCACCCTCGAGATCCTCGAACGGCTGGAGACCGGACGACGCGGCCCCTATGCCGGGGTGGCCGGGTACTTCAGCACCACCGGCGCGGCCGATCTCTCCGTGCTCATCCGTACGCTGGTGCTGGAGCACGAGGACGGCGCCGAGGGCGCCGAGGGCGCCGGGGACGCGGAGGGCGCCGAGGACGTCTCGCCCGCCCGCCGAGCGACGCGCGGACCGGCGCCGGGAGCAGCACCGGGAACAGCACGGATGCATCTGGGCCTCGGCGGGGCGATCGTCGCCGACTCGGATCCCGCCGCGGAATGGGAGGAGATCGTCGCGAAGGCCGCCGGAGTGCTCGGCGCGCTCGGGGTGGACTTCCCCGGGTGACCGGGGCCGCTCGACGGTGCGCGGTCCGGGGACGCGCGACCCCGGCGCCGCTCAGCCGAGCAGGTCCGGATGCTCCTCCAGGGCCGCCCGCTGGACCTCCAGCGCCTGGTCGAAGGACTCGCGGCTCAGACCCACGCTGGAGATGCTCAGCACGTGGTGCCCGAGATCCGCTGTGACGGAGAAGCCGTCCACACGGGAGGAGATGGTCCCGCCGGTCGGCGCGGCCGAGGACTCGCCGCCGCCGTCGTCGATGGACATCGACAGGCCGCGGAAGGGGCCCTCGGCGAGCGCGCCGAAGCTGACACCGTCGTGGCGGCTCTCCAGCGACTTCCCGTCGCAGGCGGCCAGGACCTCGTCCCAGACCTCGCCCCGGGAGACGGGACGGTCGTAGGCGAGCATCCACACATGGAGGGTGTGCTCGCCCGCGTCGTCGGTCACCGTGGCCTCGCGGTAGACGCCGTCGACCGGGTCCTCGCCGACCAGGCGCTCGTTGACCGTGTCCATCTGCCGGGCGCACGCGTCGTCCTCGCCGAAGCTGCGGCGATAGGCCTGGCCGGTGACGCCGATGCTCTCCTCGAAGTACTCCAGGCCGGTGCGCCGGACGACCTCGTCGGCGGTGAACGGGTACTCCCCCTCCCCGAGGAGCACCTCCTGCATGTCCTCCCGGTCCAGCCGCGCCGCGGCGGGCTCGCCCCCGCCGGAGGCGCTCGGGCCGCCCGCGCCCTCGTCCGAGCTCTCGGTGGCCACGGCGGCGTACGGGTCGCGGGAGCCGGCGCTCGAACCGTCCTCGGCGACTGCGGAGCAGGAGGAGAGCGCGAAGGTCGAGGCCAGCGCGGCCGCGAGCACCAGCCGCCGCCGCGATGGGGCCGAGTCGGCTCCCGGGCGCGGGTCTGTGCTCATCGTCTCTCCGGGTAGGAAGCAGTGCGGTGGTGCGGGCGGCGGGGCGACGTCGGCCGGTGCGGCCGTGCGGTCGCCGTCGAACGCGGGGACTCGCCGGAGCACCCGGTGCGACGACGAGCCCGTCCAGCTTAGCCCATCGTCGCGGGCCGACGGGCTGCGCTCGTGACCGCGCCGGAGGCGAGGCTCACTGCAGGGCGGAGGTCAGCCGGAAGACGTTGTCCAGGTAGCGCACGTACCAGGGGCGGTGCGTCCAGTCGTGCAGGGTCAGCAGCGAGGAGACCGAGCGGTACCGGGCGAAGACCGTCTCCAGCTCGCGGACCTTCTCCGGATCGACGATCATCAGCGTGACCTCGAGGTTCAGCGAGAACGACCGCATGTCCATGTTCGACGACCCCATGACCGCGACGTCGTCGTCGATGATCATGAACTTCGAGTGGAGCACGTCCGGATCCGGGTAGCGGTGGATGCGCACTCCGGCCTCGAGCAGCTGCTGATAGTAGGACTGCTGGGCATGCTGGACCATGAACTGGTCGGCCTTCCGCGAGACCATCAGCGTCACGTCCACCTCACGGTGGGCGGCGTTGGTGATCGCACAGAGCAGCGAGTCGTCGGGCACCAGATAGGGGGTGCAGATGATCACCCGCTCGGTGGCCTGGTAGATGAGGTCGTTGAACAGCCGGAGGTTGTTCTCGTCGGGGAAGCCGGGGCCGGAGGGGACGACCTGCACCAGCGAGCCGCCGGAGGCCCGCTCGTCGGCCTCGATGTCGACGCGCAGCACGTCGCCGAGGCTCTCCCCCGTCTCGGCGTACCAGTCGGAGGCGAAGACGATGTCCAGCCCGGTGACCGCCGGGCCGGTGAGCACTGCGGTCATCTCCACCCAGCGGCGGCCCATGCGCGCGGCCGACGGGCGCTGGTAGTGCGGCTCGATGAGGTTCGCCGAGCCGGTCAGCGCGGTCCTGCCGTCGACGACGACGATCTTGCGGTGGTTGCGCAGATCGATCCGGGAGAACCGGCCCTGGAACGGCCGCACCGGCAGCACCCGGTGCCACTGGATCCGCGAGCCCTTCAGCCGGCGGACCAGTCGCCGGTAGCCGTGGACGCGCATGGTGCCCAGGTGGTCGTAGAGCAGCCGCACGGCGACGCCGCGCTCGGCGGCGCGCTCCATCGCGTCGAGCACCGGGCCGGCGTACTCCTCGTCATCGCCGACGATGTAGAAGAGCACGTGGACGTAGTCCTCGGCGGCGTCGATGCTGGCGACCATCCATTCGAAGGACTCGCGATAGTCGGGCAGCAGCCGGATCCGGTTGCCCTCCTGCAGCGGGAAGGCCCCGAGGTTGCGGTTCAGCGCGGCGGTGGCGCCGAGCTGCGCGTCGTCGGCGCGCAGCTGGTCGGAGAGGTCCATGTGGCTGGTGATCTCCAGCAGCTCCCGGTTGATCCAGGCCTGGCGCTCCTGACGCTTCGCGGAGAGCTTGTTGCGGCCGATCAGCAGGAACAGCGGCAGCGCGACCACCGGGATGAAGAAGATGGCCAGCAGCCAGGCCATGGCCGTGTTGGGACGCCGGTCGCCGGGCACGATGCCCAGCACCGCCAGGCGCACGACGATCTCGAGGACCACGAGCACCGCGAAGATCCAGTCGGCGAGGCCTTCCAGGCCCAGCACGCTCAGCGGCCACAGCACAGTTCTGCCCACCCCCTCCGGTCGGCCGTCCGACGCCTGATCCACCATTCTACGGCCCCGAAGCCCCTGACCGGGCGGTGCGGGTGCCCCCGAGCCGGGCGCAGGGCCTATGCTGGCCGGCATGGCTGAGCATTTTCAGGAAGACTCCGTCGCCGCCGTCGGAGTGCGCATCGACGCCGAGCACCCCCACGGGATGATCTTCGATCCGCACCAGCCCCAGCTGCGGGTGACCGACCTCGGCGCGATCCGCGGCGACGGCGTCTTCGAGACGATGTACTGCCTCGGCGGAGAGATCCGGAAGCTGGACGCCCATCTGCGCCGTCTGGCGCGCTCGGCCGGGATCTGCCAGCTACCCCTTCCGCCGGCGGAGTCCTGGCGGGGCGCCGTCGACCTGGGCATCGAGGAGTTCAGCACCCGCGGCACGCTGCCGGAGCACCTGACCATCAAACTCGTGGTCACCCGCGGCGTCGAGGGCGAGCCGGCCGCCGACGACCCGGCCTTCGCCGGCACCGCCTGGGTGCTGCTCACCCCCGCCTCGGAGTCGCTGCTGGCCTCCCGCGGCGAGCCGATCGCGGTCACCCTGCTTGACCGCGGCCATGACTCCACCGCCGCCGAGCGCGCCCCCTGGCTGCTGCTGGGGGCGAAGACGCTGAGCTACGCGGTCAACATGGCGGCGCTGCGCCACGCGAAGGAGCATGGCTTCGACGACGTCATCTTCCACACCAGCGACGGACAGATCCTCGAGGGCCCGACGTCGACGGTGCTGCTGGTGCATCGCGGGGCCGAGGGCTCGCCGCCTCGGCTGTCCACCCCGGAGCGGGAGTCCGGCATCCTGCCCGGCACCACGCAGGGGGCGATCTTCGCCGCCGCCGAGCGCGCCGGGTGGGAGCTGGGCTACGGCCCGCTGACCCCGGAGGAGCTGCGCGCCGCCGACCACGTCTTTCTGGCCTCCTCGGTGCGGCTGGTCTCGCCGGTCACCCGGATCGACGACGTCGAGAAGCCGGTCGACCACGATCTCACCGCCGAGCTGACCGCGCTGCTGGCCGAGGATCTGCCAGTGGGCCGCCCGCTGGACGACTGAACCCTCCCCTCTGACCCTCGGCGATGACCCTCGGCGATGACCCTCGGCGATGACTCCGTGGAAGGTGTGGGAATACGTCGCGTTTCCCACACCTTCCACGGAGTCATCGAGGGGCGGTCAGCGCGACGCCGGCTCCGGCACCTCCAGCCCCAGATGCCCGCGCAGCGTCGTCGCGCCGTACGCGGTGCGGAACCGGCCGCTGCGCTGCAGCTCCGGGACCACCTGGTCCACGAAGTCCTCCAGACTCGCCGGCAGCGCCGGCGGCATGAGGTTGAATCCGTCGGCGCCGCCGCGGTCGAGCCAGCGCTCGATCTCGTCGGCGACGGACTCCGGGGTGCCGACCATCGTGCAGTGGCCTCCCCCGGCGGCGAGCCGGCCCAGCAGCTGCCGCACCGTCGGACGCTCCGACTCGATGATCCGCAGGATCGTCGCATAGCGGCCCTGCGGCCCGGTGAACGCCTCCAGCGGCGGCAGCTCCGGCACCGGGGCGTCGAGCTCCCAGTCGGAGGTGTCCTGCTGGGTGAAGACCGCCAGCTGGCGCAGCGAGTCCTCCACCGGCAGCAGCTCGTCGAGGGCGGCCTGCTTCTCCCGGGCCTCGGCCATGGTCGAGCCGACATAGGTCACCAGTCCGGGCATGACCGCCACAGAGTCCGGGTCCCGACCGGCCGCGGCGATCCGGGCGCGCACATCGCTGCGGTACGCCTGCCCGGCGGCGAGGTCGTAGGCCACCGCGTAGATCGCCTCCGCCCGCCGCGCGGCCAGATCCCGGCCCTGCTCGGAGGAGCCGGCCTGGAAGAGCACCGGGCGGCCCTGCGGCGGGCGCGGGACGTTCAGCGGCCCGCGGACGGCGAAGTGCTCGCCGGCGTGCTCCAGCGAGGCCAGCCGGGAGCCGTCGACGTAGCGTCCGTCGCGCTCGACCACCAGCGAGTCCTCCGGCCAGGAATCGAGCAGCCGGGTGACGACGTCGACGAACTCCTCGGCCCGGCCGTACCGGACGGCATGGGGCGGCATGGCCTCCATCCCGTGGTTCTGCGCCTCGGCGTCGAACATGGAGGTCACCACGTTCCAGCCGAGCCGCCCGCCGGAGATGCGGTCCAGACTGGCCAGCAGCCGGGCGGCGTGGAAGGGAGCGTAGAACGTCGCCGACACTGTGGAGACCAGCCCGATGCGCTCCGTGGCCCGGCTCAGCGCGGTCAGCAGGGTCAGCGGCTCGAAGTGCCACATCGGCCCGTCCTCGACGCCGGTGATGCTGATCGACTGCCCGTCGGCCAGGAAGACCGCGTCCAGCAGCCCGCGCTCGGCGATGCGGGCGATCTCCTCGTACCAGCCCAGGTCGGCCAGCTGGTCGGCGGACGAGTCCGGCGCCCGCCAGGCGGCCTTGTGGTGGCCGGCGCCGTGGAGGAAGAGGTTGAAGTGTGCCGGCTTCGGGCTCATCCCTTCACCAGCCCGCCGTCGACGATCAGGTTCTGCGCCGTCACCCCGCGCGCCCAGGGCGAGGCGAAGAAGACCGCGGCGTCGGCCAGCTCCTCCGGGGTGGTGACCCGCCGCAGCGGCGTGGACGCGGCGATGGCGTCGAAGACCTCGGTCGGCGTGGCCGCGGAGGCGTCGGTGCTGCGCAGCAGCCCGCCGGAGATCATGTTGACGGTGATCCCCTCCGGCCCCAGGTCCTCGGCGAAGGTCCTGGTCAGCGAGAGCAGCGCCGCTTTGGCGGCGGTGTAGTCGTGGTACGGCACCACCGGGTGCTGGAAGAGGTTGGTGCCCACGGAGATGATCCGGCCGACGCCGGCCTCGCGCATCCCGGGCAGCGCGGCCTGGATGACCTGCAGCGGAGCCTGCACCGATCCGGAGAACTGCGTCGAGAGCTCGGCGGCGGTGATCTCGCCGGCCGTCGAGCGGGCGTCGCCGGTGAAGGCGAAGTCCACCAACGCGTTGTTGACCACTGTGGTGATCGGGCGGCCGAAGTGCTCGCGCGCGGCATCGACCAGCGTCCGGACCTGGGCGGCGTCGCGGACGTCGGCGGCGACGGCGAGCGCCCGGCCCGGGTGCTCGGCGGCCAGCGCCTCGGCGGCCTCGCGCGAGCTGCGGTAGTTGATCACCACGCTCGCCCCCTCGCGGAGGAAGGCCCGGGTGATCGCCGCGCCGAGGCCGCGGGCGCCGCCGGTGACCAGCACGAGCTGCTCGGACAGCGGCGCGGCGGGGCGGAGCGCGTCGGCGGCGGTGTCGGCAACAGTGTCGGCAACAGTGTCGGCAACAGTGTCGGCGACGGAGTTCTCGGCGTTCTGGGAGTCGGTGCTCATGCGTGCCTCTCGTCTCGAGGCGAAGGAGCATGCGCCGGGCGGATGCGCGCGTCTCGACGGTCTCGGTCGACCGCTGCGCTCCGGCCGCGACCGCGAGCCGCACCGTGACGGACATTCCCTTCGCCAGTGCGAACTGGATCAGGTTCGACGGGTGTCATCTCAGCCGCGGATCGCGGCACCCCGTGTCACGTCCCTATGCAACCACACTCACCCACGACGGGGCGGGATGTTGCGCAGATCTCAGCTCCGCGGGATCTCCCGGGCGTTGGCGAGCACCGGCAGCCGCTCGCGCGCCGAGGCGACGGCGTCGACGTCGAGGTCGGCCACCAGCAGCTCCGGGGCCTCGCCGGCCTCAGCGAGCACCTCGCCGGTCGGACCGATGATCATCGAGTGTCCGACGCCGGTCGGTGCGCCGTCGACGGGCTCGACGCCGGCGGCCGAGGGCAGCCCCTGGCCGCAGGCGATGACGTACTGTGTCGAATCCAGCGCGCGGGCGCGGGCCAGCAGCCGCCACTGGTCGACCTTGCCCGGTCCGGCGCCCCAGGAGGCCGGCAGGATCGTCGCGATCGCGCCGGCGCGGGCGTGGGCGGTGAACAGGTCGGGGAAGCGGACGTCGTAGCAGGTCGCCAGCCCGAAGGTCGCGGCGTCGACGTCGACGCGCACCGGAGTCTCCCCCGGAGCGACGGTGGTCGACTCGCGGAAGCCGAAGGCGTCGTAGAGGTGAATCTTGTCATAGGAGGCCTCGACTCCGGGGCCGACGGCCAGCAGCGTGTTGGCCACCCGCTCGCGGCCCTCGTCGCTCGGCGGCGCGGGGGTGAACATGCCGACCACCACGACGACGTCGTGCGCCGACGCGATCTCCCGGGCCGCGGTCGCCCAGGGTCCGTCGATCGGCTCCGCGATCGAGGTCAGAGGATGCCCGAAGGCGCGCTGCGTGGCCTCGGGGAAGACGACGACGTCGGCGCCGGCCTCGGCGGCCTGCTGCGTCCAGTCGCGGACGAGCTCGAGGTTCTGCTGCGGGTCCTCGCCGGTGACGAGCTGAGCTGCTGCGATGCGCATGGAGCCAGCGTACCGCGGGCCGTCCAACCCGGATCGTCCAACCCGGATCGTCCAATCCGGATCGTCCAATCCGGATCGTCCGCGTCACCGCTGCAGCCGGGGGTCCTCACCGGGGTCCGCGTACTTCGGCGGGCAGCCCCGTGTCACCGCCTCGGGGCGCAGCTCATAGTGCCAGGATTCGTTCGCGTAGATCTGGCAGAGCCCGTAGTCGGCGCCGTGGCGGCGCATCCAGTCGATGGCGTCGTAGGGGCCGACATCGACGGCGTCGCCGCTGACATGCTGCGAGGTCTCCGCCGTGGCGGCCCAGCGGGACGCCGCTTCATGGGACCCGTGCTCGTCGACGGCGTCCTCGAAGAGGTCCTCCTGGTACCTCTCCGAACGCCACCCGCTGGTGATGCCGATGCTGACCCCCTCGGCGACCGCGTCCTCCGCGGCCGAGCGGAGTGCCTCGAGGAGGTCATCGTCGAGTCGGGTCACAGCCGGGTGGTCCTGGTCGGCAGCGGGGAGATGGACGTCCTGATCGACCACGCCGTCCTCGACGCCTGGCTCTCCCGTGAGCTCCTCCATGAAGGATCCCCAGGATGAGCCGGCATCCGTCCTCTCCGCCGCAGCGGAGGAGTCCGAGTCCCCGGACGATGAACCTCCGGCAGACGGGACCGACCCCTGCACGACGCAGACCGCCAGCACCGCGGCCACGGCCAGGAGGACCACGGCGACGGCGGCGGAGCGACGGTGGCCGCCCCGAGGGGGCGCTCCCGTCGGGGCGGCATCCGACGGGTCGCGTGATGAACTGGCTGATGTCGCATGTCTTGTGGTGTTCATGGCCCCAGCCCATCGGTCCCCGTGTTGTCACAGCGTATGCGGATCCGCATACGCCGACGATATGCAGGCCTGCGTAGACTGCCGGTGATGCGCGTACTGATCGTCGAGGACGAGCCCTACCTCGCCGAGGCCGTCCAGCAGGGACTGCGTCGCGAGGCCATGGCGGCCGACGTCGCCGGAGACGGAGACTCCGCACTGGAGCTGCTGGATCTCACCACCTACGAACTGGTGGTCCTCGACCGTGACATCCCCGGCCCGTCGGGCGACGAGGTCGCCCGTCGGATCGTGGACTCCGGGTCCGGGACGCCCATCCTCATGCTGACCGCCGCCGACCGATTGGACGACAAGACCTCCGGGTTCGAGCTCGGCGCCGATGACTATCTCACCAAGCCGTTCGAGCTGAAGGAGCTGGTACTGCGCCTGCGAGCCCTGGCCCGCCGACGCCGGGACCCCAGACCACCCGTGCTCGAGGGCGCCGGGCTGCGGCTCGATCCGTTCCGTCGCGAGGTCTTCCGCGGAGGCCGCCATGTGGCCCTCACCCGCAAGCAGTTCGCGGTGCTGGAGGTGCTGCTGAGAGCCCAGGGCGGCGTCGTCGGCGCCGAGGAGCTGCTGGAGCGGGCCTGGGACGAGAACGCCGATCCCTTCACCAATGCGGTGCGGATCACCGTCTCCGCACTGCGGCGCCGGCTCGGGGAGCCCTGGGTGATCGCGACGGTGCCCGGAGTGGGGTACCGCATCGACATGTCCGCGGCGGAGGGCCCGGGCGACGACCCCGGCGCCGGCGGGCGGAGCGCCCCATGAAAAGACCGCCGGGGATGAGCGTGCGGGTACGGCTGACGCTCAGCTACGCGGGATTCCTGGTGCTGGCCGGAGGACTGCTCCTGGCCGTCGTGTGGGTGTTCCTGCTGCGCTATGTACCGGATCGCACGATCCGCTCGCAGGGCGGGTTCGTCCCGGCTCGCTCCGATCTCGTCGAAGCCTTCGCCCCGGCCGCTCTCGCGGCGCTGACATTCCTGCTGGTCATCGGGCTGGCGGGCGGCTGGATCCTCGCCGGCCGGATGCTGAGGCCGCTGGACCGCATCACCGAGGCCACCCGGGCGGCGGCCGACGGCTCGCTGGCCCATCGCATCGCCCTGGCGGGCCGCCAGGACGAGTTCCGCGAGCTCGCCGACGCCTTCGACACCATGATGGCGCGGATCGAGTCTCATGTCGCCGAGCAGAGGCGCTTCGCGGCCAACGCCTCCCACGAGCTGCGCACTCCGCTGGCGACCACACGGATGCTGCTCGACGTCGCCCGGGATGATCCGGACCGCGGCGGCGGGGAGCTGATCGACAGGCTCCGGGCCGTCAACGACCGTGCCGTCGAGTTGACCGAGGCGCTGCTGCTGCTCAGCCGGGCCGAGCAGGGCACCTTCGACATGCGGCCGGTGGAGCTCTCGCTGATCGCCGAAGAGGTCGCCGAGGACCTGCTGCCGCTGGCCGAACGTCGCGGAGCGCATCTCGAGGTGGTCGCCGACGCCGCGCCGACGGCGGGCTCAGAGACTCTGCTGACGCAGCTGGCCGCCAATCTGGTGCAGAACGCCATCGTGCACAACCTGCCCTCCGAGGGTCGGGTCGTCCTCCGCACGGCGCCAGAGGACGACGGTGCGAGCCCGTCCACGGTGCTGACAGTGGAGAACACCGGGGAGCTCCTGTCCCCGGCGCACGTCGCCGTGCTCGCCGAACCGTTCCAGCGCGGTGCCGGACGATCCCGCAGCACCTCGCCCGCCGGCGACGGCTCCTCCCTCGCATCGAGTTGGGACCACACCGGCGCGGGACTCGGCCTGGCCATCGCCCGGCGCATCGTCGAGGCCCACGGAGGGACCCTCGAGCTGAGCGCGAGGCCGACGGGCGGGCTGCTCGCCGTCGCGCGTCTTCCACCCGCCTCCCACCCCTGAGCCCGCTCGAAGGCACGGTGTCTCCGTCGTCGGCGCGGGCCCGCGGACCGCCTCACCACACCGGGTTCCACGCCCCGACGCCGATCGAGACCGCCGTGGCCGCCGCGGCGAGCGCCAGCCCGCCGAGGATCAGTCCGACGTCGGCCGCGTCGGTGCGCGCGGGCCGCGCCCAGGTGCGCGGCCCGGCGCCGAAGCCGCGGGACTCCATGGTGACCGCCAGGCGGGTGGCGATGCGGATCGCCTGCACCAGCAGCCCGAAGGCCTGCGAGAGCGTCGCCCCGATCCGGGCGACGAGGCCGCCGTGGGCGCCGATGCCGCGGGCCCGGCGGGCATGGCCGATCGTCGTCCAGTGCTGGGCCAGCAGGCCCAGCAGCCGCATCGCCGCCAGCGCACCGAGGACGAAGCGCGCCGGCAGCCGCAGCTGCTGGGCCAGCCCGTCGGCGAGATCCGTGGGGTCGGTGGTCGAGAAGACCAGCACCGAGGGGATCACGATGGCCAGCGCGCGGGCGCCCATGGCCACGCCGAGCTCCAGCGAGCCGGCGGAGACCGTGGTGAAGCCCAGGTCCAGCAGCGTCTCGCCGGACGCCTCGGCGGCGACGGCGGTCCCCCAGACGGCGACGACGGCGCCGACGGCGAAGGGCCACAGGCGCCTCAGGAACTGTCCGAGCCGCAGCCCGGCGGCCGGGACGAGCAGCAGGCCCGCGGCGATCACCACCGCCGAGCTGACCCAGTCCATCGTCGCCACCAGGGCGACGGTCACCAGCAGCACGGCGGCGAGCTTGGCCAGCGCGCCGCGGCGGCCCAGGAACGACTCGCTGCGGACGCCGGAGAGCATCGGGACGGTGGAGCCGGAGGCGGGCTCGCGGGCGGGGGCGGCCCGGCGGCCGGACGACGACGGCGCGACGTCGCCGGAGATCTCGGATGCCTCGGCGTCGTCCTCCCGCGCCCCTCCCGCCGGCTCGCCGAGACGCAGCTCCTCGGCGTCCAGGGCCTGCAGGAAGGCGGCGTCGTGGGTCACCGCGATGAGCGCGCCGCCGGCGTCGAGGTGCTCGCGCAGCAGCCGGACCAGCTCCGCGAAGGTGTGGGCGTCCTGGCCGAAGGTCGGTTCGTCGAGCAGCAGCACCGCCGGACCGGCGGAGAGCACCGTGCCCACTGACAGCCGGCGCTTCTCCCCGCCGGAGAGGGTGAAGGGATTGGCATCGGCCAGCTCGGTGAGCCGCAGGCGCTCGAGCAGCTCGGCGACCCGGGCGGCGACCTGCTCCTCGGTGAACAGCGGGTCCTCGGTGCCCGGACGGCGGGCCTGGCGCGCGCCGAGGGCCAGCTCCTCGTGGACGGTGGGACGGACGAACTGGTGCTCGGGCTCCTGGAAGACCACCCCGAGGCGGGCGACCAGATCGGCCGCGCGCCAACCGCCCGGGTCCTCGCCCAGCCGATTCCGGCCGCCCGCGGCGCCGGGAGCGCCGGCCGCCTCCCCGGCACTGCCGGCACCGCCTATCAGCCCCGCCCCGGCGATCACCCGGCCGCCGTGGAGCGGCAGCAGCCCGGCCAGGCTGAGCAGCAGCGTGGACTTCCCCGTGCCGTTGCGTCCGGTCAGCCCCAGTGCCCGGCCGCGGCGCAGCGTCAGGTCCACACCGTCCAGCACCGGCCGAGGCGCCGATCCGGCGCGCGGACCGCGCCGTCGACCGTGCCGTCGACCGTCGCTTCGGCCCCGGCGCGGGGCGGTGCGGTCGACGGCGAGCGCCTCGGCGGACAGCAGCTCCTCGCCGTCGTGTCCGGACGGCGCCGGGTCGACGACATCGCCACGGCGCGGCGACCACGACGGCAGCTGCGGGGGCATGCCGGGGACCCAGAGCCCCATGGCGGCCAGCTCGTCGCGCAGGGGCTCGTCGTCGGCGATGCGCGCCGCATCGACCCGGCGCGCCACGCCGCCGCCGGTCTCGAGCACGACCAGCGTGTCGAAGTGCTCGGCCCAGACGCCCAGCCGGTGCTCGACGACGATCAGCGTCGCCCCGGTGGCCTCGGCGGCGGCGAGGACCGCGTCGCGGACCTGGACGACGCCGGCCGGGTCGAGGTTCGCCGTCGGCTCGTCGAGGAGCAGCAGCCTCGGACGCATCGTCAGGATCCCGGCCAGCGCGAGCCGCTGCTTCTGCCCGCCGGAGAGCTGGGCGGTGGGATGGTCGAGCATCCGGGCGGCCGTCGCGCCCGTCCCGCCGGGGCCGCCGGGGCCGCCGGGGCCGAGCCCGACGGCGTCGAGCGCCTCACGCACCCGCTCCCAGATCTCGCCCCGTTCCACGGCGAGGTTCTCCGCGGCGAAGGCGACGTCGTCGCCGATGCGGGAGAGCACCACCTGCGACTCGGGATCCTGCTGCATCAGGCCGGCCCGGCCGCGGGCGGTGTCGGGAGCGGCGCCGTCGATCCGCAGCGCACCGGCGGACACGGCGTCCTCGTCGTGGAGGACCCCGGCGAGCCCGTGCAGCAGCGTGGACTTCCCCGCCCCGAGGGGCCGGCCAGCAGGACCTTCTCCCCCGGGGCGACGTGCAGATCCAGATCCTCCAGCGCCGGGGCCGGACGGTCGGCGTGCTGGAAGGTCCAGCCCTCGGCCCGGACCTCGGCGCCGGCCGGGTGCGGTGATGTGCCGGCCGCCGACGGCGCATCATCAATCGGTGCATCAGCGATCGGTGCATCAGCGATCGGTGCATCAGCGATCGGGGCGGGGGCGAACGGTGCGGAATCGCTCGGCGCGGTCCCGGCCCGCCCGTCGTCGACGGTCCCGCGCGGCGTCGGCGTCGCGCTCATCGGCCCGCTCCGGAGCCGACGACCGGCTCACGGTGGGCGCGCCGCGAGGCCAGCGGGCCGAGCACCGAGGTCGCGGCCAGCCCACGCGTCGCGACCCACATCAGCGCTCCGGCGATGATCGCTCCGGAGAGGGTGAAGCAGCCGATGTGGACGGCGGTCTCCAGCGGCGCATAGGCGTACATCGGGATGATCCAGTGGTAGGTGGCCCCGCCGAAGAAGCCCGAGAGCGCACCGGCGAGCACGGCGGTGTCGAGGGTGAAGCGGCGGTAGAGGAAGGCCAGGAAGATCAGCTCCGCGCCCAGACCCTGCACGAAGCCCGAGGAGAGCACGGTCAGTCCCCATTGCGAGCCCAGCAGGGCGGAGACGACGGCGGCAACGAGCTCACAGTAGATCGCCGCGCCGGGCTTGCGGATGATCAGCGCGCCGAGCACGCCGGGGAAGAGCCACATGCCGTGCACGATGGTGGCCATGGGCGGATAGGCGGCGAAGAGGCCCCCGATGACCTGGTAGCTGAGGTTCCAGCCCCAGAAGATGACGCCGGCGGCGACGGCGAGGGTGGAGGCGACCACGATGTCGGAGACCGACCAGCGGGTCGTCTTCGCGCTCCGGGTGGTCGGCGACGGCGTCGCGGCGGCCCGCTGCGGATCCTTCTTCGATGCCTTCGAGGCGTCGGTGCTGCTCATGATGCTCCCTGGTCGTCACAGTGATGGACCACGAGCACGCAGGAGGGAGCCGGGGACGACGGTGCGGCAGGACCGCAGGTGCGCGGACTGATGCCGCCGTCGTCGGCGATCCGGCATCCGAGGACGAGTCTCGACTTCCTTCGCAGGTGCTGGCCTGATCAGGTTCGAGGGTCTGGGCCTTCAGCCCACTCTCAGCGCCTTCCGGCACGTGCGTGCCGAGGGGCGCTCCCCTGTCGTGTCTCGAATGACGTGCCCCACCGTACCTCACCGGCGCCGCGGCGGGGAGAGGGCCGGGCGGCGGCCAAGCCTGCGGCGCCTGGGCTAGGCTGGGGACGAGGTCGGCCGCCCGCGATCCGCGCGGCGGCGGCCGGGCGCGCACAGAGACCGACCCGCGAGGAGTGCCGATGGACAAGATCATGGACAAGCTGCTGACCACCGGGATTTCGCTGGCCGGGGGCTTCGCGGCCACGAAGGCGTTCGAGTTCGCATGGAAGCAGGCCACCGGCGAGGAGACGCCGAAGAGTTCGGAGGACGAGGACATCTCGCTGCAGAAGGCGCTGATCTTCGCGGTGAGCTCCGCGGCGGTCTCCGCCGGGGTGCAGGTCCTCTCCCAGCGCGGAGCGAAGGCCTCGATGCGGAAGATCAAGGGCGCCGCCAAGGACCCTTCGGAGGTCTGAGGGGCTTTCCGCGGCTCCCGCCCGGCATCGAGTGGCCGCCGATGACGACGAATCGGCCGCCGATCCCCTCGTCAGGCGCAGAACTCTCGTCACCGGCGGCCACTCGATGACGTCGGTGCCTCCTGGCCCGGGCGTCGGCGGGGCCGTCAGGAGCTCGGCCGGTCCTCGTCGAGCTCCGGGCGCGAGGTGTCCTCGCGGGCGATGCGGTCGACGGCGCGCGCCAGCTCGTCGACGACGAGCGCGTCGCGCCGCACGTGCCGGCTCCGGTACCCGGCCCGGCCGACCATATGGGCGCTGACCGGTGCGGTGAGGATCTGCACGCCCCAGGTCAGCAGCGCGATGGCGATCAGCTCCCAGCTGCGCCAGGTCAGCGCGGCGGCCAGCACGAACATCAGCAGCCCGAGCACCTGCGGCTTGGTGGCCGCGTGCATCCGCGAGTGCAGGTCCGGGAAGCGCAGCAGCCCGACGCCGGCGGCCAGCGACATCAGCCCGCCGATCACCAGGAACACCGCCGCGACGCCGTCGAGGATCGGGGCCAGCTCGCTCATCGCTCCTCCTCCCGCCGATCCGCGCCGTCACGGCCTGCGCCCTCGGGGTCGCCATGGCCCTCGTCGTGGTCCTCGTCGTGGTCCTGCCGCGCGCGGGCCCGCCGCTGCTCCTCGCGCCGCGAGCGGGCCAGGGCGGTGAACCACGACGTCGCCGGGTCCTCGTCGCCGACGGCCTCCGACGTCGGCCGCGAGGGCTCGGCCCCCGCCGTCCGCGCCGTCCCGGCCGTCCGGGTCTCCCCCGCGGCGGCCGCGGCCGGATCCGGCCGGGCGACCTGCTCATGGCGGCGCACCGGGATGAAGCGGGCGATCGCGACGGCGCCGAGGAAGCCGATCATCGCCCCGGCGATGACGAAGAGCACGAAGTCCCGGTGGTCGCGGGCGATCATGTCCACCAGCAGCATCGAGGAGACCACCAGCAGGGTCACGTCGACGGCGATGACCCGGTCGAGCACCGACGGGCCGCGGAAGACGCGGACCACCGCACAGAGCACGGCGGCGCCCAGCAGCGCCTGGGTGATCAGCAGCGCAGTCTCCAGCATCAGGACCTCCCTCCTCCGGACGCGTCGACGTCGCCCAGTGCAGCGCACCGGGCGGCGGACCCGGCGATCGGCGGATGCGCCCGCAGCTCGGCGGGGCTGAGCCCGGGCGTGCGCCCCAGGCGCTTCTCGGCGCGGATCCCCGCCAGATCCGACGGCGTCCCGCCGGCGCGGATGAGCAGCGCCTCGTCGCGCAGCACCGAGCGGCGCACCTGTTCGATGTCCTCCGGGCCGCGGAAGTCCAGGCAGTGCAGGTAGAGCGTGGTGGTCGTGCGGTCGACGTCGAGCACCAGCGAGCCCGGCACCAGCGCGACGGCGTGGCCGACCATCGTGACGAGGAAATCGTCGTGGCTGCGCAGCTGCACCGCCACGATCGCGCTGCGCACCCGGGGGCCGCGGACGACGGCCAGCCAGGCCACTTGGAAGGAGGCGGCCACCATCCGCCCCAGGAAGCGCCCGGCGAAGACCGCCCACCAGAACAGGTTGAAGCGCCCCGTGCCGCGCAGCGGCGGCAGGTAGAACACCCGCACGATCACCGTGCCGAGCACCAGACCGACCAGCAGCGTGCCGAGCGTGAAGTCGCGCCAGACCGCCATCCAAAGGAACGCCAGGAAGGCGATCAGCGGCATCTCCAGCCGCAGCGGGGTCCTCGGTCGCCTCATCGGGACTCACCTCCTGCCTCGTCGCCGGCATCATCGCCGGCACCGGACCCGGCACCGTCGCCGGCACCATCGCCGGCACCGGACGCGGCGTCGTCCGCGTGGCCGTCGGCGGCGTCGTCGGACTCCAGCTGCTCGGCGTCGCGCGGCTCCACCGAGGTGTGCACCGGAGCGTGCTCCTCCGCGCCGCCGTCGCCGGTCTCGAGGCCGTCGACCTGCGCGGCCAGCTCGCGCAGCTCGGCCCGGACGCCGTCGACGCGCTCCTCGCCCAGCACCGCCTCGAGATAGGGGGTGCGCTCGTACATGTCCTGCGCCGCCGCCCGGGAGAAGCTCAGCAGCGGGCCGGCGAAGACGGTGAAGGCCAGCGAGAGCCCGACCAGCAGCGCCGTCGGAACCGTCATCGACGTCGGCAGCAGCCGCTTGTTGGCCGCCCGCGCGTGGGCCAGCGTCTTCGACATCAGCAGCGGGTCGGGGTCGTCGGCGTCCTCGGCGCGGCGCCAGAACGCCCGGGCCCAGATGCGGGCCAGCGCCAGCAGCGTCAGCAGCGAGGTGACCACCGAGCCGACCACCAGCGTCCAGGCGATCGCGGTGTTCTCCGCGACGCCGCCCTGGATCATCCCGAGCTTGCCGATGAAGCCGCTGAACGGCGGGATGCCGGCCAGATTCATCGCCGGCAGGAAGAACAGCACCGCCAGCACCGGGGAGATCTTCGCCAGCCCGCCCAGCCGGTCCACCGCCGAGGTCCCGGACCGGCGCTCGATCAGCCCGGTGACCAGGAACAGCGTGGTCTGGATGGTGATGTGGTGGGCGACGTAGTAGATCGTCGCCGACATCCCGGTGATCGACAGCAGCGAGAGCCCGAAGACCAGATAGCCGATGTGGCTGGTGAGCGTGAAGGAGAGCATGCGTTTGACGTCGCTCTGCGCCAGCGCGCCCAGGATCCCGACGAGCATGGTCAGCAGTGCGACGATCATCAGCGCGGTGTTCAGCCGTTCGCCGGGGAAGAGCAGCGTCTCGGTGCGGATGATCGAGTAGATGCCGACCTTGGTCAGCAGGCCGGCGAAGACCGCGGTCACCGGCGCCGGCGCCGTCGGGTAGGAGTCCGGCAGCCAGAAGGCCAGCGGGAAGACCGCGGCCTTGATCCCGAAGCCGACCAGCAGCATCACATGCAGCAGCAGCTGCATGCCGCGGTCCAGCTCGCCCAGCGCCAACGCCAGATCCGCCAGGTTCACCGTGCCGGTGGCCGCATAGATGACCCCGATGGTGATCAGGAAGAGCAGCGAGGAGACGATGGAGACGACCACGTAGGTCACTCCGGCCCGGATCCGCGCCTCGCCGCCGCCGAGGGTGAGCAGCACGTAGGAGGCGGTCAGGAAGATCTCGAAGCCGACGTAGAGGTTGAACAGGTCCCCGGCCAGGAAGGCGTTGGAGACGCCGGCGACCAGGATCAGATACGTCGGGTAGAAGATCGACACCGGACCGTCGTCGCGCCGCTCCTCGGCCGCGGCGCCCTGCCCGACCGCATAGAGCAGCACTGCCAGCGTGATGATCGACGAGACCACCAGCATCAGCGCGGAGAACCGGTCGATGACCATCGCGATGCCGAAGGGCGCCGGCCAGCCGGCCAGATGGACCGCCTGCGCCCCGCCCTGCCAGACGTCGGCCAGCAGCACGATCTCCAGCACCACGGTCAGCGTCAGCGTGCCCAGAGTGACGGCGCGCTGGGTGGTCTGCTGGCGGTAGAAGGCGAAGCCGAAGCCCGCGCCGAGCACCGGCAGCAGCACCGCCAGCGGGATGAGGGAGGCCAGATCGCCGTCCATGTCAGCGCCTCCTTCCACGGCGGGGCGGGCCGTCGGAGGAACCGTCGGCAGAACCGGCGTCGGGCTCCGCCGCTCGCCCGCGAGCCCCTGCGTCGTCGTCGGGTTCGTGCAGCCCGCGGCGCAGCTGGTCCTCCACCGCGCCGCCGGCGGTCGCGTCCCGGCCGGCCTGCGGATTCAGCAGCCGGCCGCGCTGGCGGGCCTGGTGCGGGTCCGCAGGGTCGGCCTCGGAGAACTCGCTGGTCTCGGCGGGCACGTCGGAGTCCTCCTCCGGGTCGTGGACGGGCTGGGCGGCCACGCGACGATCCTCCTCGTCGTCGGCGACCTCGTCCTGCCGCGCCAGCGCCCAGGAGCGGTAGATCAGCGCCAGCATCAGGCTGGTCAGCGCGAAGGAGATCACGATGGCGGTGAGCACCAGCGCCTGCGGCAACGGGTCCAGCATGTCCTCGAAGCCGGCGTCGCCGCGGACGATCGGCGCCAGTCCGGCCCGGCCGGCGGTCTGCAGCATCAGCAGGTTCACCCCGTTGGAGATCAGGATGATGCCCAGCAGCACGCGGGTCAGCGAGCGCTCCAGCAGCAGGTGGACGCCGACGGCGAAGAGCGCGCCCATCAGCACCAGCAGCGTCAGATTGATCGTCATGGCTCAGTCCCCCATCCCGGCCCAGGCCGAGGCCATGCGCCCGCGGCGGCGCAGCCGCGAGGCCTCGGCCAGGCTCTGCTGCTCGGACCGCACGTCGATCTCCGCGCCCAGGCTGCGCAGGATGTCCAGGATCAGCCCGGCGACCACCAGGTAGACCCCGACGTCGAAGACCACCGAGGACACCAGCGCATGCTCGCCGAGCAGCGGCATCGTCAGCTCGACGTAGGCCGATTGGAAGAGCTGGCCGTCCACCAGCAGCGGCATCAGTCCCGAGGCGCAGGCGACGGTCATCCCCCAGCCCATCAGTGCGCTGGCGCTGAACGGCACGGCGGCCTCCAGCTCGTAGCGGCCGCCGGCCAGGTAGCGCAGCATCAGCGCCAGCCCGACGAGCAGGCCGCCGGCGAACCCGCCGCCGGGGTCGTTGTGCCCGGCCAGCAGCAGGTAGACCGAGAGCAGGATGATCGCGTGGAACAGCAGCCGGGTGACCACCTCGAAGACGATCGAGCGGTGCTCCGGGGCCACGGTGCGGCCCGCCACCAGCCAGGCCTCGCGGGCGACGGTCGCGAAGGAGCGGGCCACGCGCAGCTCCTGGGCGTGCTGCGGGGAGAGCTCGGCGTCGTCGACCACGCGCCCCACCGATCCGGTGGGGACCTCGTGGAGACTGCGCCGTCGCACGTCGCGGCGCTGCACGAAGATCAGCGAGGCGACGCCGGTCGCCGCCGAGGCCAGCACCGTGATCTCGCCGAAGGTGTCCCAGGCGCGGATGTCGACCAGCGTGACGTTGACGATGTTGGCGCCGTGACCGACGTCGTGGGCGAGCCAGGGGAACTCCACCGAGACCGGGTCCGCCGAGCGCGCGGCGAGGCCGACGGCGACGGCGGCCATCATCACCAGCCCGAAGGCGGCGCCCAGCAGCGCGCGGGCGGTGCGGAAGCCGGTGGGGTTCTGCGTCCAGATGCCGGCGGGCAGCATGCGCAGCGCCAGCACGAAGACCACCAGCACCGCCGACTCCACCAGCAGGATGGTCAGCGCCAGGTCCGGCGAGCCCTGCAGGGCGAAGATCCCCGCCGAGCCGAAGCCGCACAGCGAGACGAGCAGCACCGCCATGAAGCGCTTAGGGGCGCGCACGGCGCCGACCGCACCGGCGAGGACCACCACCGCCAGCACCACCTGCAGCGGGTCCTCGGCGAGGATCCAGTCGGCGGGCACCCGGTGGCCGGCCAGCAGCAGCACGCTCAGCGGAACCAGCGTGGCCACGGTCAGGATGATGAACAGGTAGAAGCCCAGCGAGCCGCGCTGGGTCTTCGAGGTCAGTCGGACCGCCAGCGCGTCCAGCCCGCGCACCAGACCGCGATAGGTGCGCTCGGCCTCCAGCCGCCGCGGCACCCGTCCCGGCCAGTCGACGTCGCGCCGGCTCAGCAGGAAGAGGCCGGCGCCGAGCAGCCAGGCCGCCGCCGAGAGTCCGAGTCCGGGGGTCAGCCCGTGCCACAGCGCCAGCTCGGCCGTCGTCTCCTCGCCGGCTCCGGAGAGCGCGCTGACCGGCCCGCCCAGCAGACCGATCGGCCGCGGGACCGGCCCCAGCAGCAGCCCGAGGAGGGCCAGCGCCGCCGGCGCGGCCAGGAAGACGATGCCGAGCCGGCCGGTCGGGGTGGTCTCCATGCCGGGCTTGGTCGCGAAGGCTCCCCAGAGGAAGCGGGCGCTGTAGGCCACGGTCAGCCCCGATCCCAGCGCGACGCCGGCCGCGACCGTCCAGCCGAGCCAGCCGCCGACGGCGACCATCGACTCCAGCGCCGACTCCTTGGCGACGAAGCCGACCAGGGGCGGGATGCCGGCCATCGAGGCCGCGGCGAGGACTGCGGTCACCAGCAGTGCCGGCTGCGCGCGGCCGAGGCCGGAGAGCTGGCGCAGATCGCGGGTGCCGGTCTCATGGTCGATGATGCCGACGACCATGAACAGCGCGGCCTTGAACAGTCCGTGGGCCAGCAGCATCGCGACCCCGGCCAGCGCCGCCTCGGCGGTGCCCAGGCCGTTGACCAGCACCAGCAGGCCCAGCTGCGAGACCGTGCCGTAGGCCAGGACCAGCTTCAGGTCCGTCTGCCGCAGCGAGCGCCAGGCGCCGATGATCAGCGTCAGCAGGCCGAGGACGATCACCGTCGGATCCCAGAAGGCGGTGTCGTGGAAGCCCGGGGCCAGCCGGGCGACGAGGAAGACGCCGGCCTTCACCATCGCCGCGGCGTGCAGATACGCCGAGACGGGGGTGGGGGCGGCCATCGCCGCCGGCAGCCAGAAGTGGAAGGGGACCAGCGCAGACTTGGTGACCGCGCCGACCAGGAGCAGCAGCACCGCGACGTCGACGCCGGCCCCGGAGAGCTGGGCGACGTCGCCGGCCTGTCCGGCCCCGGCGGCGGCGAGGATCTCGGAGAGCCGGTAGGTGCCGGCCAGCTCTCCCAGCAGCACCAGCCCGACCAGCATCGCCAGCCCGCCGAAGGTGGTGACCACCAGCGCCTGGATCGCCGAGCGGCGCGCGACGATGCGGTGCGAAGCGTGGCCGATCAGCAGGAAGGACAGCACCGTGGTCAGCTCCCAGAAGATGAAGAGCATGATCAGGTCGTCGCTGAGCACCAGGCCGAGCATGGCCGCGGCGAAGGCCAGCAGCTCGGCGGCGAAGGGGCCGGCGCTGCGGTCGGCGGAGCTGAAATAGCGGGCGCAGTAGACCATCACCAGCGCGCCGACGCCGAGGATCAGCAGCGCCATGACCAGGCTCAGCACATCGGCGCGCAGCGCGATGTCCACACCGAGGTCGGGGATCCACTCGGTGACCTGGACCGGCGGGGCGCGCGGACCGACGACGGCGGCCTGGTCGGCGTCGAGCACCGGCGGCAGCGTGCGCACCAGCAGCACCGTCAGCGCGACGGCGAGCAGCAGGGCCAGCAGATGGAAGGTGGCTCGGCCGAGGCGGCGCATGACCCAGGGGACCACGAGGCTCGCGGCGAACAGCGCGGCGAGCAGGGTCAGCATGGGCGGCGTCCTTCCTCGGCTCGTGCGCCGACGGCGCGGGGGCGGGACGCGTGCGACCTCAGGGACCCCGTCAGCCGCACTGCGAGGGACTCGCCCAGCTTAACACGCGCCGCGCGTCGGGCTCAGGGCCGAACCCCGGTGTGACGGGGGACGACGCCGTCGTCGCCGGTTCCGGGACGCCCCTGTCCGGGAGGCGGGCGCGCCGATACGATGCTGAGCATGAGCTCCCCCTCCGCGCCGTCCGGCGGCTCCTCCGAGACCAGGTTCAGCCTCGGGGACTCCTCCCGACGGACCGCGGCGACGCGGTCCAGGATCCTGTCGTGGGCGCTGTGGGACTGGGGGATGCAGCCGTTCAACACGGTCATCCTGACCTTCGTCTTCACCGCCCTGTACCTGACCACCGATGCGTTCCTGCCGGCGGAGCTGCAGGCCCTCGACGATGACGCCCCGGCCAAGGAGCGCGCGCTGGCCGATCTCGCCGGCGGCCTCGGGGCCGGGACGACGATCGCCGGACTGCTCATCCTGCTGGTCGCTCCGCTGCTGGGCCAGCGCGCCGACGCCCGAGGGCGTCAGAAACTCTGGCTGGGGATCGGCACCGTGGGCACGATCGGCTGCATGCTCGGGCTGTGGTTCGCCGAGCCGGCGCCGGCATACTTCTGGTTCGCCGTCGCGCTCATCTCCGCCGGCACGGTCCTCGGCGAGATCGCCGGGGTGAACAACAACGCGCTGCTAACCAGCATCGCGCGGCCGGGCGACGTCGGCCGTCTCTCCGGACTCGGCTGGGGCTTCGGCTATCTCGGCGGCGTCACGATGCTGGTGCTGGTGGCGGTCTTCTACGTCGCCGACTGGTTCGGGGTGCCCTCCGACGACGGCGTGCCGTTCCGGCTGGTCGCCCTCGGCTGCGCCGTGTGGGCGATCGTCTTCACCCTGCCGGTGTTCCTGAACGTTCCGGAGCCGGCTCCGCAGGGCCGGCCGGAGCGGCGCGCGGGCATCCTGGCCGGCTACAGGCTGCTGGTCCGGGACGTCGTCGGGCTCTACAGGACTCCGGCGACGCGCAGCACGTTCTGGTTCCTGCTGGCCAGTGCGGTCTACCGCGACGGCCTCAGCGGCGTGTTCACCTTCGGGGCGATCATCGGCGCGCAGGTCTTCGGCTTCGACGTCCTCCAGCTGGTGGCCTTCGGGATCGCCGCCAACCTCATCGCCGGAGTCTCCACCATCCTCGCCGGGCGCTTCGACGATCGCTTCGGGCCGAAGGTGCTCATCGTCGTCGCGCTGATCGTGATGGTGGTCGCCGGACTGGCGGTCTTCGCGCTGGCCGACCGCGGGCAGCTGGTCTTCTGGATCGGCGGTCTGACGCTCACCGCCTGCGTGGGACCGGCCCAGTCGGCCGGCCGCTCGTTCCTGGCCCGGATCACCCCGTCGGGACGCGAGGGCGAGATCTTCGGGCTCTATGCGACCACCGGACGGGCGGCGAGCTGGATGTCGTCGCTGGCGTGGACGGTCCTGGTCGCGACCACCGGCGCGACGATCTTCGGCGTCCTGGGGATCACCGCCGTGCTGCTGATCGGACTTCTGCTGATCCTGCCGGTGCGCGCCCCGGCCAGCTCGCAGGCCCGCTCACCGCGATGACTCCGCGGAAGGTGTGGGAAAGAACGTGTATTCCCGCACCTTCCACGGAGTCATCGCCTCGGGGAAGGCGGGATCATTGGATGATCGTGCGGTGGAAGTTCTCGTGGCTTCGCGAGGCCGTCGGTCCGCGCTGGCCCTGGTAGCGGGACTGGTGAGCCTGCGTGCCGTAGCCGTGCTCGGCCGGCGAGGTCAGCCGGAAGAAGCAGAGCTGGCCGATCTTCGAGCCCGGCCACAGCTTGATGGGCAGCGTGGCCATGTTCGACAGCTCCAGGGTGACCTGCCCGGAGAAGCCGGGGTCGATGAATCCGGCGGTGGAGTGGGTCAGCAGCCCCAGCCGCCCCAGCGAGGACTTGCCCTCCAGCCGGGCGGCGACGTCCTCGGGCAGGGAGACCTGCTCATAGGTGGCGCCCAGGACGAATTCGCCGGGGTGGAGCATGAACGGCTCGTCGGGGTCGACCTCCACCAGCCGGGTGAGGTCGGGCTGCTGCACCGAGGGGTCGATGTGGGCGTACTTGTGGTTGTCGAAGAGCCGGAACATCCGCTCCAGGCGCACGTCGACGCTGGAGGGCTGGATCAGCGACTCGTCGAGCGGATCCAGGCGGATGCGGTCGGCGGCCAGCTCGGCGCGGATGTCTCGGTCGGAAAGCAGCACGACGCCGAGAGTACCAGCGCCGCCCCGCGCGGCGGCGTCGCACGGACGCCCCGACTTGGCAACACGGCGCTCGGCGTGATCGCGTGGAGGGATGAGCGAGACTCCCCAGAACTCCGACGCCCAGACTCCCGACGAGAACCCCGAGGGCGCCGCCCCCCAGCAGTCGCTGCAGGAGGTGCTGATCGCCGGCAAGGACGGCGAGGCCCAGCCCGGCGACATCATCCGCGCGTTCCTGACCAGCTCGGTCTACTTCCTGAGCCCCCACGAGATCTCCGACGAGACCAGCTCGGTGAACCCGCTGACGTTGCAGGACAACGAGGGCAACCCGCTGATCGCGCTCTTCAGCGCCACCGACATCATTCCGGAGGAGTACTCCGAGCACGCCCCGCACGCCGTCGACGCCCCCGGCGTCGCCGTGGTGCAGTCGCTCTCCGGCGCCGGCATCATCATCGACGCCGGCCAGGAGCACGGTTTCCAGATCTCCGCCGAGGGCGTCGACCGCATCCGCGAGGACTTCCTCACCCCGGCCGCCGAGGCCGAGGGAGAGGGCGAGCAGCAGCAGTGAGCTGAGGCTCCTGCCCCCTCTTCCATCGAGTGGGCGGCCTGTCGAGGTTTCTTCCCGATGCGGGATCCGGGACCTCGACAGACCGCCCACTCGATCTGTGTCTGGACCCGCGCGCCGCCCTCCTCCGGCCCGCTCCACGTCATCCCCGCCGCCCGCCCGCCGACGGGCGTAGAATCACCCGGGTCGGGACCGGGCCCCATCGCCCCGCCCCGGCACGATGAGCAGCCCGGAGCGGAGAGGAGGCAGGCAGCATGGCGGCCGTCTTCTCCGGCTTCATCGTCATCTGGCTGGTCATCGGCGCCGGCTTCCTGATCGGCCGCTTCGGCCTCCTCGGCGCCGAGTCCCGCGTGGTGCTCTCCCGCGTGGCCTTCTTCGTGGCCTCGCCCTGCCTGCTGTTCACCACCGTCGCCGACGCCTCGCTGCACGCGGTGCTGGGTCCGCAGTTCCTCATCGCCGCGCTGGGCGCCTTCGCCACGCTGATCGTCGGCCTGCTGCTGAATCGGCTCATCGCCGCCCGCCGCACCGGCGGCGAGCGGATGATCGGCGGAATGAGCGCCTCGCTGGTGAACTCGGCGAACCTCGGCTTCCCGATCGCCGCCTACGTCCTCGGCGACGTCGCCTTCGCCGCGCCGATCGTGATGTTCCAGCTGGCGCTCTACACGCCGGTCTACGTCATCGCGATGGACTGGCTGACCGGCGGCCAGAGCAGCCGCGCCCGGGTCCGTCCCGCTCCGCGCACCGCGGTGCTGCGCAGCGTCGGCCAGTCGCTGATGAACCCGATGATCATCGGCGCGATCCTCGGGCTGCTGTTCTCCTGGCAGGACTGGTCCTTCCCGGGTCCGGTGCGCGAGTCCATCGAGACCGTCGCCGGGGCCTCCATCCCGCTGATGCTGCTCTCCTTCGGGCTGTCCCTGGTGGGCAGCCGTCCGCTGGACAAGAAGGCCGGGCGACGGCGCGACGTCGTGCTGGCCTCGCTGCTGAAGCTGGTGCTGCACCCGACGCTGGCCTGGCTGTTCGCCCACCTGGTCTTCGGGCTCGACGGCCACGACCTGCTGGCCGCCGTCGTGATGGCCTCGCTGCCCAGCGCGCAGAACGTGCTGGTCTCCGCGATCCGCTACGAATCCGGCGAGGTCATCGCCCGGGACACCGTGCTGGTGACCACCGTCCTGGCGATCCCGGCGATGATCGGCGTCTCCGCGCTGCTGATGTGAGGCCGGGACCGACCGAGCGGCCCCGGACGCAGGACCGGCCCGCCGACGGCCCCGCCGCCCGGACGCGCCGCCCGGACGCGCCGCCCGCGGTTGCTAGGCTGAGCCGCAGGTCCGACGTCGCGGCCGCAGCCGCCGACGCCCACGCACGACGAGAGCGGCACACCAGCACCATGACCCTTCCCGGACAGCATGATCCCCACGCCGCGGACCCGCAGCGTCCCGCCGCGGACGACGCCGCGGGAGGCGCGGGCGGATCCAGCGGTTCCGGCCGATCCGTGATCGCATGGGCGGCCTGGTCGGCCGCGCTGATCGTCGCCCTGGTGCTGGGCGGATTCGCCGTCTGGCTCGTCGACACGAAGGTCTACACCACCGAGGCGCTCGGCGAGCAGTGGTGGGAGGCCGTCCAGGCCGGCGAGGGCGAGGTCGTCCTCGGACAGTTCGACGACGTCCCCGAGGCCGCCGGCGAGACCGGCGAGGGAGAAGACCCGCGGCTGCCCGCCGGCTCGCTGGACACGCTGCTGCTGGACGGCGCCACGCTGGAGCGCTCCGCCGAGCAGATCGAGGACCTGCGCGTCGTCGAGCGCTCCGGGTCGGCCGACCTGGTCTTCACCGTCGACGGCGAGGAGCACCGCTCCCGGCTTCCGATGGAGAAGGCCGACGAGGCCTGGGGCATCTTCGACCAGTGGGCGCTGGACCCGGCGGTGCTGGCCGAGGTCTCGCTCTCCGTCCCCGGCGCCTCAGCCGGGGGCATCGGCCAGGTGGAGGTCAACGGCGAGCCGGTGAACCTGCAGGAGGACACCGCCGAGCTCGCCGCCTACGCCCCCTCGGTGCTCGACGTCGCCGTGGACAGCGAGTGGCTGACCGGCTCCGCCCGCCAGGTGCTCGCCCTCGACCCGCAGGACGCCGACGGCGGCTCCGGCGGCTCCAGCGGCTCCGGCGAGGCGGGGCCGTCCGAGGAGATCGAGATCGAGCTGGAGGCCTCCTCGGCGGCGGCCGAGGCGATGCATCGGAAGGTCGAGGCGTACCTCTCCTCCTGCGCCGAGCAGCCGGTCCTGATGCCCTCGGGCTGCCCGATGGGCGTGGAGACGCCCAACCGGGTGGAGGCCTCCACCATCGAATGGAGCATGCCGAAGGCGCAGGATCTCACGCTGACCTTCGGCCCCGACGGCTGGTCGGTGACGGGCGCGGACCGGATGACCGCGACGGTGAGCTTCACCGCCCAGGACTACTACTCCGGCGAGACGCTCGAGGAGAGCCACGACGTGACCTTCGGCCTGGACGTCGAGGTCGGGGCCAGCGGCGAGGACCTGCTGGTTGCGGTCACCGGCGACTGAGGCCGGCCCGGCCCACGGCGCTCGGGCTCACCGGGGCGCCGGGTCCAGCGGGTCCTGCTCCACGTGCCGCTCGTGGAGGCGCCAGGCGCCCTCGACGAGGCCGGCGCCGAGGATGGAGGCGACGAAGGCCGCCGCCAGCAGCTCCGGGCCGGGCATCTCGAACAGGTGATACCGCTGGGAGACCGGCAGCAGCAGGACCACCGCCAGCAGTCCGTACATCGCCGCGACCAGGATCATCCGCGGAGCGGTCATCGGCCGCAGCGCCACCGCCAGCACCCACAGCCCGATGACCGTCAGGCACAGCGTCGAGGCGGTCTGCACCGCGGAGGCGGGCTCGTCGAGCAGGCGTCCGGCGATGCTGACGGCGATGACGCCCAGACAGATCGCCACGGCCATCGGCACCGAGAACAGCACCGATCGTCGCAGGAACCCGGGACGGTAACGACGGGTGTTGGGCATCAGGGCCAGGAAGAAGGCCGGGCAGCCGATCATCAGGAAGTCCACGGTGGAGAACTGCCGCGGCAGGAACGGGAACTCCCAGAACAGCAGCCCGCAGAACAGCCCCAGCAGGATCGCGTAGAGCGTCTTGGTCAGGAACAGATGGGCGACGCGCTCGGTGTTGGCGATGACCTTGCGCCCCTCGGAGACGACGTCGGGCAGCCGGTCGAAGCGTCCGTCGAGCAGCACCATGCGCGAGACGGCCTTGGTCGCCGGGGCGCCGCTGCCCATCGAGATGCCCAGGTCCGCACTCTTCAGCGCCAGCGCGTCGTTGACGCCATCGCCGGTCATCGCGACCACGTGGCCGTTGGCCTGCAGCGCCTGGACCATCGCTCGCTTCTGCTCGGGCGAGACCCGCCCGAAGACCTGGTGGGCCGCCATCGCGCGGCGCAGCCCCTCGGGGTCGTCGGGCAGCTCGGAGGCGTCGACGCCGTGGCCGGCCACCTCCATGCCGACCTCGCGGGCGACGGCGGCCACAGTGCGCGGGCTGTCGCCGGAGATCACCTTCATCTCCACGTGCTGGCGGGAGAAGTACTCCAGCGTGGAGCGTGCGTCGGGACGGATGTTCTCCTTGAAGGTCAGCAGCGCCACCGGCCGCAGCTCGTCCGGCAGCCGCTCGCCGCGTCCGAGCTCGCCGGTCGCACCGGGCACCACCGGCCCGTGCAGCGGGGCGTGGGCGAGGATCATCGTGCGCAGCCCGCGGTCGGCCACCGCCTCGGTGCGGTCGAGCAGCTCGTCGACGGCGACGCCGGCGGCGGTCGTCGGCGCACGCAGCAGCTCGGGCGCGCCGAGCACCCAGTGGCCGGCCAGCTCCCCGGCGTCGTCGGCGAAGGTCACCGCCGACCAACGCCGCGCCGAGGAGAACTGCACCCGGGAGGTCTCCCGGTGGCGCGGCAGCGCGCGGAAGGGGCCGCTCAGCGCCGCGGCGGTGGCGTTGGCGGACTCGTCGGCGCCGAACCAGGCCAGCACCTGCTGCCAGGGCTCGGTGCCCTCCAGCGCCGTCGACGACCGTCTCCGAGCCGGCGTCGGACGACCGACGGCGTCCAGCGGCTCGGCGCCGTGGAAGGCGATGGTCCCGTCGGTGAGCGTGCCGGTCTTGTCCAGGCCGACGACGTCGACGCGGGCGAGGATCTCCACCGCCGGCTGCTCCTGGATCAGCACCTGCGACCGGGCGAGCTTCACCGCCGCGACGGCGAAGGCGATGGTGGTCATCAGCGCCAGCCCGGCGGGGATCATCGCCGTCACCGAGGAGACGGCGGTGACCATCGCCTCGCGCCACCGGCCGTCGCGCCAGGCCTCGCCCCAGCCGCCGAAGGCCTGCATCTGTCCGTTGAGCACGACGGCGACGATGGGCAGCAGCACGATCGACAGCCAGAAGGCGACCCGTTCCAGCGCCCGGCGCAGCTCGGAGTTGATCTTCTGGTAGCGCCTCGACTCGGCGGCCAGCCGCACGGCGTGGGCGGAGTCGCCGACGGCGGTGACCTGGAAGCGTCCGGAGCCGGCGAGCACCGCGGTGCCGGAGAGCACGCGGTCGTCGCGGCGCTTGGGCACCGCGTCGGACTCGCCGGTGAGCATCGACTCGTCGACGTCCAGGCCTGCCGAGGAGAGCATCACGCCGTCGGCGGGGATCTGGTCGCCGCGACGCAGCTCGACGACGTCGTCGAGCACGATGTGTTCGCGGTGGATCTCCACCAGCATGCCGTCGCGCAGCACGTGGATGTCGTCCTGGTGCAGCAGCGCGATGGCGTCGAGCTTGCGCTTGGCGCTGTACTCCTGGAAGAGCCCGATGATCACGTTGGCCACCGCGGAGATCGCGAAGAGCAGGTCCAGCCAGCGGCCCAGCAGGATGATCACCAGCGCGCAGGCGCCGATGATCAGGTTGAACAGCGTCATCAGGTGGGTGCGCAGGATCTCCAGCAGCGAGCGCGAGGTGGTGTGCGGCTGGACGTTGGCCAGCTGCAGCCGCTGACGCTCGGCCACCTGGAGAGAGTTCAGCCCGCGGGCCTCCAGGGCGGCAGGATCGACGGGCGACCGCTGGGCGGCGGGATCGCTCTCGTCGGTCTTCTCTACGGCCACTGCGCTTGAACCTCGCTGACGCTTCGACGGACGAGCAGGCATCGATCCTCGATCGACCCGGCCATTCTATGCGCGCGGCTCGCGGCGCACGTCAGTCTGCGGGATGAGGGCGGGGGCGGGTCAGGGACGAGTCAGGGACAGGTCAGGGACGGGCCCGGGTCCTGCACTGGTGACACCGTCGGCTCCGCCCCGTAGGTTCGACGCAGAGGCCTTCGACCGCCGGTCGCGGGCCGCGCTGCAGACCACCCGACCCGACGACGGTCGTGACGGAAGGACGGAACACATCATGGGACTGTTCTCACTGGGCGTCGGCGTGGCCGTGGGCTACGTGCTCGGCTCGAAGAACGGCGGAGAGAGCCTGGACAGGGCCCGCCGCACCGCCTCGGAGACGTGGAACGATCCGACGGTCCAGGAGCAGGTGAACCGCGCCTCCGACGTCGCCGCCCGCACCGCCCAGGACGTCGCCGCCGGTGCGCGGAAGGCCGCCGACGCCGCCGCCGAGGCGGTGCGCACCTCCGCGGAACGCGTGCGCGAGGCCGCCGACGCCGACCTGGCCGACGCCTCGCCGTCGGCGGGATCCGGCGGGGAGGACCCCGGGGACCCGGACTCCTCCCCCACCACGACGGCCGCCGGCGCCGAGGGCGGCGGCGACGTCGTCTCCGATCCCGGACTCTCCACCGAGGAGACGGGCGGCGACTGGGCCGACGAGGGCGGCCGTCCCGCCGAGCGCGGCGGCACTTCGGCCTGACGGCGACCACCCCGGCCCGGGCGCTATCCTGGGGCGCATGGCCAGCTCCACGCCCCCAGCCCGCGACACCTCCGCCGCCGACGCCGCCGAGGAGGCCGACGCGGAGTCCGGCGCCTCCGCCGACTCTCCGGACGAGGCGGCCGCCGCGCCGTCCCGCGACGAGAGCGAGCATGCCGTCGAACAGTTCATCGCCGACCGCCTGGCCGGCGACGCCGGGGCCGTCGCCTCGGTGCCGCGCCCGGCGACCGACGACGAGCTGATCCGCGCGGCGCTGAGCCGCCGCGGAGTGCGCACCGAGGAGGTCGACGGCCAGCAGGTCCTGCTGCTCGGCGGCATCGTCGTCGGCGGGCTGCGCGACGGCGTCACCACGCTGGTCGGCGCCCACGCCCGGCGCGTCGGCGACAACGCCTGGCTGACCAAGCGGCATCTGCGGGTCCGCGACGTGCCGGTGCCCGCCGGGCGGATGCACGGCCCGGATGCGCTGGACGCCGCCTGCGAGCAGCTCGCCGAGCTCGACGGCCCCGCGACGCTCAAGCCCGTCGCCGGCCACCCCGGCGCCGGGATCACCACCGGCCTGCGCACCGAGGACCAGCTGCGCGCCGCCTGGCGACCCGCGCTGCAGGCGCGCCGTCGCGGCCCCGGGGCCAATCTCAACCTGCTGCTCGAGACCCACCACGACGGTCTGGACCTGCGGGTCTTCGTCGTCGGCGACCGGGTCGTCTCGGCGATCGTCCGGGTGCCGCTGCACGTCGTCGGCGACGGCTCCACGACGGTGCGCGAGCTGTTCGAGCGCGAGGCCGACCGCCGCCGCGGCCATGCGATCCTCGCGCCGCGGACGCCCCACCTGGACGACGAGGCCCTGGAGGCGGCCGGCCTGCGCGCCGACGCCGTGCCGGAGGCCGGCGAGGTGCGGATCCTGGCGGCGACCGCCGGCCTGGACGCCGGCGGGCTGCCCGTCGACGTCACCGACGAGCTCGCCGACGAGCTCGCCGAGATGGCCGCCGACGCCGTCGGCGCGATGCCCGGCCTCGGCGCCGGGGCTGCGGATCTGGTGGCCCCGCGGCTGAGCTCCGCCGACGGCGCGGTCGTGGTCGACGTCGAGCCGACCGCCTCGCTGATCCCGCATCACGTCCCCGCCGTCGGCGCGGGCCGTGATGTGGCCGGGGCGCTGGCGGACATGCTCCTGATCCGCGCCTCGCGGTGAGGGTTCCTGCCTCGCCGACCGCTCAGCCGCGGCGGCCGGGGTGGTCGGCGGCCAGATGCGGCCCCTCGCCGCCGAGCTGCTCGCGCAGGGTGACCGGCTGCTCGGGCCGCTTGCCCAGCAGCCCGCGGCGCCGCAGCTCCGGGGTCACCAGGTCGCGGAACCGCTCGAAGTCGGCCGGACGCACCGCCGCGGAGACGTTGAAGCCGTCGACGCCGGCGACGTCCCGCCAGCGTTCCAGCTCGTCCACCACCTGCGCGGGATCGCCGACGATCAGCGGGCCGCGGCCGCCGATGGCGATGAACTCCGCCGCGTCGCGGACCGTCCAGCGCTGCTCCGGGTCTCGGGTGAACATCGCCAGCGCCGACTGGTTGGCCTCGGTCTGCACATCGGCGATGACGTCGTCCTCGGCCAGGTCCGAGAGGTCGACGCCGGTCCAGCCGCCGAAGAGCGTCAGCGCGGCCTCGGTGTCGACGTGCTCGCGGTACTCCTCCACCCGCGCCCGCGCCTGGTCCTCAGTCTCGCCGACGACGATGGTGACCATCGCGAAGAAGCGCACCGACCCGGGATCCCGGCCGGCGGCGGAGAGCTCCTCACGCGTGGCGGCGACCTGATCGGCCAGCTTCTCCGGCCGCGAGGTGATCGCGAAGATCGCCTCGGCATGGTCGACGGCGAACTGCTGTCCGCGGGCCGAGGAGCCGGCCTGGAAGAGCAGCGGAGTGCGCTGCGGCCCCGGGTGGGTGAGCATGCGCCCGGGCACGGAGAACCAGCGGCCCTCGTGGCCGACGTCGTGGACCTTCTCCGGATCCACGAAGACCCCGCGCTCGGCATCGGCGACCACCGCGTCGTCCTCGACGGAGCGCTCGAAGAGCCCGTACATCACCTCCATATACTCGTCGGCGCGGTCGTAGCGCTCGTCGTGCGGGATCTGTCCCTGCATGCCCAGGTTCCGCGCCGCCGAGTCCTGGTAGCTGGTGACGATGTTCCAGGCCACCCGGCCGCCGGCGAGGTGGTCCAGCGTCGCGAAGCGCCGCGCGAGCAGGTACGGCGCCTCGTAGGTCACCGAGGCGGTCACCCCGAAGCCCAGATGGGTGGTCGCCGCGGCCAGGGCCGGCACGATCACCTGCGGATCCAGCAGCGGGTATTGGACGCCGCCGCGCGCGGCGGCGTCGCCGCTGCCGCCGTAGACGTCGTAGACCCCGGGCACGTCGGCCAGGAAGAGGCAGGAGAAGCCGGCATCCTCCACCGTCCGCGACAGCTCGGTCCAGAAGTCCAGCGTGTCGAAGTCGGCGATCCGCGAGTCCGGGTGGCGCCACAGCCCCGGGGACTGGTGGACGGGGACGAGCATGTCGAAGGCGTTGAACAGCATCGGCTGGGGCACGGGATCGCTCCGTTCTCTGGGTCTGGGCAGGGGCTCCGGCGCGACGGCCGGCCGGGGACGTCGACCGCCGTCAGGACGACGACGCCGCGTCGCCGGCTCCTCCGGCGGCGGTCCGCGCCTCGCCGATCGCGTTGAGCCCCTCGGGCAGGGTGCCGTTGACCTCCCAGTCGCCGACGGCGCGGGCGCGGAAGGCGACGGGATTGTGCGTGGCGATCGTCTGGGCGTTGCGCCAGTGGCGGTCCAGAGCCTTGCCGCGCAGCGTCGCCGAGGCGCCCGCGGTCTGGAACAGCTCCTGGGCGACGCCGATGGTCGTCTCCGGCACGGTGATCTGTGCCTGCTCGACGGCGATCTCGGCGTCGTGGACCGCACGCGGCAGCTCGGCGTGCGGATCCTGCGTGCCGGCGGCCAGCCCGGCGGCCAGCGCGCGGTCCTGGATGCGGGCGACCTCGAGCACCGTCGCCTCCGCCGCGAAGGTCCGCGCCGACATCCGGCCGACGATCTGCTGGATCAGCGGGTCCTCGCGGAACAGCTGCCCGGCCCCGGAGGTGTTGAAGGTGCGGGTGCGCGCGGCGACCAGTGCGGAGGCGTCGGCGAGGGCGGCGCGGGCGATGCCGACCTGCACCGCCAGCAGGTGGAGCTGGAAGAAGGCCGCCTCATGGACGGCCTCGTGCGAGCCGGGCACCCGATCGAGCACCGCGTCCTCGGCGACCGGCACGCCGTCGAACTGCGTGGTGCCGGTGCCGGTGAGCCGCTGGCCGAAGCCGTCCCAGTCGTCGTGGACGGTCACGCCGGCGGCGTCGGTCGGCACGACGGCGAAGCCGCGCCCCTCGCCCCCGGGCCGGGAGACCGAGACGCGGGTGTGGTCGGAGAAGATCGTGCCGGTGGAGTAGAACTTCTCGCCGTCCAGCCGCAGCATGCCGTCCTCGCCGCGGGTGAGGACCGTGTTCAGCGTGCCCAGCGCATTGCCGCCCTTCTCCGTGGAGGCGTTGCCGACGGTCTCGCCGGCCAGCACCCGCGGGTACCAGGCGCGGCGGATCTCCCCGGGCTGGAAGCGCAGCGACTCCACGAAGCCGAAGTGCCCGCGGTAGAGGTGGGCGACGTTGGAGTCGGCGGCCGCCAGCCGGATCACCTGACGGGCCAGGTCCTCGATGCTCGCTCCGGGGCCGCCGGCCTCGCGGGGCACGCGCAGCGCGCCGAAGCCGGCCGCGTCCAGCGCGGCGACGGGGCCGTGCGGCAGGTCGCGTTCCAGCTCGCGGGCCGCCGCGCCGTCGGCGATCCCGGCGAGCAGGTCCTCGCCGAGCTCGATCCCGTCGGCGGAGCGACGGGCCTCGGGGGCGAGCGTCTCGGCCGGTGTGCTCGTGCTCATCGTGGCATCACGTCCTCGGGCGGTGCAGGCGGTGCGAGCCGTGCGGCATCCGGCGGCGCCGGCTCGGGAGGGAGACTCCCGACGGCGGTCGTCGCGGCCATGCCCAGTGCACCGCGCGACCGCCGCCGGGAGGGTTCGGAGGGGGCGGTCCGGCTCAGCCGGCGAAGTCCGCCCAGACGTCCTCGACGGTCGAGAGGGTGAACTCGTCGGTGAAGTCGATGGCGCCGTCGAGGTACTCGGCGTACCACTGCCGGACCTCCTCGGACTGGAAGGCCTTCTGCAGCGCCCGGGCCTTCTCGGTGTCCTGGAAGCCGGGCTGGCCGGCGACGACGATCGTGTAGGGACGCCGGACCTCGGCGTCGTCCTCCAGGATCAGCGCGGTCTCGTCGACGTCGTGGCCGGCCTCGGCGATCAGCCGGGCGAAGGCGAAGCCGGCGTCGACGTCGGGCAGCGTCTGCGGCGTGGACTGCTGGTCGACCTCGATGAACTCGAAATTCTTCGGGTTGGCGGTGATGTCGCGCTGGCTGAGCTCGGTCACCGGCTTGGACTCGTCGATCTCCAGCGCGCCGGCTTCGGCCAGCAGCTTGATGCCGCGGCCGTTGTTGGCGGTGTCCACCGCCAGCGCGATCTGCGCGCCCTCGGGCAGGTCCTCGATGCTGTCATGCTCGAGCGAGAAGATGCCGCTGGGCGCGTAGTACACCGAGAAGGCCGGCTCGACGTCGGTGCCGTTGTCCTCGTTGAACTGGCGCAGGTAGGCGATGTGCTGGAAGAAGTTCGCGTCGTACTCGCCCTGGGAGACGACCTGGTTGGGCTGGATGATGTCGGTGACGTAGGTCGTCTCCAGCGTCCAGCCGTCCTCGGCCAGCAGCTCCTTGGCGATCTCGGTGGGCTCCTGGAAGGGCGCGGACTCGGTGACGATCATGCTGATGGTCGTGTCGTCGCCGCCTCCGCCGCCGACCGCGTCGGCCAGCCCGCAGGAGGTCAGCGCCAGCGCACCGGCGGCGCCGAGGCTGCCGACGAGCACGCCGCGGCGGGAGGGGCCGCCGAGCGAGGATCCGGAGGTGTTCAGCAGATGAGACATGGTGGATGCTTTCGTGTCAGAGGTGCGGTGAGCAGTCGACGCGACGAGCGGGTCGCGCCGGACTGCGGACGGATGGAGCCGGAGACGGTCCCGGCGAGCGGGAGCAGAGCGGTCAGACCCGTTTGTCGGCCAGTCGGGAGAGCCGACCGCCGCCCCATTGGACGACGCTGACCAGGGCGAGCATCAGCACGATGGCCACCAGCATCACCGCGGTCTCGTAGCGGTAGTAGCCGTAGCGGATGGCGAAGTCGCCGATCCCTCCGCCGCCGACCAGCCCGACCATCGCCGAATAGGAGATGAAGCTGACGGTGGTGATGGTGATCGACCCGATGAGGCCGGGCCGGGCGTCGACCAGCAGCACGTTGCGGATGATCTGCCCCCGCGTCGCGCCCATCGCCCGGGATGCCTCCACGGCGCCGGTGCCGAGCTGACTGATGTTCTGCTCGACCAGCCGGGCGAAGTACGGGATCGCGTTGACCGTCAGCGGCACGATCGCCGCGGCGGTGCCGACGGTGGTGCCCACGATGAGCCGGGTGAACGGGATGATCGCGATGAGCAGGATCAGGAACGGGAAGGAGCGCACGGCGTTGACCAGTCCGCTGACCACCGCGTGGCTGCGCGGCGACGGCGAGATCCCGCCCGGGGCGTGGACGAAGAGCCACACGCCCAGCGGCGTGCCGAGCAGCACCGCCAGCGGGATGGCCACGCCGATCATCACGAAGGTCTCCAGCAGGGCCTGGACCAGCTCGGGCTGCAGTTCGAGGATGCGATGCATCAGCGGACCACCTCCGAGACCTGGTGCGGGCCGTGCGACGCGGTCTGATCCGGCGCGGCGACGTAGGCCGCCGGCGGAAGGCCGTCCCCCGCGGACGTCGCGGCGGCCGCTGCCCATGCGCCGCGATCGACGCGGATGCCGCCGCCGGCGAGGTACTCGCCGATGGCGGTGCGCGGGGCGAAGTCCTCACGATCCAGCTCGGCGGCCGGGAACCGCTCGACGACGCGGCCGTCCTCCATGACGGCCACATGGTCGGCGAGGGCCTTGATGACCTCCATCTCGTGGGTCACGATGACCACGGTGATGCCCAGGTCCCGGTTCACATCGGCGAGGTACTGCAGCACGGTCGCCGTCGTCGCCGGGTCCAGGGCCGAGGTCGGCTCGTCGCAGAGCAGCACCTGCGGCCGCGTGGCCAGCGCCCGGGCGATGGCCACGCGCTGCTTCTGCCCGCCGGAGAGCTGGGCCGGGTAGGTCTCCGCACGGTCGGCGAGGTCGACGATGTCCAGCGCCTCGGCCACGCGCCGGCGGCGCTCAGCCTTCTCGGAGACCTCGGCGAACTTCAGCGAGAGCTCCACATTCTGCGCCACGGTCAGATTGTTCACCAGGTTGAAGCCCTGGAAGATCATCCCGATGTGGTGACGCGCACGGCGCAGGGCCTCGCCGTCGAGGGTGGTGAGCTCGGTCCCGGCGACGTGCACCTCGCCGGCGGTGGGACGCTCGAGCAGATTGATGTTCCGCAGGAGCGTCGACTTCCCCGCTCCGGAGAAGCCGATGATGCCCTGGATGCTCCCCGGCGGGATCTCCAGGCTGACGCCGTCGACGGCGCGGATCGGCTCTTCACCCCGTGCGGCGGGGAAGGTCGTGGACACATGGCGCAGTGAGATCATGGGCATTCTCCATCGGTCCTGGCGGTAGCACCCGGCGCGGCGTGGCCTTTCCGGGTTGCTGCGACGTCGTCGAGCCAGATCTCTCAGTCGCTCTGGATGGTGGCTGGACTCAACTGTACGGGCCGGCGATGAACACTCGTCAAATCTGCGCAGAGTGTTCATGTCACAGTTCGTCAGATTCGCCGCGCCGCGACGGGGCCGGACGGGGACGTGCATGCTTCAGACCCATGCCTCCGCAACACCCCCGCCTGTCTCCGCATGTCTCACATCGTGGGCGCGCTTTGGCCGCGGCACGTCCGACCTCGTACGGTGAACCGCGTATCCATCCCGAGCGGCCGAGAGATCTGGCTCGACGACGCCGCAGCAACCCGGGTGCTTCTGTCACGCCGGGTGCTACCGCCAGGACCGATGGGAGCGTGATTCCTCCATGACGACGTCCGCATCCGCCCTCGCGACGCCGCGCGCCGAGCGCGCCTCCGACGCCGAGTCCCCCGCCGCACGCCCCGCCGCGACGACCGGGTCCGCCCGCCGGTCGCTGCCGGTGGATCTGCGGGCGGTGGGCCGGCGCTTCGGCGAGCGCACCGTGCTGCGCGACGTCGACGTCGCGCTCCGGCCCGGCGAGGTCGTGGCCGTCCTCGGCGCCTCCGGCTGCGGCAAGTCCACGCTGCTGCGCGCCGTCGGCGGCCTCGACGCCGGCCACGACGGCCGGGTGCTGATCGACGGCGACCCGGTGAGGCCCTTCGACGAGCGCACCGCCGTCGGCTTCCAGGAGCCGCGGCTGCTGCCCTGGCGCTCGATCCGCCGCAACGTCGCCCTGGGACTGCCGCGCGGCGTCTCGCGCGCCGAGGGCCGCGACCGCGTCGACGAGCTGCTGCGCCTGGTCGGTCTGGCCGAGCACGCCGAGCTGCGGCCGCGCGAGATCTCCGGCGGCATGGCCCAGCGCGCCTCGCTGGCCCGGGCTCTGGCCCGCCGGCCCGGAGTGCTGCTTCTCGACGAGCCCTTCGGCGCGCTGGACGCGCTGACCCGGCTGAAGATGCAGGACCTGCTGCTCGACGTCCACGCGCAGACCTGCACCACCGTGCTGCTGGTGACCCACGACGTCGACGAGGCCCTGCAGCTGGCCGACCGGATCCTGCTGCTCGGCGCCGATCCGCACGAGGAGCCCGAGCCCGCCCGCGAGGGGGCGACGGTCTCCCGGCTGCTCGACGTCCCCGGCGAGCGCCCGCGCGACCGCGCCTCGGCCGAGCTGGCCACGCTGCGCGGCGAGCTGCTCGCCGGCCTCGGCGTCGACGCCCACGAGCACTGACGCTCCCCCGCTTCAGCGTCGCCGACGCCCCGGCACCACCGCCCCTTGATGAGACGACTGCACGAAAGGCCGTTCCCGAGATGAATCGTTCGCAGCACACCGCCCTCCGCACCGCCCGCACCACCCGCACCACCCGCACCACCCGCACCACCCGCACCACCCGGCTGGCCCGCATCGTCGCCGCCGGCACCGCAGTGACCGCACTGGCCGCCGGCTGCGTGCAGGGCGAGGGGCCGTCCGACGCCGAGGGCGGCTCGCTGGAGACGCTGACCATCGACTTCGCCACCTACAACCCGCTGAGCCTGATCATGAAGGAGCAGGGCTGGCTGGAGGAGGAGCTCTCCGAGGAGGGCACCGAGGTCGAGTGGGTCCAGTCCCACGGCTCCAACGACGCCAATGAGAAGCTCCGCGCCGAGGCGATCCAGGTCGGCTCCACCGCCGGGTCGGCCGCGCTGCTGGCCCGCGCCAACGGCGCCGAGCAGAAGATGATCCTCATCGAGAACCAGCCCGAGTGGTCGGCGCTGGTCACCGGGCCGGACTCGGACATCGAATCGATGGAGGACCTCGAGGGCGCCAGCGTGGCCGCCACGCTGGGCACCGACCCCTACTTCTTCCTGGTCCAGGCGCTGCAGGAGGCCGGGATGAGCGTCGACGACGTCGAGGTCCAGAACCTCCAGCACGCCGACGGCGCCACCGCGCTGTCCAACGGCGACGTCGACGCCTGGGCGGGCCTGGACCCGATCATGGCCGGCTCCGAGCAGGAGGGGGCCGAGCTCTTCTACCGGAACGTGGACTTCAACACCTACAGCGTCATCAACGCCACTGAGACGTTCATCGAGGAGCACCCGGACACGGCGCAGACCGTGGTCGACGTCTACGAGCAGGCCCGGCAGTGGGCGCAGGAGAACCCGGACCAGACCGCCGAGATCCTCGCCGAGTACGGCAACATCGAGACCTCGGTGGCCGAGCAGGTCATCACCGAGCGCACCACCTTCGACGTCGACCCGGTGCCGGGCGAGGCGCAGCGCGAGGTCCTCGAGGAGGTCGGCCCGATCTTCCTGGACACCGGAGACGTCTCCGAGCAGGAGGACATCGACCAGGCCCTCGAGACCCTGTTCCACCCCGAATTCGCCGAGGACCGCGAGGCCGCCGACGCCGAGGGGACGACCTCCTCCGGAGGTGATGAGTGATGGCTGAGGCGACGCAGGAGAGCTCCCGAAAGGTCGCTGACCAGGGACGTCACCAGACCGGAGGGACGGGCCGGCCCGAGCAGGCCGTCGGGACCCACCGCTCCGAGTGGGCGCGGAAGCCCTCCGGGCCAGAGTCGGCCGAGGAGAGCACCCCGCGCCGCGTCCGTCGCATCCCCGGCGCCCGGCCGGCGCTCGGCGCGGTCGTGCCGCTGATCCTGCTGCTGGCCTGGTGGCTGGTGACCGATGTCTTCGGCCTCTTCTCCTCCGTGCAGCTGCCGGCGCCGCAGGACGTCGTCGCCGCCGGCGTGGAGCTGCACGAGCGCGGCGAGCTGGGCCAGCACATCGCGATCTCCGTGCAGCGCGTGCTGCTCGGCTTCGGCATCGGCGCGGTGCTCGGGCTGGCGATCGGGTCGCTGCTGGGACTGTCGCGGATCGCCGACACGCTGCTGCAGCCGACGATCGGCGCCTTCCGGGCCGTGCCCTCGCTGGCCTGGGTGCCGCTGCTGATCCTCTGGATGGGCATCTACGAGGACTCGAAGGTCACGCTGATCGCCATCGGCGCCTTCTTCCCGGTGTTCACCGCCGTGTATTCGGCCCTGCGGCATGTGGACCCGCATCTGGTCGAGGCCGGCCGGGCCTTCGGGCTGCACGGGGTGCGGCTGCTGACCACCGTCCAGCTGCCGGCAGTGGTTCCCTCGGTGTTCTCCGGCCTACGGCTGGCGCTGGCCCAGGCCTGGCTGTTCCTGGTGGCCGCCGAGCTCATCGCCTCCTCGATGGGCCTGGGCTTCGTGCTCACCGACTCGCAGAACACCGGCCGCACCGATCGGCTGCTGCTGGCGATCATCCTGCTGGCGGTCATCGGCAAGATCACCGACGCCCTGCTGGGCCTGGTCGAGCGTCGCGCGCTGACGAGCTGGGCGTAGATCCGGCGGCGACGGCGATGACTCCGTGGAAAGTGCGGGAAAGCGTGAACTTTCCGCCATCTTCCACGGAGTCATCGCCAGGAAGGAGGCCCCGCACCTCCCTCAGGCGGTCTCGCCCAGCCCGGCGATGTGCTCGGGCAGCCGCTCGTGGGAGCCGTACATGAAGTGGTTCTGCATCCGCTCGCCGTCCCGGCTCGACGGCGTCGTCCGCCCGGCGGCCTCGGCGACCTCGCGGATGTGGATCGGCGCGGCCCCGCAGCACACCCCGAGGTACTGCACGTCCAGCGCCAGCGCCTCCTCGGCGAAGGAGCGGATCTCGTACCGGTTGGTGAACAGCGGATCCAGCGCCGTCGGGAAGGTCCGCCCGTGCGGTGCGGGCACCGCCGCGGCGTCGTCGGAGAGGTTGAAGAAGGTCGGCTCCTCCTCCGTGGTCCGGTAGGGCACCGGCAGCGCGCCCACGTGGCAGGAGACCGCCTCGCGGATCCGGCGCAGCCACGGCATGGTGGTCTGCGGCCCGCGGAAGCAGTTGAGCCCGACGACGTCGGCGCCGGCCTGCTCCAGCCGCTGGGCGGTCTCGACGATGCCGACGTCGTCGGACATCCTCTCCGTGGCCATCGGCGCGAGCGTGGTGACCACCGCGAGGCCGCTCTCCTTCGCGACCTCCAGGGCCGCGAGCGCCTCGCCGGCGTAGTAGAACGTCTCGGCGACGATGAGGTCGGCGCCCTCGTCGACGGCCCAGCCGACCATCTCCTCGAACATCCCGCGCACCTCCGCCTGGGCGGCCGGATCCGCCGGGTCCCAGATGTTGGTGTTGGAGATGTTGCCGGCGACCAGGTCGCCGGGCCGCTCGTCGGCCACCTGCCGGGCGATCTGCAGAGCCGCGCGGTTCAGCGGCTCGAGCAGGTCCTCCTTGCCGATGACCCGCATCTTCTCGCGGTGCCCGTTGTAGGTGAAGGCCTCGACGACGTCGGAGCCGGCGCGCTGGAAGTCGACGTGCAGCCCGCGCAGCGCCTCCGGGTGCTCGAGGGCGACCTCGGGGACGAACTCGCCGGCGGAGAGGTACCCGCGCCGCTCGAGCTCGAAGAGGAAGCCCTCCGCGCAGATCACCGGCCCGGCGTCGAGGCGCCGGGTGAAGTCCTGGGGTGTGGTCATGGCTGGTCGCTCCTCAGCCGTTCTGCGCCTGCCGGCGCAGCTGGAACTGGGCGCCGTGGTGGGTCTCGGGCAGGTGGTCGCCGGCGCCGAAGAGCTTGTGGCGCATCGTGCCGGAGGTGTATTCGGTCTTGTAGCGGCCGAGCTTCTGCAGTTCGGGCACCACGTGCTCGACGATGTCCTCGAAGGTCCCGGGCGTGATGTGGTACGCCAGGTTGAACCCGTCGACGTCGGTCTCCTCCTGCCACTCGACCAGCTGCCGGGCCGCGGACTCGCCGCCGCCGACGATCACCGGGCCGAAGCCGCCGACGCCGACCCACTCGGCCAGCTGACGCACCGTCCACGGCTCGCCCTCGCGGCCGGAGGCCTTCTGGAAGGTCTCGACGGTGGACTGGATGGCGTTGGACTCGACGTCGCCGATCGGCTGGTCGAGGTCGAACTGGCTGAGGTCCAGCCCCATCCATCCCGACATCAGCACCAGTCCGCCGATCGGGTCGATGTACTGGACCAGGTCGTCGTACTTCGCCTGCGCGGCGGCGTCGTCGGCCCCGGTGACCACGGTCTGCATGGCGAAGATGCGCACCGAGTAGGGGTCGCGACCGGCGTCGGCGGCGGCCTGGCGGATCCGCTGCACCGACTGCTCGGCCAGCTCCTTCGTCGGCGGATTGATGAACACCGCCTCGGCATGCTTGCCGGCGAAGGCCCGCCCGCGGGTGGAGGCGCCGGCCTGGTAGATCACCGGCGTGCGCTGCGGCGAGGGCTCGACCACCGAGATGCCCGGGGTCTTGAAGTGTTCGCCCTGGTGCTCGATGCGGTGGACCTTGGACGTGTCGGTGAAGACGCCGGCGGCCTTGTCGGCGACGACGGCGTCGTCCTCCCAGGAGCCCTCGAGCAGCTTGTAGACCACGTCCATGTACTCGTCGGCATGGTCGTAGCGGGCGTCGTGCTCGAGCTGGTCGTCCTGGCCCATGTTCTGCGCGGCCGAGGGCAGATAGCCGGTGACGACGTTCCAGCCCACGCGGCCGCCGGTGAGGTGGTCCAGCGTGCCCAGGCGGCGGGCGAAGGGGTAGGGATGCTCGTAGGCGGTGCCGGCGGTCAGTCCGAAGCCGAGGTGCTCGGTCACCGCGGCCATCGCCGAGACCAGCAGGAACGGGTCGTTGACCGGCACCTGCGCGCCGGAGGACAGCGCGGCGTCGGGGCTGTCGGCGTAGACGTCGTAGGGGCCGAGCACGTCGGCGATGAACAGGCCGTCGAACAGCCCCTTCTCCAGGGTCTTCGCGACATCGGTCCAGTACTTCAGCGTGTTGTACTCCCGCGCCCGGTCCTCCGGGTGGCGCCACAGTCCCGGGGACTGGTGGACCACGCAGTTCATGTCGAAGGCGTTGAACAGGATCTCGCGCTGTCCGGACGGGGTGGTCGGCGGCTGGGACGGGGTGTGCGTCATGCGGTGCTCCTCGTGTGGCTCGCCGATGCAGGCGCCCCTCGCGCGACGGCCGACGGAGCGATCCGCCGATCGGGTGTGCGCGAGGAAGGAGACCTCCATCGGTCCTGGCATTAGCACCCGGCGGGTCCGGGTTGCTGCGGCGTCGACGAGCCAGGTCTCTCAGCCGCTCTGGATGGTACGGCTCGCACTGTACATGCCCGGTCGGGCTCACACGACCCGCCGTCCACATTCCGGACACCTCCGGGCGGAGTGCCCGAGCAGCGCGGATGACTCCCGATGACGCCGCGTCTCACATGATGGGCCGCGCGTTGGACCCGGGGATCGGCACCCCGTACCGTGAATCAGGTATCCATCCCGAGCGGCCGAGAGATCTGGCTCGTCGACGCCGCAGCAACCCGTTGAGTCGGGTGCTACCGCCAGGACCGATGGGAGTGAATCGCCGATGTCCGCATCCGCACCGGTCGCCGCCGAGACGCCGACCGCCCTCGACCCGCTGCAGCTGCGCCGGGCCTTCTCCGAGTTCCCGCAGGGCGTGGTCGTCGTCGCCGCCGAGGTCGACGGCGCCCCCGAGGCGCTGGTCGCTTCCACCTTCACCGTCGGGGTCTCGCTGGATCCGCCGCTGGTCACCTTCGCGGTGCAGCACACCTCGAACACCTGGCCACGGCTGCGCGACGGCGCCGACCGGCTGGGCATCTCGGTGCTCGGCCGTGGCCAGCACGGGCTGTGCCGCCAGATCGCCTCGAAGGACCGCGCCTCCCGTTTCGACGGCGTCGCCCGGACCGCCGACGACGACGGCGCGATCGCCCTGGACGGCTCGCCGCTGACGCTGACCACCCGCGTCCACGACCAGGTCACCGCCGGCGACCACGACATCGTCGTCCTGGAGGTCCTCGACGTCGCCGTCGACGAGCGCGACGAGGCCCGCCCGCTGGTCTTCCACCGCAGCGACTTCGCCCAGGTGCACGCCCCCGCTCCCGATCCCGCCCCGGAGGACGCCCGGTGACCCGACCCGCCGAGACCATCGGCGACGCCGCCGTCGCGTCCGCCGAGCCGCTGGCAGCCGACGTCCACGCCTGGGCCGATCCGCAGACCGAGGACGAACGCCTGGACTTCTGGGCCCGCGCGGCCGCCCTGCTGGACTGGGAGAGCCCCTGGACCACCACCCACTCCTGGACCCCGCCGGATCCCGACGCCCGGCGGGGACCGGACATCCGCTGGTTCTCCGGCGGGAGGCTCAACGCCGCGGTGAACTGCGTCGACCGCCATGTCGCCGCCGGCCGCGGCGACGTCGTCGCGCTGCACTTCGAGGGCGAGCCGGGCGACCGGCGCAAGGTCACCTACACCGAGCTGCAGGATCAGGTGAACCGCGCGGCGAACGCCCTGACCGCCCTGGGCGTCGGCGCCGGCGACCGGGTGGTCATCTACCTGCCGGTGCTCGTGGAGACGGTGGTCGTCACGCTGGCCTGTGCGCGCATCGGCGCGGTGCATTCGCTGGTCTTCGGCGGCTTCTCGGCCGAGGCGCTGCGCTTCCGCGTCGAGGACACCTCCGCGAAGCTGCTGGTCACCACCGACGGGCAGTTCCGCCGCGGGCAGGCGGTGCCGGTGAAGACGAACGCCGACGCCGCCGTCGCCGGGGAGAACGCGATCGAGCATGTGCTGGTCGTCGAGCGCACCGGCTCGGACGTCGCCTGGGCCGAGGGCCGCGACGTGGCCTGGCGCGACGTCGTCGACACCGCCTCGCCGGTGCACGAGCCGGAGTCCTTCGACGCCGAGCACGAGCTGTTCATCATGTACACCTCCGGGACCACCGGGAAGCCCAAGGGTCTGGTGCACACCACCGGCGGCTATCTGACCGGCGCGCTGTTCACCCACCTGCGGCTCTTCGCCCACCCGGATCCGGCGCGGCGGAGCGAGGACGTCCACTGGTGCACCGCCGATCTGGCCTGGGTCACCGCCCACACCTATGAGATCTACGGACCGCTGGCCGCCGGCGCGACCCAGGTCATCTACGAGGGCACGCCGACCACCCCGCATCCCGGACGGCACTTCGAGATCATCCAGCGCCTCGGCGTGACCAGCTACTACACCGCCCCGACGCTGGTGCGTTCGCTGATGGGCGCCTTCCCCGACGGCATTCCGGACGAGTACGACCTCTCCAGCATCCGGCTGGCCGGCACCGTCGGCGAGGCGGTCAATCCCGAGGCCTGGCGGTGGATCCGGCGGGAGATCGGCCGCGACGCCGTCGACGACGCCGGACGACCCGCACTCCCCCTGGTCGACACCTGGTGGCAGTCCGAGTCGGGCTCCACCGTGCTCTCCCCGCGCCCGGAGGATGCCGCGACCCGCGCGCTGAAGCCCGGCTGCGCGACCCGGGCGATGCCCGGTTGGGAGGCCGCAGTCGTCGACGACGCCGGCGCATCGGTCGACGCCGAGACCCAGGGCAACATCGTGCTCACCCGCACCGGCCCGTCGATGGCGCGCACCGTCTGGGGCGATCCCGAGCGGTACTACACCTCCTACTGGGCCCAGTACGCCGAGCAGGGCTGGTTCCTGGCCGGCGACGGCGCCAAGCAGGACGGCGACGGCGACCTGTGGATCCTCGGCCGCATCGACGAGGTCATCAACATCTCCGGCCACCGGCTCTCGACCATCGAGATCGAGTCGGCCCTGGTCTCCCACCCCGACGTGGTCGAGGCCGGCGTCTGCCCGGTGGAGGATGCGACCACCGGCCACGCCGCAGTGGCCTTCGTCGTGCTGACCGACGCCGCCCGCGAGCGCCTCGCCGACGCCGGATCGGCGGGCGACGCCGCGGCCGAGGATCAGCTGCTGGCCGGGCTGCGCGCCCACGTCGGAGAGGTGATCGGGCCGGTGGCCAAGCCGCGGCGGGTGATCCCGGTGCCCGAGGTGCCCAAGACCCGCTCCGGCAAGATCATGCGCCGGCTGCTGGCCCAGCTGCACGACGGCGATTCCCTCGGCGACACCACCAGCCTGCAGAATGAGCACTGCGTGGACCAGATCGCCGCGATCTGCCACGCCCGCGGCACCGCCGCCACCCGCCCCACGACCCAGGAGACCGCATGAGCGATCGACAGTTCGGATTCCGCACCCGGGCGCTGCACGCCGGGACCGTCCCGGACGCCGTCCACGGCACCCGGGCGGTGCCGATCCACCAGTCGACGTCCTTCGTCTTCAAGGACACCGACGACGCCGCGAACCTCTTCGCGCTGCAGAAGTACGGCAGCATCTACTCGCGGATCGGCAACCCCACGGTCAATGCGCTGGAGGAGCGGCTGGCCTCGCTGGAGGGCGGCATCGGGGCGGTGGCCACCGCCTCGGGGATGAGCGCGGAGTTCCTGGTCTTCGCCGCGCTCTGCGGCACCGGCGACCACATCGTCGCCTCCTCGAAGCTCTACGGCGGCACCGTGACCCAGCTGGACGTCACGCTGCGCCGCTTCGGCATCGAGACGACCTTCGTCGACACCACCGACCCGGAGGCCTTCCGCGCCGCGCTGCAGGAGAACACCAAGGTCGTCTACACCGAGACGGTGGCCAACCCCAGCTCCGACGTCGCCGACCTGCGCGGGCTGGCCGACGTCGCCCATGAGCACGGGGTGCCGCTGGTGGTCGACTCCACCCTGACCACGCCCTACCTGCTGCGGCCGATCGAGCACGGCGCCGACATCGTCGTCCACTCGGTGACGAAGTTCCTCGGCGGACACGGCACCACGCTGGGCGGCGTCGTCGTCGAGGCCGGGACCTTCCCCTGGGACAACGGAAAGTTCCCCTCGATGACCGAGCCGGTCCCCTCCTACGGAAACCTCTCGTGGTGGGGGAACTTCGGCGAGTACGGCTTCCTGACCAAACTGCGCTCCGAGCAGCTGCGCGACGTCGGCCCGTCGCTGAGCGCGCAGGCGGCGTTCCAGCTGATGCAGGGCATCGAGACGCTGCCCCAGCGGATGGGCGAGCATGTCGCCAATGCGCAGCGGGTCGCCGCATGGCTGGAGGCCGACGAACGCATCTCCTACGTCAACTACGCCGGACTGGCCTCGCATCCCGACCACGCGCGGGCGCAGGAGGTGCTGCCGCTGGGCGCCGGCTCGGTGTTCAGCTTCGGCGTGGCCGGCGGCCGCGAGGTCGGCGCACGGTTCATCGAGTCGCTGCAGCTGGCCAGCCACCTGGCCAACGTCGGCGACGTGCGCACGCTGATCCTGCACCCCGGCTCGACCACCCACCAGCAGCTCACCGAAGAGCAGATGGACGCCGCCGGCATCCCGGAGGATCTGATCCGCATCTCAGTGGGTCTGGAGGACGTCGAGGACATCCTCTGGGATCTGGACCAGGCGCTGGACGCCGCCCTGGCCGCGACGGCGGTCGAGAGCGACGGCGAGCAGGGCGAGCAGGCTGAGCAGAGCGAGGAGGCCCGATGAGCACCACGGAGACCACCGCCGAGCACCCGCACGGGATCTGGGAGCCGCCGTCGCCGGTGCGCCGACTGCAGCTGCTGCACTCTGCGCAGTCGATCGCGATCGTCGGCGCCTCGGACAAGCCGCAGCGCGCCAGCCATTTCGTGGCGACCTATCTGCTGAGCTCGTCGAGCTACCGGGTGCACTTCATCAATCCCCGGCTGGACGAGATCCTGGGCCAGCCGGTGTACCCCTCGTTGGCCGACCTGCCGGAGGTCCCCGACATCGTCGACGTCTTCCGCCGCCCCGGGGACGTGCCGGGCATCGTCGACGAGGCCGCCGAGGTCGGCGCCCAGACCGTATGGATGCAGCTGGGCATCCGGAACCCGGAGGCGGCGCAGCTGGCCCGCGACCGGGGCATGGAGGCGGTGCAGGACCGCTGCGTGAAGATCGAGCACGCCCGCTTCCACGGCGGGCTGAACCTCGCCGGCTTCAACACCGGGGTGATCAGTGCCAAGCGTCAGCGCCTGGACGGCTGAGCGGTGCCCGGGGCGTCCCCCGGGCACCGCCGACCGGCGACGGGTGCCGACGACGCTCCGCCGGCACCCGTCCGACCGGATCAGTGACCGCGACGACGACGCAGGCCCACGGCCGTCACCGCCGCACCGACCAGCAGCAGCGCCCCTGCGGCGATGCCCAGCATCGTGGTGCTGATGCCGGTCTCGGCGAGATCCTCCGGCGCCTGCGCCTCGGCACTCGGATCGGTGCTCTGGTCGACGCTCGGACCGGTGCTCGAGGATGGACCATCGGTGGGGCCATCCTCCACAGTTCCGTTCATCGGGGTCTCCGACGGCGATCCCGACAGCGTCTCCTGCGAGGTCTTCGAGGGAGTCTCTGATGGAGTCTCGGACGGGGCCTCCGATGGAGTCTCGGACGGGGCCTCGCTCGGCGTCTCCGAGGGCGTCTCCGAAGGGGTCTCGCTCGG
>NZ_AFRW01000098.1 GCF_000220985.1 Nesterenkonia sp. F
GCTGCTCCGGCTGCGCAGGGCCGGCCCCGGCCGTCAGGGGAGCAGTGGGGTCCACCGGCTCCTCGTCGGGCTCGTCGGGAGAGTCGGCGACGCCGGCCGGGTCGCGGCTGGGCTCGCCGTTCCAGGCCGGATGCGGCGACGGGGGAGCCTGCGGCGGCTCCGGCTCGGCGTCGTAGGGTTCGGCGGTCTCCTCGGCGACCCAGGCGGGCGCGCCCTCCGGCACGTCGGGTCGCTGAAGAGAGGGCTCCTGGGGGAGGGGCTCCGGGGAGGATCGCTGCTGGGCAGCGGTGCTCGACGGCCCGGCGGACTGCGGAGTCGGGGACGGTGTCGGCTCCGGTCCCGACGCGGCGGGCTCCGCGTCGGCCGGAGCGGCCGACGTCGAGACGTCCGAGGCGGTGGCGGATGCCGGCGTCGGCCGGCTAGGGCCTTTTGGGGAGGAACCAGCTGCCGGCGGGGCACCTCCGGTGATGAGGTCGAAGCTGACCTGCATCCCCAGCACCTGCTGGATCGCGGCGTTGAGCGCCTGGTCGCCGCGCCGGTTGGCGAAGGTCGAGCGGGCGCCGTCGTTGATGAACTGCAGCGTCAGCGTGCGGCCGTCGAAGCCGGCGACCGAGGCGTTGTCCTTGATCAGCATCCACAGCAGCCTCGACTGCGGGGCCAGCGCCTGGACGATGTCCGGCCAGGCGCGGCGCATCATCTCCACGCGCGAGTCGCCCTCCTGGGCGGGCTGCTGCGGAGCAGGCTGCGGCGCCTCCTCAGCAGCGGGTGCGGCCGG
>NZ_AFRW01000097.1 GCF_000220985.1 Nesterenkonia sp. F
GTGGTTGGCCTTGTTCTTCCGGCGCGCGCTGCGCTTGCGTCCACGCTTGCTCATAGGGCGAACTCCTCTCGTCGACTGGAATCCATCCTACTACGCCCCGCCGCGGCGCGGCGTCGGACGAGCCGCCGCACGGCCGCGCGGCGTGCTGTGCGCCCGTCCTGCGGGATCAGCTCCGACGGCGCGGCCGGCGGCGCTCGCCGCCGATCAGCGCTGCGGAGATGGCCGCCAGCCAGAGATCCTTGGCCAGCATGGTGCCCTCCTGGCTGGGACGCACGCCGTCCTTCCGCGTCATCGCGTCGTTGCGGAAGTACATGCTCAGCATCCCCGCGGTGAACCCGCCCAGGGCGACGCCGGCGACCCGGTCGCCGACGAACGGCGTGAGCAGGGCGGCGCCGACGCCGATCTCGCCGACGGCCAGCGCCCGGCCGAACGTCTCCGGGGAGAGCGTCGAGACGGCCGGCACACCGGTGGCGGCCATGCTCTGCAGCCCCGCCGCCGAGTCGGCGTCGAGGGAGAGCTTGCCGATCCCGGAGTCCAGGAGGAAGGCGCCGGGCACGGCGCGCAGGGCGACCGAGGAGAAGGACATGGAGGGGCTCCGATCTGTGGTGGGGGCTGAACGTCCTGGGGGAGAACTCCCGCGGCCGCGTCTCCATTCCTGGCGGCCGACCGGTCCCCGGATCATGGGCGGGTCGAGGCCCTGCCGGGTCCCTCGGGAGCGTCCGGCCCCTCAGGTGGTCGGTTCGGGCAGTCCCAGCCACTGGTACCAGCCGCGGTGCAGCACCAGCCAGGCGATGAGGCCGTAGCCGGCCTGGCCGGGCTCGCCGTCGTTGGCGGCCAGGTCTCCGCGCCACTGCTCGTGCTGCAGCAGCGGGGTGAAGGTGTCGACGTAGACGTGGCGACGTCGGGAGGCGACGTCCTCATAGGCGGCGTTGAGCTCGGCGATGCGCTGATTGCGCTCCGCGTCGAGCGTCGGGATGGGGCCGACCACCAGGCAGCGGATGCCCTCCTGCGAGGCGCGGTCCAGGATGTTGGCGAGGTTCAGCCGACCGCGGGCCGAGGAGGTCTCGCTGTCGAGATCCAGGTCGTTCAGCGCGACGACCAGGTGGTTCTCCGTCGCGGGCCCGAAGCGGGGGAGCGCCTCGTCCCGCCAGCGCTGCGAGAGCGCCTCGGTGCCCTCGCCCGGCATCGCCAGCACGTAGTGCTCCAGCCGCACCGACTCGGTCGGCGTCTTGGCGAGCACGCGGCCCAGCCAGCCCAGCGCCCGGGGGTCGCCGACCCCGGTCAGCAGCTCGTTGCCGACTGCGACGATTCTGATGCTGCGTTCCACAGTGTCCCTTCCCAGTCCCTGCATCCGGTCCTGCATGGAGATCGCGGCGACGAGGGCGCCGGTCCTGAGGGACGCCCGGCCCGCCGTCGCGGAGATCTCTGATCTCCGACCGTACTCGCCGCACCTGGGGTGCGTCCGCCGGACGCACCGAGGGGCCGACGATCCGGGCGGATCGTCGGCCCCTCGGACCAGCGACGGGAGCCCGGCTCAGAGGTCCAGGTGCGGGAACGCCTCGCCGAGCAGAGTCTCCAGCTCCTGGGCGTGGCGCTTCGCCTGGCCCACCGACGTCGCCGCCGAATCGGACCGGGAGATCGACCGCACTCCGTGGCCCAGCAGCGGGAGCAGGTTGAGGGCGAGGAAGGGCCACGGGCCCTGATTCGCCGGCTCGTCCTGGGCGTAGGCGACGTCGGTCGCGTGCGGGTAGCGGTCCAGCTCGGCCTGCAGCTGCTTCACCGGCATCGGGTAGAGCTGCTCCAGCCGCACGATCGCGGTGCGCTCGTCCTGATGCTTCTGACGCGTGGCCTCCAGGTCGTAGTACAGCCGCCCGGAGGTGACCAGCACCCGCTCGACCTTCTGCGGGTCGACCTCGGCGTCGCCGATGACCTCCTGGAAGGTGCCGGTGGTGAAGTCCTCCACTGCATTCGCCGCGGCCTTCAGCCGCAGCAGCTGCTTCGGCGAGAACACGATCAGCGGGCGCCGCGGCCGGGCGACGGCCTGGCGGCGCAGCAGGTGGAAGTAGTTCGCCCCGGTCGAGGGCATGACCACCGTCATGTTGTCCTGGGCGCAGAGCTGCAGGAAGCGCTCCGGGCGTCCGGAGGAGTGGTCCGGACCCTGCCCCTCATAGCCGTGCGGCAGCAGCATCACGACCGAGGACCGCTGGCCCCACTTCTGCTCGGCCGACGAGATGAACTCGTCGATCACCGTCTGGGCGCCGTTGACGAAGTCGCCGAACTGGGCCTCCCAGAGCACCAGGGCCTCGGGGTTCTCCACCGAGTAGCCGTACTCGAAGCCGACCACGCCGTACTCCGACAGCGCGGAGTCGTAGATGAAGAACCGCGCCTGGTCCTCGGTCAGGTTCTTCAGCGGGTACCATTCGTCGCCGTTGTGCCGGTCGTGGAAGACCGAGTGGCGCTGCACGAAGGTGCCGCGCCGCGAGTCCTGGCCGGAGAGTCGGACCTCGGTGCCCTCCATGAGCAGCGAGCCGAAGGCCGCGATCTCGGCGAAGCCCCAGTCGATGCCGCCCTCGCGGGACATCTTGGCCCGCTTCTCGAGCATCGACTTCAGCTTCGGGTGCGGGGTGAAGTCCGACGGGATGTTGGTGTGGACCTCGCCGATGTGGGCCAGCGTCTCCTCGGAGATGGCCGTGTCGGTCGGAGCCCGCTCGGGAGTGGCCTCCTCGTCGGCCGAGGAGGTCGGGGCCAGCTCGTCGCCGCCGCCGGAGTCGACGGTGGAGACCGGCTGGGTCTTCGCGGCGTGGGTCTCGGTGAAGACGCGCTCCAGTCGCTGGCGGAAGTCCTGCAGCGCCTGGTCGGCCTCCTCCTGGGTGATGTCGCCGCGTCCGACCAGCGCCTCGGTGTACAGCCGGCGGGTCGAGCGCTTGGCCTCGATGAGGTTGTACATCTTCGGCTGGGTCATCGACGGGTCGTCGCCCTCGTTGTGGCCGCGGCGGCGGTAGCAGACCAGGTCGATGACCACGTCCTTGTTGAACCGCTGGCGGTACTGGAAGGCCAGCTGCGCCACGCGGGCGACGGACTCGGGGTCGTCGCCGTTGACGTGGAAGATCGGGGCCTGGATGGCCTTGGCCATGTCGGTGCAGTACGTCATCGACCGTCCCGCCTGCGGGGCGGTGGTGAAGCCGACCTGGTTGTTGACCACCACGTGCACGGTGCCGCCGGTGCGGTATCCGCGCAGCTGGGAGAGGTTCATCGTCTCGGCCACCACCCCCTGGCCGGCGAAGGCGGCGTCTCCGTGGACCAGCAGCGGCAGCACGGAGAACGAGTTGAGGTTGTCCGACCCCTTGTCGAGACGGTCCTGGATCGCGCGCGTGACGCCCTCCAGCACCGGGTTGACGGCCTCCAGGTGGGAGGGGTTCGCCGCGAGGTAGACCTTGGTGGTGTTGCCCTGGTCCGAGGTGAAGGACCCGCGGGTGCCCAGGTGGTACTTCACGTCGCCGGAGCCGATGCCGGAGTCGCGGCCCTCGAACTCCTGGAAGATCTGCGCGTAGGTCTTGCCGGCGATGTTGGCGAGCACGTTGAGCCGTCCGCGGTGGGCCATCCCGATGGTGACCTCGTCGAGGCCCTCGTCGGCCGCGCCGGAGAGGATGACGTCGAGCAGCGGGATGAGCGACTCGCCGCCCTCCAGCGAGAAGCGCTTCTGGCCGACGAACTTCGTCTGCAGGAAGGTCTCGAAGGCCTCCGCGGAGTTCAGCCGGCCCAGGATACGGAACTGCTCGTCCCGCGAGGGCTTCTCATAGGGATGCTCGATCTCGTCCTGGAACCACTGCCGCTCCTCGGGCGACTGGATGTGCATGTACTCGATGCCGGTGTTGCGGCAGTACGTGTCGCGCAGCACGCCCAGGATGTTGCGCAGCGGCAGCATCGGCCTGCCGCCGAAGCCGCCGGTGGGCCAGTCGCGGTCGAGGTCCCAGAGCGTCAGCCCGTGGGTCTCGATCTCCAGGTCCGGATGGTCGCGCATCCGGTACTCCAGCGGGTCCACCGAGGCCATCAGGTGGCCGCGGACCCGGTAGGCGTGGATGAGCTGCTGGATGCGGGCGACCTTGTTGACCTGGTCCTCGGGGTTGACCTGGATGTCGGCCGACCAGCGCACCGGCTGATAGGGGATCCGCAGGGCCTCGAAGATCTCGTCGTAGAAGCCGTCCTCGCCCAGCAGCAGCTGGTGCATGGTCTTGAGGAACTCGCCCGAGGTCGCGCCCTGGATGACGCGGTGGTCGTAGGTCGAGGTCAGCGTGATGACCTTCGAGACCGCCAGCTTGTTCAGCGTCTTCTCCGAGGCGCCCTGGAACTCGGCCGGGTACTCCAGGGCGCCGACGCCGACGATGGTGGCCTGCCCCTTGGACAGCCGCGGCACCGAGTGGACGGTGCCGATGCCTCCGGGGTTGGTCAGCGAGACGGTGGTGCCGGCGTAGTCGTCCGGGGTGAGCTTGTTGTCCCGGGCGCGCTTGACGACGTCGTCGTAGGCGGCCCAGAACTGGGTGAAGCCCATCTCCTCGGAGGCCTTGACGTTCGGCACCACCAGCGCCCGGGTGCCGTCGGGGCGCGGCATGTCGATGGCCAGGCCGAAGTTGACGTGGGCCGGCTGCACGGCGGCGGGCTTGCCGTCCTCGACGTCGTAGGTGACGTTCATCGCCGGATGCGCGCGCAGCGCCTTGAGCATCGCATAGCCGATGATGTGGGTGAACGAGACCTTGCCGCCGCGGGTGCGCTTGAGGTGGTTGTTGATCACCACGCGGTTGTCGATCAGCAGCTTCGCCGGCACCGCGCGGACGGTGGTCGCCGTGGGCACCGAGAGCGAGGCGTCCATGTTGGCCGCGATCGCCTTCGACATGCCCTTCAGGACGGTGACCTCGTCCTCCTTCTCCTCCGGGGCCGTCGACTCGCCCGCCGAGGGCTCGGAGGGGATGGGGCGGGTGTCGGAGTCCGGGGCCTTCCGCGTCGTCGGCGTCTTCGGCGCGGCGGGGGCGGAGGCGGCGGAGGTCGAGGGGCCCTTCTCCCCGCGCGGCTTCTGGGCGTGGTCCGGTTCGGCCGGCTTCGCCGTCGACGGGGTGCTCCGCGCC
>NZ_AFRW01000096.1 GCF_000220985.1 Nesterenkonia sp. F
CCGGGCTGACCCTGCGGCGCGCCGGGCGGCGGGCCCTGCGGCCAGCTCTGCGGAGGCGGTCCCTGAGGAGGCGGTCCCTGAGGAGGCGGATCCTGAGCAGACGGATCCTGCTGCGGCGAGCTCTGCCGCCAGCCGTCCGGAGGCGTGCCCTGCGGTGACGGCTGCTCGGGAGCGCCGTAGGGGTGCGGGCCGGGCGGCGGGACGGGCGGACCGCTGCGGTAGGTCTCCCGCGGATCCCGCCCCTGCTGGTCTTCGTTCGGGGTGCTCATATGGCGCTCAGCCTAATGAAACCGTCCTCGACGCGCATCAGCCCTGAGGCGGAGTCGACGTCGCCGGGACGGGCCCGGGCGACCCGCACCGGAGCCCCGGACCGGGCCGGGTCGGAGAGGTCAGACCGACTGCGCCACCGGGCTCGGCGCGAGCAGCGTCGCGTTGCGCAGCTCGCGCAGCGAGCGGGCCTTCTCCGCGACGGCGTGGTCGGCGTCGGTGATCGGCTGCCAGGGCGTGATGTGCCGCGCCGAACCGGCGCCGTCGGGGGCGACCATCACCGGCAGGCCGTAGGCGACCACCTCCGGGTCCTTCTCCCAGCGGGCGCCGGCGCGGACGCGGACCAGCACGTGCATCGACTTCGAGCCGGTCAGCACCAGGCGGGCGTCGGCCTCCACCAGATCGCCGACGTGGATGGGCCGGTAGAAGCGCACGCCCCCGGTGAGCACGGCGGCGACGTCGAGGCCGGAATAGCGCTCCGCACAGATCTCGGCGGCCAGGTCGATCCACTTCATCACCGCGCCGCCGCGGATCTTGCCGTCGGGATAGCGCTCGTCGGTCTCGGCGAGGAACCGCAGGGTCAGCCCCTCGGATGTGCCCATGTCCTCGGGCATGGAGCTGATGGTGTCCTCGACCTGCCGCCGGTAGATCATCCGCTGGGCGGCGTCGACCGAGCGCCGGCGCTGCAGCTCGGACTCCGGCTCGAAGGGCGTGATCGGCCGCGGCTCGCCGTCGTCGCCGACGGCCACGTAGATCATGAAGCATTCGGTGCAGACCTGCCAGCCGCGCTCGGGGTGCTGGATGAGCACCCGCGTCTGGATGTGCACCGAGGTGCGCCCGGTGTGCACCACCCGGGCCTGCACGGTGGCCGGAGTGTCGCGTGGGA
>NZ_AFRW01000095.1 GCF_000220985.1 Nesterenkonia sp. F
CTTGATCTGCCACTTGGTCAGGCCGACGGTTCCTTGGTCCGCGATGGTCGCCGCCAGCGAGAGCGCCCGGCTCACGGCGCGCTCGGCGCTGACGTCCTGCTCGTGCTGCTCATCGTGCGCGGCGGAGAAGTCCGCCTCCTCGCCGCGGGCCAGGTCAGCGGCGTCGCCGAGAGGACTGGTGGCCTGCTGCGCGGCGGAGCGCGATCCTCCGCGGTACTGGTAGCCGGCCACAGTCGCTCACCCCGCTCGGCGCACGCCGACCAGGTCGACGACGAAGATCAGCGTCTCGTTCGGTCCGATGGCCGGCCCGGCGCCCTGCTCCCCGTAGGCCAGGTGCGGCGGAATCTCGAAGCGCCGCCGCGCCCCCTCCTGCATGCCGATCAGGCCCTGGTCCCATCCCTGGATGACCTGACCGATCCCGGCGGTGAAGTCCAGGGGCCTGCCGCGGTTCCAGGAGGCGTCGAACTCCTCCCCGGTGGACCAGGAGACGCCGACGTAGTGGCAGGAGACCTGATCGCCGGGCTCCACGGCCGTCCCGCCGCCCGAGATGAGCTCCTCGATCACCAGGTCCTCCGGCGGAGTCTCACCGGGGAAGTCGACCTCGGGTCGGGTGCGATCGTAGCTGCGCTGGCCGAAGGACATGGTCCGGGCTTCCTCTCGATTCACGGGCGGTGTCGACCGGCGGCCCCTCAGCCGGACCGGTCCTGCGTCACGTCGGACAGCCTATCCGAGCGCCGCGTGCCGACGAACCGCACCGGACGATCGTGTCACACCACTCCGTCGCACACGGAGGAGCCGGAGCTACTGGCCCTGCTGGCCCTGCTGGCCCTGCTGGCCCTGCTGGAGATCCTCCTGCGGCACCGCGGCCACGAGGTCGACGACGAAGATCAGGGTCTCGCCGGCGAGCTCGCTCTCGCCCTCCTCGCCGTAGGCCTCCGAGGCCGGCACGACCATGAGCACCCGGTCGCCGACGTGCTTGCCGGTCAGCGCCTCCTTCCACCCGGGGATCGTCTGGTCGAAGGTGAACTGGTAGGGCCGCTCCGGCGTCTCCTCCTCGGAGTCCTCCGAGGCGGAGGCCGACTCGCCGTCGGATTCACCGTCGGCGTCTCCCTCGGACTCCTCCGACGACGCCGAGACCCCGGGCCAGCTCGAGTCGAAGATCTCGCCGTCGGACCACGTCCAGCCGGTGTAGCGGGCGAGCATCACCTGGTCATCGGCGATCTCCTCGCCGTCGCCCTGGATGAGCACCTCGCTCTGCGTGGCCTCCGGCACCTCGGCATCCTCGCCGGGCGCCTCGACCAGCTCCGGCGCCTCGCCCTCAGCCGACTCGACGGCCGGCAGGTCGCCGGACTGCTCGACCTCCTCGCCGACGGCATGATCCGGGAACGTGTCCTCCACGCGCAGCACCGACAGCTGGTCGGTGGGCTGCTGCATCATCTGCTCCTGCCCGCCGCTCTGTGCCTCGGCAGGCACGTACAGAGCGATCTCACCGCCGACCTTCAACCCGGTCTCGGTCAGCGACTCGTAGGAGAACTCGTCGCCGGCCTTCAGCTCGGGCAGGTACAGCATGCCCGGCGCACCGGAGGAGAAGTTCTCCTGCTGGACCGACCCGGAGCTGGGATCCACGGAGGCCTGGGAGAACTCGATGAGGTGATCGCCCTCGACCTCAGCACCGTCGCCGGCGTCGAGGACGAGCGAGGACCGCTCCTCGGTCTCGATCGCATCCTTGACGACGACCTCCGGGGCGCCCTCCTCGGTCATGTGCACGTCGAGGCCCTCCAGGGCCGACGAGTCGCCGACGCCGTCGCCTCCGCCGCAGCCCGCGAGCAGCAGGACGGCGGGCAGGGACAGGGCGAGATGCTTTCTGCTCACGAGGGACGACCTCCAGAGTCGGGACGACGGGGACGCGGATGCGGATCGCGGCGGGGCCTCGGGAGACGTTCCCCGCCGGGGAGCACTGTACCTGCGGAATCTGGACTCGCCGCACACGGACGCTCCGGCGCGGCGCCGGCTCAGATCAACGGCGGATCCGGCGGCGGCGCGCCGCGGACGCGATAGCGCTCGCTCAGCGCCAGCGGCCCCGGCTGCGCGGCGCGCTGCTCGAGGTCAAGCTCCTGCAGCCGGGCGGCTCGGTCGCCGAGCTTGTCGAGCAGCGCCTCCATGCGCGGCTCCTCCACGGCGAGGGGGTCCTTGAGCATCAGCGCCTCCAGCGGACGGTCCACGAGCTTGTGCTGGACCCAGTCCACCTGGTGCTCGACGCCGAAGGCCCGCGCCGTGGACAGGAAACGACCGCGCAGGCTCGCCCGCGTGGTCGCCGGCGGCGCCACCGTCGCGCGGCGGACGGCGTCGTCGTCGACCAGCCGCGTCGCCCGCCCGCGGCGCTCGAGCACGCGGAAGAGCCCCCGCTCGGGGTGGACGTCGTGGTAGGCCATGTCGACCTGGGTCAGCCGCGGAGCGTCCAGCTCCAGACCGCCGCGGGCGGCGACATCCTCCACCGTCCGCTTCTTGATCGCCCAGTCGACGTCGGTCTCGATCAGCGCGTGGTCGCCCGAGGAGACGGCCTGCAGCGTGCGCTCCCAGAGTTCGAGCACGGCGTCGACGTGCTCGTGATGGGCGCCGTGCTCGGCGACGAAACGGCGGGCCCGGTCCAGCAGCGCCGCCTGCACGTCGACGGCGGTGACCCGCCTCCCGTCGCGGGTCGGCACGGCCGCGGTGCCGGTGAGGTCATGGCTGATCGTGCGGATGGCGACGATCGGGTCCTCGAGCTCGAAGTCCCCCAGCGGGACGCCGGCCTCGATCATCCGCAGCACCAGGTCGGTGGACCCGAAGCGCAGCAGCTGCGTGGTCTCGGACATGTTCGAGTCGCCCACGATGACATGCAGCCGCCGATGCACGCCGGCGTCGGCGTGCGGCTCGTCGCGCGTGTTGATGATCGGCCGCGCGCGGGTGGTGGCCGAGGAGATCCCCTCCCACATGTGGTCGGCGCGCTGGGAGAAGGCCCAGTGCGCGCCGCGGCCGTCGGCCGCAGGCACGATGCGTCCGGCCCCGGCCAGCAGCTGGCGGGTGACCAGGAACGGCAGCAGGATCGTCGACAGCCGCCGGAAATGCGTGGTGCGCGGGATCAGGTAGTTCTCGTGGGAGCCGTAGGAGTTGCCCTGCGAGTCGATGTTGTTCTTCAGCAGATACAGCGTGCCCGCATAGCCGTCGGCGGCCATCGCCTGCTCCGCCCGGACGGCGAGGTCGTGCATGATCAGCTCCCCGGCCCTGTCGGAGGCGATCAGGTCGGTCAGCCGGTCGCATTCGGCGGTGGCATACTCGGGGTGCGAACCCACGTCGAGGTACAGCCGGGAGCCGTTCGGGATGAACACGTTGGAGCTGCGCCCCCAGTCCAGCACCGGCCGGAAGAGATAGCGGGCGGCCTCCTCGGGAGGCAGGCCGCGCCGCTCCCCACCGTGGTGGGCCAGGCCGAACTCGGTCTCGACGCCGACGACGCGACGATCCATCCGGCTACTGTCCGCCCTTCTGCACGAAGCCGCGGACGAACTCCTCGGCGTTGGACTCCAGCACCGAGTCGATCTCGTCGAGCAGCCCGTCGAGCTCCTCGGCCTGCTGTCGGGCCTGGGCGCTGCCGCCGGCCGCGCCGGCGTCGCCCGCACCGGGCCCGCCGTCGACCGTCTCTTCCTGCCGGGCATCCTGCGGGCGGCGCTCGGCGCCGCCCTGGGTGTGTGGAGCCATGGAGATCACCTTCTGCCGAAGTGTCGTTCTGCCAGTGTCTGGTCCGCCGACGGACCCGTCGAGGGGCCGTCCTGCGAGTCTACGTCGTCCGCCGCGAGGCGGCGGTCGAAGAGCCCGGGCCGCTCGACGGCGCCGAGCCCGGACCGCCGTCGTGCCAGGAGACCTGCTCCAGCATGCGGCGCAGCCCGCTGATCATCGCGCGCGGATCCTTCGCCGCGAGCAGCACCGGCTCGGCCTCGGCACGCGCGCCGGTGGTGGGCTCGGGCATGCTGAGCCGCTCGGGCGGCGACGCCGGATCCGGACGCAGCAGGATCTGGTCCCAGCTGGCCCCGGCGAGCAGCTCAGGATGCTCGGCGACGAGCTGGCCGCGCAGCCAGGCCCGGGTCTCCTCCGGGGCATGGCCGGCCGACCAGCGCACTGCGTCGTCGGTGAACAGCCGGCGCATCCGGCCGGCGCGCACGAGCCGGTGGTGCAGCCCCTTCTCCGGCCGGATGTCGTGGTACTGCAGGTCCACCATCGCCAGCACCGGCGCGTCCCAGTCCAGCCCGTCTCGCCGGCGGTAGGACTCCAGCAGCTGCCGTTTGGCCACCCAGTCGACGCGATCGGCCGCGGAGTCGACGTCCTCCGCGAGGTCGTCGAGCAGCTGCTCCCAGGCCTCCAGCACCTCGGCGGTCTCGGTGTCGGGCGCATGGCGGGCGGCCTTGGGGCCGGACTTCTCGGCGGCCCGGGAGACGGCGGCGCGCAGATACAGCCTCTGGATCTGCAGGGCCGTCATCTCGCCGCGGTTGGTGCGCACCGCCGTCTGCAGCGTCGGGTCGTGGGAGATCGCCTTCAGCGCGCCGACCGGATCCCACAGCCGCAGCTGCGGGGCGCGGCCCGACTCGATGAGGTCGAGGACGAGCGCCGTGGTGCCCACCCGCATCCAGGAGGAGTACTCGCTCATGTTCGCGTCGCCGATGATCACATGCAGCCGACGGTGCCGGCCGGCGTCGGCGTGCGGCTCGTCGCGAGTGTTGATCAGCGGGCGCCGGATCGTGGTCTCCAGCCCGACCTCCTCGAAGAAGAAGTCCGCGCGCTGCGAGATCTGATACCCAGGCTCCGGGTGCTCGGCGCCGATCCCCACGCGTCCCGCGCCGCAGAGGATCTGCCGAGTGACGAAGAACGGGATCAGCCCGGCGACGAGATCGTCGAAGGACAGCTCGCGAGGCACCAGATAGTTCTCGTGCGCCCCGTAGGAGGCCGACTTGCCGTCGGTGTTGTTCTTGTAGAGCAGCACCTGCGGACTTCCCTCCTCGGCGGCCAGCCGCTCCGCGGCGCGACGGACCACCAGGTCGCCGGCGACGTCGTGCAGCACCGCGCGTTTGGCCCCGACGGTCTCCGGAGCCGAGTACTCCGGATGGGCGTGGTCGACGTAGAGCCGCGCCCCGTTGGACAGCACCAGGTTGGTCAGCAGATGCGGCTGGCCCTCGCGCATCCGGAAGAAGTCGCCGCGCCAGCCGGCGGCGCCGGCCTGCTGGAACTCGACGTCGGCGCGGCCGGCGGCCGCTCCCCCGGCACCTTCGGCGACGTCGGCCGGGCTGGGGTCCGGGCCGCTGACCCCGGCCAGGGGCCCGACGCCCGCGATCTCCTCGCCGTCGCCGACCGACGAGACACCGGACTCGGCTGCCTCAGAGCTGTCGGTCAGCTGGCTCGGATGAGCCGCTGAGCGCGGGAGCACCCAGCCGCGCGCGTCCACCAGCGGCGACTCGGACTGATAGTCCCATTCGGCACCGGCGACCTGACCTCCGGCCTCCGTGACGGCGGCGGCATAGGCGTTGACCAGCTCGATGGACAGGGCCACATGGCTGGCCCGAGGATTGCTCGGCGCATGGATCCCGTACTCGGTCTCCATGCCGATCAGTCGTCGCACGCTCATGTCCGTCCTCCGTTCCGCGCCGTGCCGCGCTCGCTCGTCCGTCCGCCGTTCTCGGCCAGCCGCTCGACGGCGACCACCGGCGTCGGAGCCGAGCCGAGCACCCGGGCCCACTCCTGCGGGTCCGCGGTGCTGAGCAGATCCTGCTGGTCGGCCAGCTCGTCGTCGACGGCGACGCGCAGATGCTCGGCCGTCACGCCCTTGGTCTCCGGATCGCGTCCGGCACCGAGGTGTTCCTTGATCGCGGCCTTCTTCGCCCGGTCGACGATGCTGCCCAGCACCGCACCCGAGACGAACTCCGCGGCAGCCAGGTCCGTGATGCCCCCGTCGGCATGACGCAGGCGCAGCCACGCGCGACCGTCGGCCGGGAAGAGCCGCGCGACCACGGCCTCCACCAGCTGCTGGACCGCCTCGTCGCGACCACCGCGCTCGGCCACCTGATCGGCGCGCAGCGGCACCCCGGCGCCCAGGTGGATGCGCATGATCTCGCGGGCGCCGTCGACGGTGGGGCGCCGCACCCGGATCTTGACGTCCAGCCGCCCCGGGCGCAGGATCGCCGGGTCGATCATGTCTTCACGGTTCGACGCGCCGATCACGATGACGTTGTCCAGCGTCTCGACGCCGTCGATCTCGGCCAGCAGCTGCGGCACGATCGTCGTCTCCACGTCGGAGGAGACTCCGGAGCCGCGGGTGCGGAACAGCGCCTCCATCTCGTCGAAGAAGACCACCACCGGATGGCCGGCGTCGGCGCGCTCCCGGGCGCGGGAGAAGATCACCCGGATATGGCGCTCGGTCTCGCCGACATACTTGTTCAGCAGCTCCGGGCCCTTGATGTTCAGGAAGAACGGCGAGCGCACCCCGCCGTCGGCGCCGGGCCCCTCCTCGGCCAACGAGGACGCGACCGCCTTGGCGATCATCGTCTTGCCGCAGCCGGGCGGCCCGTAGAGCAGGATGCCCTTCGGCGCGGAGAGCCCGTGCTCGCGGAAGAGGTCGGCATGCTGGAAGGGCAGCTCGACGGCGTCGCGGATCTGGGTGATCTGCTCGCCCAGTCCGCCGATGTCGGCATAGCTGACGTCGGGGGTCTCCTCCAGCACGACGTCCTCGACCTCGGAGAGCGGGACGATCTCGGTGGCGGTGCCGGTGCGCAGGTCCACGGTGACCGCGTCGCCGACGCGGACCGGCTGCTCGGCGCGGCGGCTCGCCGCCGGCGACAGGCGGACGAGCCGCTCATCCTCGCCGCGGGAGAGGATCACCAGGCGGTCGTCGGGCAGCACTTCCTTGACCCGCGCGATCTCTCCGGTGGTCTCCGGCTCGAGCACCGCGACGACGGCCAGGTGCTCGTTCAGCAGCACCTCCGCGCCGGGCTCGAGCTCCTCGGGGTCCAGCAGCGGCGAGAGGCTCACCCGCATCCGACGTCCGGCGTGGAGCACGTCGACGCCGGGCCCGGCGGTCGCCTCGATCTCGCGCCCCTCGACGACCTCGTGCCGCGGACGATAGGCGATGACGGTGGCGAAGGAGAACGGCGCCTGCCCGTCGGCGTGCAGCGCCTCGCGCAGCTCCTCGATGCGTCCGCGCGCGGCCTGCAGCGTCTCGGCGAGCTGGGTGTTCTGCCGCCCGGCGGTGCGCGCCTGGTCCTCGAGCTCGCGCGCCCGGCGGCGCATGGCGTCGAGCTGGCGGTGCGCCTGCTCGAGCCGACTGTGCAGCTGCTCGGCGTCGGCCTGCTGCTGGTCCTCGCTCACTGCTGCTCCTCTCGCTCCTCCTCGGCGACCGAGGCCTCGCCGGCGTCGTCGCCGTCGACCGCCCCGCGGGCGGCCTCGGCCAGCTTCTGCGCGTGGGCGGCGGCCTTGCGGGCCTTCTTCCCGGTGACCGGACGCTTCTTGAACGCCTGCTCGTCCCAGGGCTGCTGGACGTCGTCGGGCAGCCAGGCCGCCAGATCCTCCGAGCTGACCTCGGACTGCTTCTCCCGCTTCTTCAGCTGCAGCGGCGTCTGGTCGTCGGCCAGCCGGCGGACCGCCAGCAGGAAGCCGGTGTGGGCGATCATCCGGTGGTCCGGCCGCACCGCCAGCCCGTCGAGATGCCAGGTGCGCACCATGGTCTCGTGCGCCTCGGGCTCGGTGAAGCCCTCGGAGGCGCGGATCGCCTCCGCCAGCCGGGAGAGCTGGGTCACCGTGGCCACGTAGCTGACCCACACCCCGCCCGGAGCCATGACCTGCTTGACCGCGTCCAGGCACTCCCAGGGGGCGAGCATGTCCAGCACGACCCGGTCCACCGACCCGGGCTCCTCCACCTCGAGGACCTTCTCCTGCATGTCGCCGACGTGGACCTCCCAGCCGGGATGCTCCTCGCCGAAGAAGGCCTCGACGTTGCCGCGGGCGATCTCGGCGAAGTCCTCACGCCGCTCATAGGAGTGCAGCACGCCCTGGTCGCCGACCGCGCGCAGCAGCGAGAGCGACAGTGCCCCCGAGCCGACTCCGGCCTCGACGACGGTCGCACCCGGGAAGACGTCGGCGACCTGGACGATCTGGGCGGAGTCCTTGGGATAGACCACCGTCGCACCGCGCGGCATGGAGAGCACGAAGTCGTTCAGCAGCGGACGCAGCACCTGGTATTCGTGCCCGGCCTCGTTGGCCACCACGATCCCCTCGGGCCGGCCGATGAGCGTGTCATGCCGCAGCACGCCCTGATGCGTGTGCCACTCGCCGCCGCGCTGCAGCGTGATGGTGCTCGGCCTGCCCTTGCGATCGGTCAGCTGGACGCGCTGGCCGGCGCGCAGCGGGCCGGTGCGCATCCGTGCGCCGACGGGTCCGGTGCTCTGGCCGTCGGGCTGGGTGGTGGTCACGGGGGATCGTCCTCCTCGAGGGGTCGGTCATCAGGCGGGGCCGGGCCGCCGACGGAGGCGGCCGATCCTGCCGGGCGGCACTGCGAGCCTATCGTCCCCGACCCTCGCGACGCTCTCGCCGCAGACCGGCGCGGGCCGCTGCGACGGTGTCCGAGGCGCCCTGCCACAGGAAGAAGCTCACCATCGCGGCGACGACCACGACCACCAGGTTCGTGCCGCCGTCGCCGATCAGCAGCCACACGGCGGCGACGACGAGTCCGGCGACGACGACGCGTCCGGCCCAGCCGGCCGCCAGCGCTCCGCGCCGCTGGCTGCCCGTGACCGCCCAGACCGTCGATTCGACGAGTCGGCCGCCGTCCAGCGGCAAACCGGGCAGCAGGTTGAACACCCCGACCAGGAAGTTCATCAGCACCGTCACCGAGGCGAGCATGCCGAGGACTCCGACCGGGGTGAACGTCTCGATCAGCCACCAGCCGATCCCGGCGATCACGAGGTTCGCCGCCGGCCCGGCGAGCGAGACTGCCAGCGACTTCGTGGGCGTGGAGTCGGCGGCGAGGAACTCGGTGTGCCCGCCCCACAGGTTGAGCTCGATCTCGGTCGACGGCCAGCCGAAGGCCCGCGCGCTCAACGCGTGAGCCAGCTCATGGGCCAGCACCGAGACCAGCAGCAGCCCCGCATAGGCCAGCGCCACCGCGTAGGCTCCGGCGCCGAGCTCGGGGAAGATCCGGGCGACCTGCGGACCGAAGAGCAGCACGATGGCCGCGGCGACGATCAGCCACGAGGCGCGCAGTCGCAGCGGGATGCCGGCGATGCGGACCCGCGCCGCGGCTCCTCCGCGCCGACGCGCCATCAGCCGGCCGCCGGGGCGTCCGGGACCGCGTCGACGGACCGGGTGCGCGAGGAGGGAGCGCCGTCGCCGACCATCCGTGCCAGGGCGCCCACGTCGAGCCCCTCCAGGCTCTCGCGCAGATGCCAGCGGTCGTCCTGGGGCAGCGGGCTGAAGTGCGGGACCGCCAGCGTGGGCAGACCGGAGGCGGCCGCCGCGGCGGTGCCGGGCACCGAGTCCTCCACGGCCAGACAGCGCGCCGGGTCCAGCGGCTCGCCGGCGACGTCGGCATGGTCGGCGGCCATCCGCTCGACCGCCTGGTGGTAGGCCTCCGGATCGGGCTTGCCGGCGGTGACCATGTCCCCGGAGACGACGAACTCGAGGTGCCCGGTCGGCAGGGCGGCGACGACCGTCTCGGCCAGCAGCGACTCCGACATGGTCACCAGCGCGCAGCGCACCCCGGCGGCGTGCAGATCGGCCAGCAGCTCGCGCGCGCCGGGCCGCCACGGCATGTTCTCCCGAGCCCGGGCGGCGACCCGGGTGATCATCCAGTCGATGATCTCGCGAGCGGTCATCCGCACCCCGGCCTCCTGGAGGACGGCCGCGCTGTGGGTCAGCGCCTGGCCGACCAGGGCATGGGCCTGCTCCTGGGACCACGTGCCGCCGTAGGAGGCGACGAGCTCGTACTCGGCTTCGATCCAATGCGGCTCGGTGTCGACCAGCGTGCCGTCCATGTCCCAGAACACCGCCTGCAGACGCTGCTCCGGACGGTCCGACGCCGACGCATCGGCGAGGGAGGGACGGACGGCGGAGGACGGGACGGGGGCGCTCGAGACCATGGAGACCAGTCTAGGAGGTCGCGCCGCGTCGCGCCGTCGAGCAGATCACAGCCGGAGGCGACGCTGACCTGGGTGCTTCCCCCGCGCAGGCCCCGGGGCTAGTGTGAGGAGCGTGGACGAGACGACGCAGCCGCAGGACCGGCCGGCCGAGGAGCCCGGCCGCGCCGCCCGCTTCGCCGCGCATCTGCGCGAGGTGGGCGACGGCACGACCGCGCGCCCGACGGTGATGGTGCTGGCCTTCGAAGGGTGGAACGACGCCGGAGGCGCGGCGACGGCGGCAGTGCGCTCGATCGGCTCCGCCGCCGACGCCGAGCTCGTCGAGCGACTGGAGGACGAGGACTACTACGACTACCAGTTCACCCGCCCGAAGGTCCGCCGCACCGGCTCCCACCGGGAGATCATCTGGCCCTCGACGCGGATCTTCCGGGCCCGTCCCCGGCGGGCCGAGATGGATCTGCTGCTGGTCCACGGCGTCGAGCCCAGCTTCCGCTGGCAGGGCTTCACCGCGGATCTGCTGACCCGGGCGGCCGAGCATCACGTCGACGCGATCGTGCTGGTGGGCTCGCTGCTGGCCGATGTCCCGCACACGCGCCCGATCCCCGCGGCGCTGTCCACCGAGGACGAGCAGCTGCAGAACCTGCTCGACGTCGACGAGCCGACCTACGAGGGCCCCACCGGCATCGTCGGGGTGCTCTCGCACACCGCTTTCCAGGCCGGGATCCCCGCGGTCTCGCTGTGGTCGGCGGTGCCGCACTATGTGGGCCAGGCGCCGTCGCCGAAGGCGCAGCTGGCGCTGATGCGCGAGCTCGAGGACCTGCTCGGGCTCGCGCTCGACGTGGAGGACGTCGCCGAGGACGCCGCGGCCTGGGAGCGCGGCGTCGACGACCTCGCTCAGGAGGACGAGGAGATCGCCGAGTACGTCAAGCGTCTCGAAGAGGCCACCGACGCCTCGGACCTCCCCGAGGCCAGCGGCGAGGCCATCGCCCGGGAGTTCGAGCGCTACCTGCGCCGTCGGCGCCCGCCGGAGGGCGGATTCGGCTCCGGCGGCCGCGGCTGATCCACCGCGGCCGATCCCTCGGACCCACGGCCGCCGGCCGGGTCCGATCAGGCACGCAGGTCGATGCCGAGCAGCGCCTGCACGACGTCGGCGACGCGTGCGGCGTCGGTGCCGGCGGCCAGCTGACCGGCCGCCCAGAGGTCCAGCTGCTCGAGCGCCGCCGGAGCGTTGAGGTCCTGGGAGAGCGTCGAGTGCAGCGCGTGCTGAAGATCCTCGGGCTCCTCGCCGGCCTCGCCGGTGCGCGGCGCCCGGGCCAGGGCCTCCTTCCAGCGCGTCAGCCGCTCCCCCGAGGCGGCGAGCTCCTCGTCGGTGAAGCTCCAGTCGGAGCGATGGTGGTGGCTGAGCAGCAGCACCCGGACGGCCTGCGGATCGACGCCGGCCTCGCGCAGCGCGGAGACCAGCACCAGGTTCCCCTGGGACTTCGACATCTTCTCGCCGCGCAGCCCGACCATGCCGGTGTGCACGTAGGTCTCGGCCAGCGGCACTCCGTCGGCGGCCGTGGCATGCGCGGCGGAGAACTCGTGGTGCGGGAAGCGCAGGTCGGAGCCGCCGCCCTGCACGGTGAACGGGGCCGGCAGGTGACGCCGGGAGATCACCGAACACTCGATGTGCCAGCCCGGTCGGCCGGGACCGAGCGTGCCGCCCTCCCACCAGGGCTCGCCCGCGCGCCGCGCGCTCCACAGCAGCGGATCCAGCGCATCGCGCTTGCCCGGACGCTGCGGATCGCCGCCGCGCTCGGGGAAGAGCTCCTCCATCGCGGCGCGGTCGTAGGCGCCGATCGAGCCCAGCCTCCAGTCCGTGGCGGCCTCGGCGGCGGCGATGTCGAAGTAGACGTCGTCGCCGTCTGCGGCGTCGACGCGCTCCTCCTCCGGCACCGGCACCCGGTACCCGATCCCGGCCTCGACGAGCCGCTGGACGTCGGCGACGACCTCGGGCACCGACTCGACCGCACCGCGGAAGACGTCCGGAGCGATGACGCCCAGGGCGGCCATGTCGCGACGGAAGAGCTCGGTCTGCTCCTCCCCCAGCTCGCGCCAGTCGACGCCGGTGGCGGCCGCGCGCTCGAAGAGCGGGTCGTCGACGTCGGTGACGTTCTGCACGTACTGCACCTCGAGCCCGCAGGCGCGCCAGTAGCGCACCAGCAGGTCGAAGTTCACATAGGTGTTCGCATGCCCCAGATGCGTGGCGTCGTAGGGGGTGATCCCGCAGACGTAGAGCGAGCCCACGCCGTCGCGGGCCTCGACCTCGACCAGTCGGGCGGTCGCCGTGTCATGCAGCCGCAGCGTCGGCGGCAGCGCGGGGATTCTCGGCACAGTCGGGGAGGTCCACGATTCCACGCAGTCGGTCCTTTCCTCCCCGTCGCGCGCGGCGCGGGGGCGTTGTGGGGCAGGGGGCGTCCGACCACTGGCCAACAGTCCGACGTCCGCCGGTATTTCCGCGCTCAGGCCGGCCCGGGCCGGATCATGCGCTGATCAGGCCCAGGCCGAGCAGCACGAAGACCGCCAGCCCCACCAGGATCCGATAGACCACGAACAGGGTGTAGGAGTGGCTCGAGATGAACTTCAGGAACCAGCCGATGATCACATAGGCGACCAGGAAGCCGACCACCGTCGCCAGCGCCGTCTGAGGCAGCGAATAGGGCCCGGAGGCCTCGCCGACGGACTGGATGAGCATATAGAAGCCCGAGCCGAAGACGGCCGGGATGGCCAGCAGGAAGGAGTACCGGGCCGCGGCCTCGCGGGTGTAGCCCATCAGCAGACCGGCGGTGATCGTGCCGCCCGAGCGCGAGACGCCGGGCACCAGCGCCAGCGACTGCGCGAGCCCGAAGAGGATGCCGTCGCGGACGGTCAGCTGGTCCAGCGGCTTGCGCTGCCGGCTCTTCAGGTCCGCGACGGACAGGATGAATCCGAAGATGATGAGCATGGCGGCGACCAGCCAGAGCGAACGAAAGACGCTCTCGATCTGGTCCTCGAAGAGCAGTCCCAGCACCACGATGGGCACCGAGCCGACGATGATCAGCCATCCCATGCGCACATCGGGATCCCGATGGGGGCGCTTCCCCGCGATCGCCAGGCACCAGGCGCCGACGATGCGCACGATGTCACGCCAGAAGAACGTGACCACCGCCGCCTCGGTGCCGAGCTGAGTGATGGCGGTGAAGGCCGCTCCCGGGTCGGTGCCTCCGGGCAGGAACTCCCCCACGATGCGCAGATGCGCCGAGGAGGAGACCGGGAGGAACTCCGTCAGACCTTGGACCAGCCCCAGGATGATCGCTTCAATCCATTGCACACCGTGAGCGTATTCCATCAGTCCGCCCACATGGTGAACCTGACGCTGTGTGCCGTGGACGCCGTCAGTGACATCGCCCACCCCTCGCCGACCGCACCTCCTCTCCGGTCACCGACGGCGCTCTGCGCTCCGGACAGGACGTCGCGCCGGTGCCGGACCGTGCCGTGGGATCAGAGGCCGCGGGCCGAGGCGGGCTCGTCCTCCTCGGCCTCCTCGTCGAAGTCGCCCTCGTCTTCGTCCTCTTCGTCCTCTTCGTCCTCTTCGTCCTCTTCGTCCTCTTCGTCCTCTTCGTCCTCTTCGTCCTCTTCGTCGTCGAAGTCGTCCTCGTCGTCGCCCTCCTCCTCGTAGAGGTCGAGCGGAGTGACTTCACCGGTGGCCGCGAACAGGGCGTCCTCATAGGCTTCGAAGGCGTCGGCGACGCCGTAGAAGGCCGACTCGACTGCAGGGTCCTCCTCGCCGCGACGGTTGAGGGAGGCAGAAAGGTGCTCCTCGAGGGCGTTCGTCAGCGTGCTCAGTGCGACGCGGGGATCGATGTTCATGGCTTCACGGTACCAACGCCGCGGCCCGACGGTAAGACGTCGACGGAGGAATCCTCGGCCGGACACGATGAGGCACGACACATCGACGGCGCGCCGCGGAGACCGCGCCCGACGGTGCCGGCCGCCGCCCGTCGTGCGCTAGGGTGTGGCCCCGAGGGCCCGACCGCGCCGGCCGGCCCTGCCGGAAGGACCGCAGCAGAGAGCGAGCGTGACGATGTCCGAGCACTTCTCCGGATCCGCCTCCGCCGTGGCGGCGCACCACACCGACGACTCCGGGGCGGGCTCCGCCTGGGAGTACCTGGTGATCCGCTGCGAGCCGCGCGAGTCCCTCGCCGAGGTCCGACGCCGGGTCGTCGACCACGCCGAGCAGGGGCGCTGGGAGCTGCGCCGCAGTCGGATCTACTCCGGCGGAGTCCGCAAGTACTGGCTGCGCCGGCGCATCATGAAGGTCCGGCGCACGCTCTGAGCGTCCGGGCCTCCGGCCGGGTCAGTCCTCCAGCGGGCCGAGCAGCTGGGCGGCCAGCGTGCGGTGGGCCGACTCGTCGTCGGAGGGATGGTGGATGCCGGCCAGCACGTCCCGATGCAGCCGGGACAGCTCGCTCGTCCGGACATACTGCCCTCCCCCGCTGACCTGCAGCGCGGCGTCGACGCCGGCTCGGGCGATGCGCGTGGCCCGCGTGCGCAGCGACACCAGGCGCGGGAACCAGGTCTCGCCGTGGTCGACGCCGGACTCCAGATCCGTCAGCGTCGCGCGCAGCTGGGCGTCGAGGGCGAGCTGCTCCAGCTGCGCCTCGGCCAGCCGATAGCGCACGTCGGGGTCCTGCGAGAGCGCACGCCCGGTGGACAGCGCGGTGCGTGCGGCGGCATGCTCGGCGCCGAGCTGCAGCGCCCTGTCGCCGAGTCCGGTGTAGACCGCGGACAGCAGCCCGAGGAAGCTGGAGAAGATCGCGAAGACCAGCGGGTCCCGATTCGGGCCGGCGGGCAGCCGGCGCACCACCCGCTCGGCGGGCACCGTCGCGGCGTCCAGCGCAGTGGCGAAGGAGCCCGAGGCGCGCATGCCCAGCGCGTCCCATTCCCCCGTCGGCGACCAGCCGTGGGCCGATCGCGGCAGGAATCCGACCACCAGCGGGGTCTCGCCGCCGTCGACGTCGCGACCGAGCAGCCCCAGCCGAGTCCAGACCGGGGTGAGCGAGGTGAAGATCTTCAGCCCGGTGAACGACGCCGAGCCGTCGGCACCGGTGCGCACATCGGTGGTGGAGTCGAAGAGCACCGTGTCGTTGCCCGGTTCGGAGATGCCGAAGGCGAAGATCTCGCCGGCGGCGGCCTCGTCGAGCACCTGGGTGAATTCGGAGTGCCCGCCGGCGACCATCCGCCGGGCGACGGCGACCCAGACCTGGTGCATGTTCACCGCCAGCGCGGTGGCGGGAGCGTGGGCGGCCAGCAGCCGCTGAGCGGCCGCCGTCGTCGGCAGGTCCCAGCCCAGGCCGCCGTGCTCGACGGGCACCAGACCGCGCAGCAGGCCGGCGGCGGCGAGCTCCTCGACGTCCTCGTGGCAGAAGGCGTTGCGCGCATCGTAGTCGCCGGCACGGGCACGGATGCGGTCCAGCAGCTCCTCGTCCAGCACGGCGGCGAGCCGGTCCCCGTCGTGGGTGCGTCCGTCGGCGCCGACCCCCGGACCGCCCGTCACTGCGCCTCCAGGAAACGGTGCAGCACGCGGACGCCGAACTGCAGCGCATCCACCGGCACCCGCTCATCGACGCCGTGGAACATGCCGGTGAAGTCCAGTTCGGCCGGCAGACGCAGCGGGGCGAAGCCGTAGCCGGCGATGCCGAGCGAGGCCAGATGCTTGTTGTCCGTGCCGCCGCCGAGCATGTACGGCAGCACCACGGCTTCGGGGTCCTCGACCCGCAGGCTGGAGACCATGGACTCGACCAGCGCTCCGGAGAAGGGCACCTCCAGCGAGGGGCCGCCGTTCTGCAGCTCGAAGCGCACCTTGTCCCCGGCCAGCTCGGCCAGTGTGGCGGCGACCTTCGCGTCCTGCTCCGGCAGCGTGCGCGCGTCGACCAACGCTTCGGCGGAGCCCGGGACCACGTTGTGCTTATAGCCGGCGTCGAGCGCCGTCGGATTGGAGGTGTTCTGCAGGGTCGCGGCGATGAACTTCGCCGTGGACCCGGTGGCCTCCAGCAGCGGCGCGGGGTCCTCCTCGTCGAAGGGGATCCCGGTGAGCTCGGAGAGCTGCTCCATCAGCGCCCGAGTGGTCTTGGTGTACTCGATCGGCCAGCGGTGCGCGCCGATCGCGGCGACGGCCTCCCCCAGGGTGACCACCGGGTTGTCGCGCTGCACGGCCGATCCGTGTCCGGCGGTCCCCTCGGCGATCATCTTCGTCCAGTGCAGGCCCTTCTCCCCGGTCTGGATCAGGTAGGCCCGCTGACCGGCGATGTCGGCGGAGAACCCGCCGACCTCGCTGATCGCCTCGGTCGCGCCGTCGAAGAGCTCGGGGCGGTCGGCGACGATCCGGCCCGCGCCCCGGCGCCCGTTGTCCTCCTCATCGGCGAAGAAGGCGATGATGAGGTCACGCCGGGGACGGCGCCCCTCCCGGCTCATGCGCAGCACGGCGGCGAGGATCATCGCGTCCATGTCCTTCATGTCCACCGCACCGCGGCCCCAGATCATGCCGTCCACGATCTCCGCGGAGAACGGGTCGACCTGCCAGTCGGCCGCCTGGGCGGGGACCACGTCGAGGTGGCCGTGGACCACCAGCGCGCCCGCCTCCGGATCGGTGCCGGCCAGCCGCGCCACCACGGAGGTGCGTCCGGGCGCGGTCTCGACGAGCTCGGGCTCGAGGCCGGCCTGCTGCAGGATCCCCGCGCAGTACTCGGCGGCCTCGCGCTCGCCGGAGGCCTCACCGTTGCCCCAGTTCTGCGTGTCCATGCGGATCAGGTCGCGACAGAAGTCGACGACGTCGGCCTCGGCCTGCGCCGCGGGATCGACGGTGTCGGCATCGGTGGGGGTCATCAGCGCCTCCTGCAGACGGTGGGGTGGTCTCGCCGGTGACCAGCCTACCGCGGGGTCTGCCCTCGGGGTCCTTCCGCCGACAGGGGAGACCGGGCAGGACGTTCAGGCATCGGACGCCGGTGCCGGGGTGCTGGACTCCTGGTGAGCCTGGTCGCCGACATCGGGTGCGGAGGACTCGGCCGCCGGCCCGGGCGATCCTCCGGAGCGGCCCTGTCCGGACTCGGAGATCGCCGTCCCGACGGCCTCTCCCTGGACCTTCGCCTGCAGGATCGACCCCAGATCGATGCCGGTGGCGGCCTCGACGCGCTTGAAGACTCCGGCCAGGGCCACGGAGGATTCTCCGTCGAAGTGTTCGGAGGCCCCTGACTCGCCGGACCCGCCGATCAGTGTCATCGAGCCGATGTTGGCATAGCCGGCGGCGAAGGAGTCCATCAGCTGGGGCAGCACTGCCAGCGCCTCGCGGGCCAAGACGGCTTCCTGGTTCTCGCGCAGTGCTTCCGCCTCTGCGCGGATCGCCGCGGCCTTGGCCTCACCCTGCTCGCGGATCGCGGTGGCCTCAGCCTCGGAGCGCTGCAACCGCGCACGGGCCTCCGACTCGGCGACCAGGGCTTCCGCCTCTGCGGCCTTGGTGCGCTCATAGGCTTCGGCGTCGGCATGCTTCTGCTGCTTGTAGAGATCAGCATCGGCGACACGCTTGACCTCGGCGTCCAGCTCGGACTGACGGTTCTCCGCCTGCTGGCCGAGCACCTGCTGGCGAGCCTTCTCGCCGGCCAGAGCTTCTGCCTGCTCCGCCTCGGCTCGTGCCTGCCCCACACGAGACGTCGCGGCGGCCTGGTTCGAGTCGTACTCGGTCTCCTCGATGAGGTTCTGCTCGCTGTTCGCGATCCGCTCTTTGGCGATGGCCCGCTCGGCGTTGGTCGCGGCGATCTCCGCCGCCTGGCGCTTGGCCTCGATCTCCGGAGCACCCAGGGAGGAGATGTACCCCGAATCGTCGGTGATCTCGCGGATCTGGAAGGAGTCCAGCAGAAGGCCCTGGGTCCGAAGCTCCGGGGAGATCGATCGAGAGATCTCGTCGGAGAACTTCTGCCGATCCCGCATCAGCTGGATGACCGTCTGCTGGGCCATCAGGCCGCGCAGTGCGCCTTCGAGCTGGTCCTGGGTGTATTCGACCACCGCCTCATCCTGGGAGGCGAAGCGCTCGGAGGCCGCCTTGACGTCGTCGACCGCGCTGCCGATCTTCACCAGCGCCACGGCCTCGGCGTTGATGGTCACATTGTCATGGCTCTGCGCGGTGACGGTCATCGAGACCTGTCGGGAGCGCAGCGAGATGATCTCGTGCCGCTGCCGGATCGGGTTGACGATCGCCCGTCCGTTGACGATGACCTGTTTGGGCCGCGTCTCCGGGGCGTCGGATTTCGAGGACTTGCCGGTGACCACCAGGGCCTCGTCCGCACGGGCGACCTTCGTCCAGGCACGCATGATGATCAGCCCGACGATCCCGGCGAGCACGGCCGCCACGACCAGGGTGATCACGATCGCGATCGCGCCGCCTGTTGTCAGAATGTCCACGAGTTCGTCCTTCCATGAGTTGTGGGGCTTCGGCTGCCGTGACCATCAGCTGGTCTCCCGCCAGGCGTGCTCCGAGACCTCTGCGCGCGGAGCAGGAGGTCATGACGTGGTGGGTGCCCGCCGGGGCTCATCGCCGCAGGACCCATGGGGCCGATGGTACGTGTCATGACCGGTGTATATCGACAGGGATTTCCGGCGTGCTGGGCTCTGCCGACGACCGGGCCGGCTCCGCGGCCCGCGCCGCCGGAGCGACGCCGTGGGTGCAGACGGCCTCGTCCTCGGCCGACCCGGCCGCCCCCGAGCAATGTGCCGGGCCCGGCCGCTGACCCCCGCTAACCCACGAACGGCGACCCCGGACGTCCGGGCGCACGAAAGAAGCCCCGGACCGATCCGCGGGGATCGATCCGGGGCTTCTGCCGTTCGTGCGCGAGACGGGACTTGAACCCGTACCCTCTAAGACGAGGACTAGCACCTCAAGCTAGCGCGTCTACCTATTCCGCCACCCGCGCAGGTGCTGATCACCGCCGACCTCGTCGGCGGCACCAGAAAACTCTAGCACGACCGGACCGCCGACCACCAATCCGCGCCCCGGCTCACCAGGCCTTCCTCGGCGCATGCGGCGCCCGATCCCGCAGACCGGTTCAGGGCACGCGCGCTGTCCATGCCTCGGCGCCGAACTTCTCCTCCACCAGCTGCCGGGCCCGGGCCATCTCATGCTCGCGGATCTCGGCGACCTCGGCGCCGTGGCGCCGGGCGAAGACCTGCACGAAGGTGTCCAGGATGTCCTCGCGGGCCATGCCCGTCTGGCTGCGCAGCGGGTCCACGCGCTTGACCGCCGAGCGGATCCCCTTGTCGGAGATCTTCTCGCGCCCGATGCGCAGCACCTGCATCATCCGCTCGGCGTCCATGTCATAGCTCATCGTCACATGGTGCAGCATCGCCCCGCCGGCCAGCCGCTTCTGCGCCGCCCCGCCGATCTTGCCCTGCGGGGAGACGACGTCGTTGAGCGGCTGATACTGCGCCTCCACGCCGACCTCCCGCAGGGCCTCCATCATCCAGGCGTCGAGGAACGGATAGGAGTCGGCGAAGCTCATCCCGTCGACCAGCGACGTCGGCAGCGACAGCGAGTAGGTCACGCAGTTGCCCGGCTCCATGAACATCGCCCCGCCGCCGGAGATGCGCCGGACGACGGTGGTGTCGTGCGCGGCGGCGGCATCGGCGTCGACTTCGTTGGCCAGCGACTGGAAGGAGCCGATCACCACGGCCCGCTCGTTCCAGTCCCAGAGCCGCATCAGCGGCGGGCGGCGCCCCGCGGCCACCTCCTCGGTGAGCACCTGGTCGAGGGCCACGTGCAGCGCGATGGGCAGCTTCTGCGCCGGCATGACCTCCCATCGGTGGTCTTCCCAGCGGGTGGCGTGGCCCAGTGCCCGACGCACGGCGATGCCCACCGCCTCCGGGTCGAAGCCGAACAGCTCGGCCTCGGGGCGCAGGCCGGAGCGGACCGCCTCGGCGATCGTCGCCCGCGAGGCGTCGGTCGGCAGGCCGACCAGGGCGCGGTTGATGTCGCCCAGGGCTTCGTCGGGCTCCAGGAAGAAGTCGCCGTTGACCGAGGCGTCGCCGATCGTGTCCTGGTCCGGATCGACGGTCACGTCGACGACGACCAGCTTGCCGCCGGGAACCTTGTACTCGCCGTGGGGGACGTCCTCGCCGCGGTGGGCGCGCTCGACAGCACTCATGGGCTCCATCCTACGCTCGGCACGTTATCCCCTCGCGCACGACGAAGGGGGCCCCGACCGCAGTCGTGACCCCCTTCGTGCGACGGACCGTCGTCGGTCAGCGGCTCACTGGCCGCCGCCGAAGCCCTTGAAGCGCTTGTTGAACTTGTCCACACGGCCGGCGGAGTCCATGATCCGCTGCTTGCCGGTGTAGAACGGGTGCGACGCGGCGGAGATCTCGACGTCGATCACCGGGTAGGTGTTGCCGTCCTCCCACTCCATGGTCTTCTCGGAGGTCGCGGTGGAGCGGGTCAGGACCTTCTCGCCGGAGGCCAGGTCGTTGAAGATGACCGGCGCGTAGGCGGGGTGGATGTCAGACTGCATAGGTTCACGTGTCCTTCGTGTCTGCCGCTGGTTTTTGCCAGAAGCTCGTGGATCGTCTCGGCCCATGGTGGACCAACATGACATGTTAACCCAGACCGGGCCGCCGGCCCAACTCCCAGCAGGCCACGGCCGCGGCGGCCGCGACGTTCAGCGAGTCGAGGCCCGCGGCCTCCGCCATCGGGATCGACGCGTGGTGGTCGGCGGCCGCCAGCGCCGAGGCGGAGACGCCCGGCCCCTCGGCGCCGAGGACCAGCGCCAGCCGCTCGGCGGCCGCGACCGGCGCATCGGTCAGCGACCGCGAGGTCTCGGACAGCTCGAGCGCGACGAGCGTGATCCCCACCGCCCGGAGCCTCGCGGCGGCCGTCGCCCAGCCGCCGTCGGCGTCGCGCGGCATCCGGGCCCAGGGCATGGTCAGCACCGCGCCCATCGAGACCCGCACGCTGCGTCGGTAGAGCGGATCGGCGCAGCCGGGCGAGAGCAGCAGGCCGTCGACGCCGAGGGCCGCGGCGGTGCGGGTGATCGCTCCGAGGTTGACATGGTCGGTCAGTCCGTCGAGCACCAGCAGCGTCCGGGCGCCGTCGACGACCTCGTCGGCCGCGGCCTCGCGCGGGCGTTCCATCGCCGCCATCGCTCCGCGGTGCATGCGGAAGCCGGTCAGGGACCGCAGCTGGTCCTCGCCGCCGAGGAACACCGGCGCCTCGGGGCACGCGGCGACGACGTCGGCCAGATCCTCCAGCCGCTCCTCGGCCAGCAGGAAGGAGCGCACCCGATGTCCCGCGGCCACGGCGCGGCGGACGACCAGCGGAGACTCGGCGAGGTACATCCCCTGCTCGGCGTCGCGGCGGCGGCGCAGCTGCGCGTCGGTCAGCGACCGGTGGTCGTCCAGCCGGGGATCGCCGCCTGCAGCTCCATGCCGCAGGTCGACGCCGTCCAGCCGGATCACCGGATTCGGCAGGGAGTCCGCCGACGGCGTCGCGGACAGGTCGCTCATCCGACCACCAGGTCGCGGACCATGACGCCCAGCGCCACCAGTCCCAGCACGACGATGACCCCACGCAGCACCCCGGGGCTGAGTCGCCGACCCACCCAGGCGCCGGCGAAGCCGCCGATCGTCGAGCCGACGGCGACGATGAGCACCACCGGCCAGGCGATGCGATCGAAGGCCAGCAGCAGGTAGCTCGCCGCCGCAGTCAGGTTCACCGTGAGCACCAGGGCGTTCTTCACGGCGTTGGCGTGCTGCATGGTGCCGGCCAGGAAGACGCCGAGGATGCCGACCAGCAGCACGCCCTGGGCGGCGACGAAGTAGCCGCCGTAGACGCCGGCGCCGAAGACCAGCGCCGTCAGCGCGGCCGAGGGGCGCGGGTCGGGGTCCGTCGGCCGGCCGGCCGGCTGCTCGTCCCGGGCGCGGGCGGCCCGGTCGGCGACCCACCGCTTCAGCCGCGGCTGTCCGAGGACGAAGCCCAGCGCGACGACGATGAGCAGCGGGGCGACGGTCTCGAAGACCTCCTCCGGCAGCGTGAGCAGCAGCAGCGCGCCGACGACGCCGCCGACGAGCGAGGCCGGCACCAGACGCAGCAGCGTGGTGCGCACCTGGGCGATCTCGCGGCGATAGCCCAGCGTACCGGTGACGTTGCCGGCGATGAGGCCCATCGCGTTGGAGATCGTCGCGGTCACCGGAGGGAAGCCGACGGCGACCAGCACCGGGAAGGTCACCAGCGTGCCGGAGCCGACGACGACGTTGATCGCCCCGGCCCAGATCGCCGCCAGGGCGATGACCAGGATCTGGTCGAGGCCGAGCCCCAGCAGCTCCATCAGGACGCGGCGAAGGCCGAGAACCGTCCGTCGCGGCGGTGCAGCTCGAGCGGCATGTCGAAGGTCTCGGAGAGCGTCTCCGTGGTCAGCGTCTCATCGATCGGCCCGGAGGCGACGGTCCGGCCGTCGCGCAGCATCAGGACATGGGTGAAGCCCGGCGGGATCTCCTCGAGGTGATGCGTCACCAGCACCGCCGCCGGCGAGTCCTCGGCGGCGACCAGCCGCGAGGTGCGCTGGACCAGCCACTCGCGGCCGGCCAGGTCCAGACCGGCGCCGGGCTCGTCGAGGAGCAGCAGCTCGGGGTCGGTCATCAGCGCCCGAGCGATCTGCACCCGCTTGCGTTCGCCCTCGCTGAGCGAGGAGAACGGCCGGTCGAAGGCGGTGCTCACGCCCCAGGCGTCGAGCAGCTCGAAGGCCCGGCGCTCGTCGAGGCGCTCGTACTCCTCGCGCCAGCGGCCCGTCACCCCGTATGCGGCGGTGACCACGGCGTTGAGCGCGGTCTCGCGCTCCGGCAGCGAACCGGCCACCGCGTTGGAGCACAGGCCGATGCGCGGACGCAGCTCGAAGACGTCGACGGCGCCGAGCGTCTCGTCGAGGATCTGCACGGAGCCGCTGGTCGGGTGCAGACGGGCGGCGGCGACCTGCAGCAGCGTGGTCTTGCCGGCGCCGTTGGGGCCCAGCACCACCCACCGCTCGTCCTCGCCGACCGTCCAGGACACGTCGTCGAGCAGATGCGTGCGGCCGCGGCGGACGCTGACGCCTTGGAGATCGAGGACTGGACTCATGCGCCCCACACTATCGAACGGTGCGGCCGTGCACGGCGGCCGCGTCGCGGCGACGCTAGTCTGGGACCACCATGACTGAGTCCTCCTCCACCTCCTCGTCAGCGGCCTCCGCCGACCGCTCCGTCGCCCGCCCCGCCGACTCCCCCGCCGACCTGCCCGCCGACCTGCCCGCCGACATGCCCGCCGGCACGGTGGCGATGCTCGCCGCCGAGACGCTGCCCGCCCCGCTGCTGCGCGCCCTCACCGAGGAGATGCGCCGCCGCGGCGCCGTCCACGCCGTGGAGGTCCATGACGTCCCGGTCCGCCCGGTCGGCGCGGCAGAGCCGACGACGGTGCGCGCGGCCCGCTGGTCGACGACGCTGACCGACTCCGACGACGGCCACGGGCATCAGCTGCTGGCCTCGCTGCTCGAGGACGCCGCCGAACAGCTCGACGCGCCGGAGGAGGCAACCGTCACCGTGCTCCCGGAGGCGATGCGGCCGGCGGATCCGGGGATGCTGATCATGGATGTCGACTCCACGCTCGTCGACCAGGAGGTCATCGAGCTGCTCGCCGCCCACGCGGGCCGCGAGGCGGAGGTCGCGGAGGTCACCGAGCGGGCGATGCGCGGTGAGCTGGACTTCGCCGCCTCGCTGCACGAGCGGGTCGCCGCACTGGCCGGGCTGCCGACCTCCGTCATCGCCTCCACCGTCGAGGCCGTCTCCCCGACCTGCGGCGCCGAGGAGCTCATCGCCGCCTGCACACGCCGCGGCTGGCCCGTCCATGCAGTCTCCGGCGGCTTCCTGCAGGTGCTCGAGCCGCTGGCGGCCCGGCTGGGGCTGAGCGGCGTCGACGCCAACGACCTCGCCGTGGCCGGGGAGACGCTCACCGGAGCGGTCTCCGGCGCCGTCGTCGACCGTGGCGCCAAAGCGGCTCGGCTGCACGAATGGGCGGCGGCCGCGGGCGTCCCATCCGCCTCGGTGGTCGCGATCGGCGACGGCGCCAACGATCTGGACATGGTGACCGCCGCCGGCGTCGGCGTCGCCTTCTGTCCGAAGCCGGCGCTGGCCGACCGGGCGGACCTGGTGATCCGCCATCGCTCGCTGGACCTGGTCCGAATGGCGCTGGGACTGGGCTGAGCCGGCGTCCGAGCCTGCGCGACCGTCGTCGGACGTCATCCTCCTCACGGTCCCGACCCGCCCGATCTGCTCATCTGAGCACCTCCGTCCCGTTGCGCCGGGGCTGGGACTCCCGCGCTCCGGGCAGTCGCCCCCTCGTCCTCCCCCTGGCGCGCGACGGCGGCGAGGAGGAGGATGGGGACAGAAGGTCCGGAACCCGTCGGAGGCCCCGTTCTCACAGGGAGCATGCGCTCTCGTGAGCGTTCGGCAATCCCCACATGATGCGAGACACATAGACTGTGCGGCGGTACTCTGGACGGGCGCGGCACGACGATGTGCGGCCTCTCTTCGTCATCCGTAGACACCTTGGAGGAACTTCAGTGACCGATACAGCCGTGAACGACTCCGCCGTCTTCACCGATCTCGACCGGCGAGCCGTGGACACGCTGCGCGTGCTCTCCGCCGACGCGGTGGAGAACAGCCCCGGCGCCGGCCACCCGGGCACGGCCATGTCGCTGGCCCCGGCCGCCTACCTGCTCTTCCAGCGCGCCATGAAGCATGACCCCAAGGACCCGGAGTGGATCGGCCGCGACCGCTTCATTCTCTCGGCCGGCCACAGCTCGCTGACGCTGTACCTGCAGCTCTACTTCTCCGGCTACGGCCTCGAGCTCGACGACATCGCCGCACTGCGGCAGTGGGACTCGCTGACCCCGGGCCACCCGGAGTACGGCCACACCGCCGGGGTGGAGATGACCACCGGCCCGCTGGGCCAGGGCCTGGCCTCCTCCGTCGGCTTCGCCTACGGCCAGCGCCGCATGCGCGGCCTGCTGGACCCCGAGGCCCCGGCCGGCGAGTCGCCGTTCGACCACAGCGTCTTCGTCATCGCCTCCGACGGCGACCTCGAGGAGGGCGTGACCTCCGAGGCCTCCTCGCTGGCCGGCCACCAGGAGCTCGGCAACCTCGTGGTGATCTGGGACGACAACCGGATCTCCATCGAGGACGACACCGAGATCGCCTTCACCGAGGACGTCGAGGCCCGCTACGCGGCCTACGGCTGGCACGTGCAGCGCGTCGACTGGACGAAGACCGGCGACTACGTCGAGGACATCGCCGAGCTGGACCGCGCGATCGCCGAGGCCAAGGCCGCCACCGACAAGCCCTCGCTGATCGCCCTGCGCACGATCATCGGCTGGCCGGCGCCGACCAAGCAGAACACCGGCGCGATCCACGGCGCCAAGCTGGGCGGCGACGAGGTCCAGAGCGTCAAGAAGATCCTCGGCTTCGACCCGGAGCAGAACTTCGTCGTCGAGGACGAGGTCCTCGCCCACGCCCGTCAGGTCGCCGACCGCGGCGCCGCGGCGCGCGGCGAGTGGGACACCGCCTACCAGGCCTGGCGCGAGGCCAACCCGGAGAACGCGAAGCTGCTCGACCGGCTGCAGACCGGCGAGCTGCCGGAGAACTGGGAGGAGGCGCTGCCGGAGTTCCCGGCCGGCGACGCGCTGGCCACCCGTGCCGCCTCGGGCAAGGTCCTCAACGCCATCGGGGAGGTGCTGCCGGAGCTGTGGGGCGGTTCGGCCGACCTCGCCGGCTCGAACAACACGCTGATCACCGAGTCGCCGTCCTTCGTGCCGGAGAGCCGCTCGACCTCGAAGTTCGCCGGCAACCCCTACGGACGGAACCTGCACTTCGGCGTCCGCGAGCACGCCGCCGCCTCCATCACCAACGGCATCTCGCTGTCGACGCCGCTGCGCACCTACGCCGGCACCTTCCTGATCTTCAGCGACTACCAGCGTCCGGCCGTCCGGCTGGCCGCGCTGATGGGCGCGGGCTCCATCTTCGTCTGGACCCACGACTCCATCGGCCTCGGCGAGGACGGCCCGACCCACCAGCCGGTCGAGCAGCTCGCCAGCCTGCGGGCCATCCCCGGCCTGGACGTGGTCCGGCCGGGCGACCCGAACGAGGTCGCCGTCGCCTGGCGCGAGGTCCTCAAGCGCGCCGACCGTCCGGCCGGTCTGGCGCTGACCCGCCAGGGCATCCCGACCTTCGAGCGCGGCGCCGGCGAGGCCACCGCCGAGGCCTTCGGCTCGGTGGAGGGCGCCGCCAAGGGCGCCTACGTGCTGGCCGAGGCCGTCCGCGACGGCGTCGTCGTCACCCCGGACGTCCAGCTGATCGGCACCGGCTCCGAGGTCCACCTGGCCGTGGAGGCCCGCGACCAGCTGGCCGAGACGGGCATCGCCGCCCGGGTGATCTCCATGCCGTCGCAGGAGTGGTTCGCCGAGCAGACCGCCGAGTACCGCGAGAAGGTGCTGCCGGCCGCGGTGAAGGCCCGCGTCTCGGTCGAGGCCGCCCACCCGCAGGGCTGGCGCGAGTTCGTCGGCGACGCCGGCCGGATCGTCGGCCTGGACCACTTCGGCGCCTCCGCCGACTACAAGACGCTCTACCGCGAGTTCGGCATCACCTCGGAGGCCGTCGCCGCGGCCGCCGAGGAGTCCATCGCCGCCGCGTCGCACTGATCCCCGCCGCGCCGTCCGCGTTCCGGCCTCGAACCGGGTCGCGGACGGCGTCGGGAACAGCCCACCGACTCCACAGCGTTCATACCGGGGAGACGTCCTCTGACGCCGCCCCGCCGACAGGAGACATTCCATGACTGCGAATCCTGAGACCACCACTGCGAACCCGAACACCCAGGCCCTCTCCGACCTCGGGGTCTCGATCTGGCTGGACGACCTCTCCCGCGAGCGGCTCAACACGGGCGAGCTGCCCACGCTGATCGCCGGGCGGAACGTGGTCGGCGTGACCACCAATCCGACCATCTTCGAGAACGCCCTGAAGAACGGCGAGGCCTACGAGCAGCAGCTCACCGAGCTGGCCTCCGCCGGCGCCGATGCCGAGAAGGCCGTCTTCGAGATCACCACCGACGACGTCCGCGAGGCCTGCGACGTCTTCGCCGACGTGCACTCCGCCACCGACGGCGTCGACGGCCGGGTCTCCATCGAGGTCGACCCGCGTCTGGCCCGCGACACCGAGGGCACCATCGCCCAGGCTCGTCAGCTGCACGAGGCGATCGGCCGCGAGAACGTGATGATCAAGATCCCGGCCACCGTCGAAGGCCTGGAGGCCATCTCAACCGTGCTGGCCGACGGCATCAGCGTCAACGTCACGCTGGTCTTCTCGCTGGAGCGCTACCGCGCGGTCATCAACGCCTTCATGCTGGGCCTGGAGAAGGCCCTGGAGAACGGCCACGACATCTCCCGCATCCACTCGGTGGCGTCCTTCTTCGTCTCCCGCGTGGACGCCGAGGTCGACAAGCGGCTGGAGCTCGCCTCCGAGGAGGGCAAGCAGGACGCCGCGTCGCTGCGCAGCCAGGCCGCCATCGCCAACGCGCGGCTGGCCCACCAGATCGCCGGGGAGTCCTTCAGCTCCGAGCGTTGGAAGGCCCTCGCCGACCGCGGCGGCCACCCGCAGCGTCTGCTGCTCGCCTCCACCGGCACCAAGGACCCGAACCTCTCGGACACCCTCTACGTGACCGAGCTGGCCGGCGCCGGGGTGGTCAACACCATGCCGGAGAAGACGCTGGAGGCGCTGGCCGACCACGGCACCGTCGACGGCGACACCCTCTCCGACACCTACGTGGAGGCCAACCGCGTCCTCGACGGCATCTCCGCGATGGGCATCTCCTACCGCGAGGTCGTCGACACTCTCGAGGCCGAGGGCGTCGAGAAGTTCGAGAAGTCCTGGGAGGGGCTGCTCGACACGATCACCGAGGGTCTGCGGCGCAACAGCTGAGACGCTGCTGAGGATCTCCTGCCGGTGCGCCTGGACCGCGCACCGGCAGGGGATCCTAGGCAAGCGCATTCCCCATGACTTTCCCGAGGTCTGCCCGCCGGCCCCGGACCGACACGACCTGCGCGGTCCCGCGAGGCCGGACCCGGATCGGACACCGCTCTCCCCCGCCCCGCTGACAGCGGCGGCCCCGCCACGAACGACCCGGTCCGTCTCCGCACCGACCGGCCCCGCTTCGAAAGGATGCACACCATGAGTTCGCTCTCCCTGTCCCTGCGCGGCGCCGCGCGGGAGCCGTCGACTCCGAGGTCCCCGGCCTCGTCGACCACGAGTTCGCCTCCCGCCTGGTCGCGAAGGACCACACCCTGTGGGGCCGCGCCGCGGAGGGCGAGGCCTCGAAGCGTCTCGGCTGGGTGGCGCTCTTCGACGAGTCCCGCGCCCTGCTGCCGCGCCTCGAGCAGCTCCGCGCCGAGCTCGCCGAGGAGGGGGTGACCCGGGTCGTGCTGGCCGGCATGGGCGGCTCCTCGCTGGCCCCGGAGGTCATCTGCGCCACCGAAGGCGTGGAACTGACCGTGCTGGACTCCACCGACCCGCAGCACGTCGCCGCGGTGGTCGCCAAGGACATCGACTCCACGGTGCTGGTGGTCTCCTCGAAGTCCGGGTCCACCGTGGAGACCGACTCGCAGCGACGCATCGTCCAGCAGGCGATGACCGCCGCCGGCGTCGACCCGCTGCGCCGGACCGTCGTCGTCACCGACCCCGGCTCCCCGCTGGCCGAGCAGTCGGCGGCCGAGGGCGTGCGTGCGGTCTTCGAGGCCGACCCCACGGTGGGCGGGCGCTACTCGGCGCTCACCGCCTTCGGCCTGGTCCCCTCGGGGCTCGCCGGCGCCGACGTGGCGCGGCTGCTCGACGACGCCGAGGAGACCGCCGGCGTCCTCGCCGCCGACGACGCCGCCAACCAGGGTCTGCAGCTCGGCGCCGCCATCGGCGGCACGCGGCCGCTGCGCGACAAGATCGTCGTCGTCGACGCCGGCTCCCCGCTGGTCGGCCTGGGGGCCTGGATCGAGCAGCTGCTCGCCGAGTCCACCGGAAAGGAGGGCACCGGCCTGCTGCCGGTCATCGTCGCCGACGGAGAGCCTGAGCTGGCCCGCGACGCCGACGACGTGCTCGTCGTCCAGCTCGTCGACCCCGAGGCCGAGGACGACGCCTCGGTCGACGGCGACCTCGGCGACACCGTCGCCTCGCCGCACGTGGTGCGCACCGGAGGCAGCCTGGGCGCCCAGTTCGTGCTCTGGGAGGTCGCCGCCGCGGTGGCGGGCTCGCTGCTCGGCATCAATCCCTTCGACCAGCCCGACGTGGAGTCCGCCAAGGCCGCCGCGCGCGGCCTGCTGGACTCCCCCGCTCCGCAGGCCGCAGACGCCGTCGTCGACGGTGCCGTGGAGATCCGCATCTCCGGCGACGAGGCGCTGGCCGACGGGGCGACGACCGTCTCCGGCGTGCTCGAGACGCTGATCGGCCGGATCCCGGAGGCCGGCTACCTGGCCGTGATGGCCTACCTGGACCGCACCTCGGAGACCTCCCTGGAGGAGATCCGGCCGGAGCTGGCGCAGCGCGCCGGCCGCCCGGTGACCTTCGGCTGGGGCCCGCGCTTCCTGCACTCCACCGGCCAGTTCCACAAGGGCGGCCCGCACGTGGGCGCCTTCCTGCAGATCACCAGCACGGCCGCCGAGGACGTGGAGGTCCCCGACCGCCCGTTCACGCTGCAGCAGCTCATCGCCGCCCAGGCGGCGGGCGACGCCCAGGTGCTCGCCGACCACGGCATGCCCGTGGTGCAGCTGCACCTGACCGACCGTGCCGCCGGTCTGCAGCAGATCCTCGACGCCGTCCACTCGCCGTCCTGACCAGGAGATCCCGATGACTACCACGCTTCGGCCCGACGGCCGGGAGCCCGCCGCCCGCTCCGGGGCCTCCAGCTCCGGCGGAGGCAATCCGCTGCGCGACGTCCGCGACCGTCGGCTGAGCCGCATCGCCGGCCCCAGCGCGATGGTGATGTTCGGCGTCACCGGCGACCTCGCCCGCAAGAAGCTGCTGCCGGCGCTCTATGACCTCGCCAATCGCGGCCTGCTGCCGCCGAGCTTCTCGCTGGTCGGCTTCGGCCGCCGCGACTGGAGCCACGAGCAGTTCGCCGCCGAAGTCCGCGGCCACGTCGAGGCCTCGGCGCGCACCTCCTTCGACGAGACCGTCTGGGAGCAGCTCTCCGCGGGCCTGCGCTTCGTGCCCTCGGAGGGCTTCGACGACGACGACGCCTACCGGCGACTCGAGGAGACCCTCGAGGAGCTGCGCATCTCGCGCGGGACGCAGGGCAACCACGCCTTCTACCTGTCGATCCCTCCGAACTCCTTCGAGACCGTCTGCCAGAAGCTCTCCTCGCACGGTCTGGCCTCCCGCGACGACGTCGTCGACGCCCGTGCCGAGGCTGAGGCCGAGGAGGGCTCCGCCGGAACCGAGGCACCGTGGAGCCGCGTGGTCATCGAGAAGCCCTTCGGCCATGACCTGACCTCGGCGCGGGAGCTCAACCGCGTCGTCGAGCAGGTCTTCCGCCCCGACTCGGTCTTCCGCATCGACCACTACCTGGGCAAGGAGACGGTGCAGAACCTGCTGGCGCTGCGCTTCGCCAACCAGCTCTTCGAGCCGCTGTGGAACGCGCAGCATGTCGACCACGTGCAGATCACGATGGCCGAGGACATCGGCATCGGCGGCCGCGCCAGCTACTACGACGGCGTCGGCGCCGCCCGCGACGTGATCCAGAACCACCTGCTGCAGCTGCTGGCGCTGACGGCGATGGAGGAGCCGATCTCCTTCGACGCCGACGACCTGCGCACCGAGAAGGAGAAGGTCCTGGCCGCGGTCCAGATCCCGGAGGACCTCGACACCGCCTCGGCCCGCGGGCAGTACACCTCCGGCTGGCAGGGCGGCGAGCAGGTCGTCGGGTTCCTCGACGAGGAGGGCTTCAACCCTGCGTCGAAGACCGAGACCTTCGCGGCGCTGAAGCTGGACATCAATACCCGCCGCTGGTCCGGGGTGCCCTTCTATCTCCGGGCCGGCAAGCGCCTCGGTCGGCGGGTCACCGAGATCGCGGTGGTCTTCAAGCGGGCTCCCAATCTGCTCTTCCGCGACCACGACGACTCCGAGTTCGGGCAGAATGCGGTGGTCATCCGCATCCAGCCCGACGAGGGCGCCACGATCCGCTTCGCCTCCAAGGTGCCCGGCACCCAGATGGAGGTCCGCGACGTGACGATGGACTTCGGCTACGGGCATGCTTTCACCGAGGACAGTCCGGAGGCCTACGAGCGGCTCATCCTCGACGTGCTGCTCGGCGAGCCGCCGCTGTTCCCCCGGCATCAGGAGGTCGAGCTCTCCTGGAAGATCCTCGACCCGTTCGAGGAGCACTGGGCCTCCCTCGACGCTCAGCCCGAGCCCTACTCCCCCGGCAGCTGGGGCCCCGACTCGGCCCATGAGCTGCTGGCCCGCGACGGACGCACCTGGCGCCGGCCGTAGGCGCAGACCCTAGGAGACAGCCGTGATCGTAGACATCCCCGACACCACCACCTCCAAGGTCGCCAAGCAGCTGAATCAGCTGCGCGAGGCCGGAGGCGTCGTCGCCCTGACCCGTGTGCTGACGCTGGTGATCCTCACCTCCGAGGAGAATGCCGAGCCGGCCATCGAGGCGGCCAATCTGGCCTCCCGCGAGCATCCCTGCCGGATCATCGTGCTGGCCACCGGCGACGCCGGGCGCCGCACCCACCTGGACGCACAGATCCGCGTCGGCGGCGACGCCGGGGCCTCCGAGGTCATCGTGCTGCGCGGCTCCGGCGAACTCGCCGAGCACAGCGAGGCCATGGTCTCGGCGCTGCTGCTGCCGGACGCGCCGATCGTCGCCTGGTGGGCCGACGACATCCCGCCGAAGGTCAGCGAGACCTCCATCGGCCGGCTGGCCCACCGACGCATCACCGACACGGCGAAGGATCCGCGCCCGCTGCAGGCGCTGCGCACGCTCGCCGCGAGCTACACCGACGGCGACTCGGACCTCGCCTGGACTCGGCTCACCGGCTGGCGCGTCCAGCTGGCCAGCATCCTGGACACCCTCGACCCTGCGTCGATCACCGAGGTGACCGTCGAGACCGCCCCGGAGCTGCCCAGTGCGGCGCTGCTGGCCTCCTGGCTGCAGCGCTCCCTGCGGGTTCCGGTGACCCTGCGCCGCGACGAGGTCGGACGCTTCCAGGCGCTCTCCGCGGTGCGGCTGCACACCCCCGACGGCGATGTCGTCCTCTCCCGGCCGCATGGCGACATCGCCGATCTGCACCTGCCCGACGTGCCGGTGCAGCGGGTGCCCCTGCCGCTGCGCACGCTGGAGGACTGCCTGGCCGAGGAGCTCCGTCGGCTCGACGCCGACGAGGTCTTCGGCGAGGTCCTCACCCGAGGGCTGGCCGACACCGATCTGGCAGACTGCCTCGAACAGTCTCCGCGGGTCGCCGGCTGACCCGTCCGGCGGCGCGGGCAGCCGGAATCCGCCGGCCCGTCCGGCCGACCCCGCCGACCCTCGCCGACCCTCGCCGACCGTCGAACAGGAGCGACTGCATGATGATCCAGGTCGACACCGACCTTCCCGCACCCCGGATCGAGATCTTCGCCGACAAGGACGCGCTCTGCGCGTCCGTCGCCGAACGGCTCGTCGAGCTGCTGCGCAGCACCGTCGAGGCCGACGGTGTCGCACATGTCGCCCTGACCGGGGGCGGCGCAGGCATCGGCACGCTCGCGGCGGTCTCCGAGCTGCTGCGCGGCGACGCCTCCGCCGCCCCCGACTGGCGGGCCGTCCACTTCTGGTGGGGCGACGAGCGGCTGCTGCCGGCCGGCGACGCCGAGCGCAACGCGCAGCAGGCCCACGAGGCCCTGCTCGAGGAGCTGATCCGCGAGCACGGGCTTCCGGAGGCGAACGTCCATCCGATGGCCGCGGCCGAGCAGACCGGCTCCCCGGACGAGGGCGCCGAGCGCTACGCCGCCGAGCTGGCCTCCCATGCCGCCGCCGGCGCGGCGCTCCCGGAATTCGCCGTCGTGCTGCTCGGCGTCGGGCCCGACGGCCATGTCGCCAGCCTCTTCCCCGGCCGCGACGCGCTGGCGACGACCGGACGGAGCACAGTCGGCGAGCACGACTCGCCCAAGCCGCCGCCCGCGCGGATCTCGCTGACCTTCGACGCGATCCACTCCGCCCGCCGGGTGTGGACCGTCGTCGCCGGCGCCGACAAGGCCGAGGCGGTCGGCCGCGCCTTCGAGGAGGCGACGCCGGTCGAGGAGATCCCCGCGAAGAAGGCCCGCGGCGCTGAGGAGACGATCTGGCACGTCGACGCCGCGGCCGCCGAACGCCTCTGACGCCGGCGGCCCGGCTTCAGCGATCCGGACCTCTCCGACGATCGCGGCCCGGACACGACGAGGGCCCTCCTGCTCCGGATGGAGCGGGAGGGCCCTCGCCGTGTCCGGGCGGTCTCGGGGTCGAGACCGTCGCCGGCGGGCAGCGGCTCAGGCGTCGACGTTCACGCCGATGAGCAGCCCCAGGGTGAGGATGATCAGCCCCCAGAGCACACCCAGCGTGATCGTCAGCCGGTTCAGATTCCGCTCGGCGACGCCGGAGGCCCCGAGCGAGGACGTCACGCCGCCGCCGAACATGTCGGACATGCCCCCGCCGCGTCCCTTGTGCAGCAGGATCAGCATGATCAGCAGCAGGCTGATCACGGCCAGGGCGACCTGGAGTGTGATGGTCAGTAGAGACACGGCGACCTTTCGTCGACGGCGGGCAGGTCAGCAGATACCAGGATAATCCTAGTCGGTGACCAGATGCTTCTCGAACGTGGCGATCTTGGCGAACTCCTCGGCATCCAGACTCGCTCCGCCGACCAGCGCGCCGTCGACGTCCGCCCCGGCCAGGATGGAGGCGACGTTCTTCGACTTCACCGAACCGCCGTAGAGCAGACGGACGCCGTCGGCGAACTCGGCCGAGTACGTCGAGGACAGGTGCTTCCGGATCGCCTCGGCCATCTCCTGGGCGTCCTCCGGACCGGCGACCTCGCCGGTGCCGATGGCCCAGACCGGCTCGTAGGCGATGACCAGCTCGCCCAGCTCCTCGGCGGAGAGGCCCTCCAGGGCGCCGTCCACCTGCTGCAGCGTGTGGGCGACGTGCTCGCCGGCCGTGCGGACGTCGAGGCCCTCCCCGACACAGAGCACGGGCGCCAGTCCGTGGCGCAGCGCCGCGCGGATCTTGCTGTTGACCGTCGCGTCGGTCTCGCCGTGGATCTCCCGCCGCTCGGAGTGGCCGATCAGCACCTGCGAGCAGCCCAGCTTGTCCAGGAACTGCCCGGAGATGTCACCGGTGAAGGCGCCGGAGTCCTGGTCGGAGAGGTCCTGGGCGCCGTACTCCACCGCGAGCTTGTCCCCGGCGACCAGCGTCTGGACGCCGCGCAGATCGGTGAACGGCGGGAAGACCGAGACCTGGACCCGCTCGTAGTCGTGGCCGGCGTCGTCGAGCGTCCAGGCCAGCTTCTGGACCAGTGCGATCGCCTGCATGTGGTCCATGGTCATCTTCCAGTTGCCCGCGATCAGCGGGCGACGGACGAACTGTCCGTCCTTCTGTGCAGTCATGGGGTCTGCCGTTCCTTCCGTGGGGTTCCGTCAGCCGGCCAGGGCGTCGACGCCCGGCAGCTCCTTGCCTTCCAGGTACTCCAGCGAAGCGCCGCCGCCGGTGGAGATATGGCCGAAGGCGGCCTCGTCGAAGCCGAGCCCGCGCACTGCGGCCGCGGAGTCGCCGCCGCCGACGACGGTGAAGCCCTCGGCCTCCGTCAGCGCCTGCGCCACCGTCGCGGTGCCGGCGGCGAAGGCCTCCATCTCGAAGACGCCCATCGGGCCGTTCCAGAACACGGTGTTCGACGCCGCGATCTCGGCGGCGAAGGCCGCGGCCGAAGCCGGACCGATGTCCAGCCCCAGGGCCTTCTCCCCGTGGGCGCCGGACTCCAGCGCGTCGACGGCCAGCACCTCGTGCTCGGCGTCCGCGGCGAAGGCCGAGGCCATCACGACGTCGGTGGGCAGCACGATCCGGCACTCCAGGCGCTCGGCCTCGGCGAGGAAGCCCCGCACCGTCTCCAGCTGGCCCTCCTCGACCAGCGAGGACCCGATGCCGTATCCCTGGGCCTTGAGGAAGGTGAAGACCATGCCGCCGCCGATCAGCAGCGTGTCCGCCCGGCTCATCAGGTTCTCGATGACCGCCAGCTTGTCCGAGACCTTCGAGCCGCCGAGGACCACGGTGTAGGGCCGCTGCGGCTCCTCGGTGAGCCGCTTGAGCACCACGAGCTCGTCGCGGACGAGGTCGCCCTGATAGCTGGGCAGCTCGCCGGTGATGTCCACGACGGAGGCGTGGCGGCGATGCACCGCGCCGAAGGCGTCGCCGACGTAGGCGCCGTCCTCGCCGACCAGGCCGGCGAGCTCACCGGCCAGTGCGGCGCGCTCGGCGTCGTCCTTCGAGGTCTCGCGCGGGTCGAAGCGCACGTTCTCCAGCACCAGGATCTCGCCGTCGGCGAGGTCGGCGGCCTGGCTGCGGGCGCTCTCGCCCACCAGGTCGTGGGCGCGGCGCACCGGCGTCTCGGTCAGCTCGGCCATCCGGTCGGCGACCGGCCCGAGGGAGAACTGCGGGTCCACCTGCCCCTTCGGGCGGCCGAGATGGGCGGCGACGACGACGCGGGCGCCGGCGGCGGTGAGCTTCTCCAGGACCGGCAGCGAGGCGCGGATGCGGCCGTCGTCGGTGACGGTGGTCCCGTCCAGCGGCACGTTGAGGTCCGATCGGACCAGCACGCGGCGGCCGGAGACGCCGTCGGCCAGCAGGGCATCGAGTGTGTTGGTGGAGGCTGTCATGGAGTTCACAGTACCAATCGTCGCTGGGGGTTCGTCCGTGGTCGCGGCGAGTCCGCACGGTGGCGGAGGGACGCGCGCGGGGCCGTCCGCGGCGCCCTCGGCGCCGCCGGTCGACGACCGCCGCTCCGTCGCGCCGTCGCACGCGCGAGGCCCCGCCCCGTCCGCGCCGGCGGCGCAGTCGGGACGGGGCCTCGTCGCCGGGTCGAGGAGCCGGGGCGGGCCGGCTCAGCGCCGACTCAGAGCTGGGCGCCGATGTACGAGGTCATCGCCACCAGGCGCGAGCTGTAGCCGTGCTCGTTGTCGTACCAGGAGACGACCTTGACCTGGTTGCCGATGACCTTGGTCAGCGGCGCGTCGTAGATCGAGGCGTGCGAGTCGCCGACGATGTCCGAGGAGACGATCGGGTCCTCGTTGTAGGACAGCACGCCGGCCAGCTCGCCCTCGGCGGCCTTCTGGAAGGCGGCGTTGACCTGCTCGGCGGTCACGCCGTCCTTCTCCACGGTGACCGTCAGGTCGGTGGCCGATCCGGTGATGACCGGCACGCGGATGGCGTAGCCGTCCAGCTTGCCGTCGACGGCGGGCAGCACCTCGCCGATGGCGGCGGCCGCACCGGTCGAGGTCGGCACGAGATTGTTCGCGGCCGCACGGGCGCGGCGGGCGTCCTTGTGCGGGGCGTCGTGCAGGCGCTGGTCGCCGGTGTAGGCGTGGACCGTGGTCATCAGGCCCTCGACGATGCCGAACTCGTCGTGCAGGACCTTCGCCAGCGGCGCGAGGCAGTTGGTGGTGCAGGATGCGTTGGAGACCACGGTGTGGTTCGCGGCGTCGAAGGTGTCCTCGTTGATGCCCATCACCAGCGTGGCGTCGACGCCCTTGGCCGGTGCGGAGATGACGACCTTCTTGGCTCCGGCCTCGACGTGCTTGCTCGCGGCCTCCTTGGAGGCGAACAGGCCGGTGCACTCCAGCACGATGTCGACGTCGAGCTCGCCCCACGGCAGGTCGGCCGGGTCCTTCTCGGAGAGCAGCTTCACACGGCGCTCTCCGGCGACGAGGGTGTCGCCGTCCAGCGAGACGTCCTTCGGGTATCGGCCCATCACCGAGTCGTACTTGGTGAGGTTGACCAGGTCCGCAGGGCTGGTCAGGTCGTTGATGGCCACCAGCTCCAGGTCGTCGTAGCCCTGGTCCTCCAGCACGCGCAGCACGTTGCGGCCGATGCGTCCAAAACCGTTGATCGCGATCTTCGTCGCCATGGGTTCCCTTCCTTGACTTCTCCGTCCGCCGGTCCGGCGGGCCGGTCGGATGATCCTGCGCACCGTGGCCGCAGACCCCTGGAAAGCACGAAGGGGACCAGCAGCCCGACGCAGGTCGTGGCCGCTGACCCCCAACAACTTCCTTGTTCTCAGGATGTCTGCAGAACGCAGTGTTCGATTATCAGCTCACATTCTCGCACATCTCGTCGGGCGATGCCCGGCCCGAGGTCCGCGGCATGTCCGGGATCTCACCCCGGAGTCCGCCGCCGGACCGCCCGGTCGGGCGGGTCCCGCCCGGCGCGAGCCGAGGACGCCGGATCCCCTGGGATCCGACGCCCTCGATGCGCGGCGCGGCCGCGCTGCGGAGCGTCGACGCACTCACAGGTGCGGCGCGGCCGCTCCGGTCACGCGCGGCTCACTGAACCGTCAGCGTCTCGCTCACGGAGTGATCAGCTGCGAGGCGCCCGAGCGGGCGGCCTCGAAGCGGCGGGCCACGTCCTCCCAGTTCGCGATGTTCCAGAAGGCCTTGACGTAGTCCGGCTTCACGTTCTGGTAGTCCAGGTAGAAGGCGTGCTCCCACATGTCCAGCATCAGCAGCGGGGTGGTCGCCACCGGGACGCCGTTCTGCTGGTCGTAGAACTGCTCGACGAGCAGGTTGCCGCCGATCGGCTCGTAGGCCAGGATCGCCCAGCCCGAGCCCTGGATGGTCAGTGCGGCCTGGGTGAACTGCTGCTGGAACTTCTCGAAGGAGCCGAAGTGCTCGTCGATCGCGGCGGCCAGCTCGCCCTCCGGACGGTCCGGGCCCTCCGGGGACAGATTCTTCCAGAAGATGGAGTGGTTGGTGTGGCCGCCCAGGTTGAACTGGAGGTCCTTCAGCAGCTTCGGCACATTGCCGTACTCGCCCTTCTCGCGAGCCTCGGCCAGCTGCTCCAGCGCGGTGTTGGCGCCCTTGACGTAGGTGGCGTGGTGCTTGGAGTGGTGGAGCTCCATGATCCGCGCGGAGATGTGGGGCTCCAGCGCGGAGTAGTCGTAGTCGAGCTCAGGAAGGGTGTACTCAGCCAAAATATCCTCCTAGTGACGATGGTCCTCGAGGTCGGCTCGAGCGGACGTCTCCGACCTCGACCGCGTTCATCCTATGCCCGCCCGGGGACCCGGGTGAAGGTCTGCGGCGGAGATGGCCCGCAGTGTTCACCATGGGAGGAAAACATGACGTCCCTGCGACGAACTATGACGTCGCCCCAGGTCACCAGGACGGTCGCACGACCGCGCCTCAGCCGTCGAGCATATCGGAGGTGACGTTCGAGTCCGTCCCCGGGATGTCCAGGTCGGCGGCGCGCTTGTCCGCCATGGCCAGCAGCCGACGGATCCGCCCGGCGATGGCATCCTTGGTCATCGGCGGCTCGGCCATCCGCCCGAGCTCGTCCAGCGACGCCTGCTTGTGCTCCAGGCGCAGCCGCCCCGCATAGCGCAGATGCTCGGGCACGTCGTCGGCGAGGATCTCCAGAGCACGCTCCACCCTGGCGCCGGCGGCCACCGCGGCCTGAGCCGAGCGCCGCAGGTTGGCGTCGTCGAAGTTGGCCAGCCGGTTCGCCGTCGCCCGGACCTCCTTGCGCATCCGGCGCTCCTCCCACACCAGCAGCGCCTGGTGGGCGCCCATGCGGGTGAGCAGCTGGGCGATCGAATCGCCGTCGCGGATCACCACCCGGTCGACGCTGCGCACCTCGCGGGCCTTGGCGGTGATCCCCATCCGACGTGCCGAGCCCACCAGCGCCAGAGCGGCCTCCGGCCCCGGGCACGTGACCTCCAGCGAGGAGGAGCGACCGGGCTCCGTGAGCGATCCATGGGCCAGGAAGGCCCCGCGCCAGACGGCGACGGCGTCGGCCACCGACCCGTTGACGATCGCCGAGGGCAGACCGCGCACCGGCCGGCCGCGCACGTCGAGCAGCCCCGTCTGCCGGGCCAGGGCCTCGCCCTCGCGGACGACGCGGACCACGTAGCGGCTCCCCTTCTTCAGCCCGTTGCCGGAGACGACGATGACCTCGCTCTCATGGCCGTAGACCTCGGAGATCGTCGCACGCAGCCGACGTGCGGCCGCGGCGTGGTCGAGCTCGGCCTCGATGACGATGCGACCCGAGATGATGTGCAGCCCGCCGGCGAAGCGCAGCATGGCCGAGACCTCGGCCTTGCGCTCCGAGGTCGTGGAGACCTCCTGTCGGGAGAGCTCGTCCTTGACCGATTCGGTCAGCGCCATGTGTCCGTCCTCCGGGTTCCTGGGTCGCGTCGGGGTCCTGGGGCGAGGCAATGGTAGTGGATGCTCCTGAGCACCGCCCGATCGGAGACCCTGACGATCGTGCGGAGCGACGCCGGCGGCGACTGCGAAGGCGGCGACTGCGCCGCGTCAGCGCGAGAAGACGTCGTCGAAGGCGATCGCCAGGCGCAGCGGATCGTGGACCTCGCGCTCCTCCTCGCGCCGCACGTGGCGGTAGTGCACGACCGCGCCCAGCGCCGCGGCGGCCTGCTCGAAGGCCGGCCGATCGGGCCCCTCCACCGAGCTCGGGTCAGCGATGACCGCGTCGACGCGCAGCCCCGGCGCGTGCTGGACCAGCACCTCCAGATGGTCCGCGGGAGTCAGTCCGGCGGTCTCCTCGTCCTCGCTCGAGAGATTCATCACCACACAGCGCCGCGCCTCAGTCCCGTGGATGGCCTCACGCAGATCCGCCAGGAGCAGATGCGGCAGCACCGAGGTGTACCAGGACCCGGGACCGAAGACGATCCAGTCGCTGAGCTCGATGGCCGAGATCGCCTCCGCGCAGGCCTCGGCCTCGGCCGGATGCAGCTGCACATCCGTGAGCCGCCCCAGGCGGCCGGCGCGGGCGAGCTCGACCTGGGACTCGACCCGCTCGGCCGTCCCGTCGCGGCGGACCTGCCCGGACATCGTCAGCGGCTGCCGCGACATCGGCAGCACCTGGCCGCGCGCGCCCAGCAGCGCACCGGCCCAGCGGAGTCCGTCCACCGGGTCGCCGAGCAGCTCCCAGAGCGAGACGATCAGCAGGTTCCCCATGGCATGGTCGTCGAGACTCCCGACGATGCCGTCGCGCGAGCTGAAACGGTGCTGCATGACCTGCGCCCAGGTCCTCCCCCAGTCGGTGTCGTCGCACAGCGCGGTCAGCGCCATCCGCAGGTCCCCCGGGGGCAGCACGTCCATGTCCCGCCGGATGCGTCCGGACGAGCCGCCGTCGTCGGCGACGGTGACCACGGCGGTGAGATGTTCGGCGGCGATGATGCGCAGCGCCGCCAGCGTGGCGGACAGCCCGTGCCCGCCGCCCATCGCCGCCACGCGGAACGTCCCGTGGCGCGGGGTCATGTTCGCCGGAGAGCCGACGACCTCGGGCGGCCGCGGGACCGGTCCGGTGAGCGAATGCGTCATGCTCACTCCCGTCCGAGATCACGGTGGCTGGTGCTGACCGTGACGTGAGGCAGCTGGTCCAGCCGGCGTGCGAGCTCCTCGGCGATCGCCACCGAGCGGTGCTTGCCGCCGGTGCAGCCCACCGCCAGCGTCGCGTAGTGCTTGTTCTCCCGGCGATAGCCGTCGAGCACCGGATACAGCGCCTCCAGATAGCGGTCGACGAACTCGCCGGCGCCCTCGTCGACGAGCACGAAGTCGCGCACTGCGGCATCCTGGCCGGTCAGCGCCCGCAGCTCCGGCACCCAGTGCGGATTGGGCACGAAGCGCACGTCGGCGACGAAGTTCGCATCGGCGGGCACCCCATACTTGAAGCCGAAGCTCATCACGTTCAGCCGCAGCTGAGTCGGGCCGTCGGCGGAGAAGATCTCGGTGACCGCGCGGGCCAGTCCGTGCACGTTGAGGTCGGTGGTGTCGACCACCACCTCCGCGCTGGCCTTGACCTCCTGGAGCAGGTCGCGCTCGGCGACGATGCCGTCCAGGACGCGTCCCGAGCCCTGCAGCGGATGCGGGCGCCGGCCCTGCTCGAAGCGACGCACCAGCAGGTCGTCCGAGGCGTCGAGGAAGAGCAGGCGATAGGTGATGCCGGCGGCCTTGACCTGCTCGAGCGCCGAGAGCATGTCGCTGAAGAGATTGCGCGAGCGGACGTCGAGCACCACGGCCAGCTTCTCCACCGACCCCGGATTCCGCGAGACCAGATCCATCATCGTGGTGATCAGCTCCGGCGGAAGTCCCTCGACGACGTACCAGCCCAGGTCCTCCAACGCATGGGCCGCAGTCGTGCGTCCGGCCCCGGACATGCCGGTGACGATCAGCAGCTCGCTCTCCGGGGGCTTGACCGGGGTCAGTGCATCGCGCATACCAGCAGACTACGTGGCCGCCCCGCCGCGGACAATCGCCGTCCAGCACCGCACCAGGACGCCGACGCCGGTCCACTCGACCGACGCCGTCCCAGGTCAGCGTTCCGGACGAACCTCGTCGTCCGGTCGGTCCGGCGGGTCGGCGGCGGCCTCCTCGACGACATCCCCGTCGGCGACGTCGCCGCCCCCCTCCGCGGAGGGCTCGGCGAGATGGTCGCGGATCCGGGCGGCCAGCTGCGGCCCGATGCCCGGGACCCGGGCGATCTCCTCGGCGTCGGCCCGCTTCAGCCGCTCGACCGATCCGAAGTGCGTGACCACTGCCGAGCGCCGCGACGGGCCGAGTCCCTCGACCTCGTCGAGCACCGAGGCGGTCATCTGCTTGGCGCGCTTGGAGCGGTGGTGGGCGATGGCGAAGCGATGCGCCTCGTCGCGGATCCGCTGGAGCATGTAGAGCGCTTCGGAGCTGCGCGGCAGCACCAGCGGGAAGTCGTCGTCGGGCAGCCAGACCTCCTCCAGACGCTTGGCCAATCCGACCACGGGCATGTCGGTCAGACCCAGCTCGTCCAGGGCGGCGCGGGCGGCGGCCACCTGCGGCTGGCCGCCGTCGACGACGACGAGGCTGGGCGGGTAGGCGAAGCGCGCGGACTCGCGGTCCACAGTGGTGTCCTCCGCCGGCTCCGCTCCCCCGGCGCCCTCACCGATCTCCTCGACGCCCTCGGCGACTGCCTGCTCCGCCTGGTCGGCCCGCTCCCGGGTGACGCGCTCCTCCTCCAGGTGGCGGGCGAAGCGGCGGGTGATGACGTCATGCATCGCACTGGTGTCGTCGCGGGCGGCCTCGCCGCGGATGGAGAAGCGGCGGTAGTCCTTCTTGCTCGGCACGCCGTCCTCGAGCACGACCATCGAGGCCGAGACGTTGGTGCCCGACGTGTGCGAGATGTCGTAGCACTCGATGCGCAGCAGCGGCTCCGGCGCCCCGAGGGACTCCTGCAGCTCCCGCAGCGCCTGCGACCGGCTGGTCAGGTCCCCGGCCCTCCGGGACTTGTGGAGCCGCAGGGCCTGGTCGGCGTTCTCCCGGACGGTGTCCAGCAGCGAGGCCTTGTCGCCGCGCTGCGGCACCTTCACCGTCACCCGCGCACCGCGCTGCTGGGACAGCCAGGCGGTCAGCCCCTCGTGGTCGGCGGGCAGCTCCGGGACGAGCACCTCCCGGGGAATCCGCTCGGCGTCGGCCATCGAGCCGTAGACCTGAAGCAGCAGCTGCTCGACCAGAGAGGCCGGATCGGTCTCCTCGACCTTCTCGACGACCCAGCCGCGCTGACCACGGATCCGGCCCTGGCGGATGTGGAAGACCTGGAAGGCGGCCTCCAGCTCGTCCTCGGCGAAGGCGAAGACGTCGGCCTCGGTGTCCTCGCCGAGCACCACCGCATTCCGCTCGAAGACCCGGCGCAGCGCCTCGAGGTCGTCCCGATGGCGCGCGGCGTCCTCGTAGCGCAGCTCGGCGACGGCCTCCTTCATCTGCGCCTCGATCCGCCGCATGTGCGGCCCCGGCCGCCCGGCCATCACCTCGCAGAACTCCTCGGCGAGCGTCCGATGGTCCTCTTCGCCGATCCGTCCGACGCAGGGCGCCGAGCACTTGTCGATGTAGCCCAGCAGGCAGGGCCGGCCCGAGGCCTGGGCCCGACGGAAGACCCCGGGCGAGCAGCTGCGCACCGGGAAGACCCGCAGCATGGTGTCGACGGTCTCCCGGATCGCCTTGGCCGGGTGGAAGGGGCCGAAGTACTTCACCCCGGGCTTCTTGTCCCCGCGCATGACCTGCACGCGCGGGTACTTCTCGTTCATCGTCACCGCGAGGTAGGGGTAGGACTTGTCGTCGCGGTACATGATGTTGAACCGCGGGGTGTGCTGCTTGATCCAGGTGTACTCCAGCTGGATGGCCTCCAGCTCGGAGCCGACCACGGTCCACTCGACCGAGGCGGCGCTGTGCACCATCGCATGGGTCTTCGGCGGCAGCGTGGCCGGATTCGCGAAGTAGGAGTTCAGCCGCGACCGCAGGTTCTTGGCCTTGCCGACATAGACGACCCGTCCGTGCGGATCGATGAAGCGGTAGACGCCCGGCGAGGTCGGAATCTCCCCGGCCGCCGGACGGTAGGACGCCGGATCAGCCATCGCGGCGCGGCTCCGAGCGGTTCGAGGCGTCGCCGGCGGCATCTCCCTCCGGCTCGGGCGGCGGCGCGTTGTAGCTGTCCACGCGCACCTGGCCGGTCAGCGCGGCGATGGCGTCCATGACCTGCTCAGTGGCCTCGCGGCGGACGGGCAGGCCATGGCGCGGTCCGAGGTGGTCGAAGTGCAGCGGCTCGCCGACGCACAGCGAGAACTTCGCCGGGCGCACACGGTTGGAGTCCGGCGCCTGCAGCGCCTCGGTCCCCTGCAGACCCACCGGCACCACCGGCAGCCCGGTCGCCAGCGCCAGCCAGCCGACACCGTTCTTCCCCCGGTACCAGCCGGCCGTCGCGGCTGCGCGTGCCCTCCGGGTAGATGCCTACTCCGTGGCCGGCCGAGGCGATCTCGCCGAGCTGGTGCAGCGCCTCGACCGACGCCGATTTGCGCTGTCGTTCGACCGGCACGGAGCCCACCGATTCGAAGAACATCTTCATCGCCCGGCCCTTGAGGCCGGGCTGGGTGAAGTACTCCGCCTTCGCGAAGAAGCTCACCGGGCGCGGGAAGATCGCCTGGATGAGCACCGAGTCGAGGAATGAGAGGTGGTTGCTGGCGACGACGAAGCCGCCCTCGTCCGGCACACGGTCCAGGCCGGTGATGGTCGGACGGCAGGTGAGCTTCAGGACGGCGGCGAAGGACCGACGGATCGCGTCGTGGGTGACCACGCGCTGCTCGTCGGGCGCGGACGGGTCTGTGCTCACGGACGGGTCCTTCACGTCGTCGGGTCCACTGGGCGTCGCCGCCGGCTCGCGGCCGCCAGGCCGCCCACGAAGAGTGGTCGAGGCCACCCGTCGGGCGCCGGCGCCGATCAGTCTAGCCCAGAGACGTCGTCACAGCAGGTCGGCGAGGAACGCGCCGGTGTGCGACCCCGTCGACGTCCATTCGGCGGCGAGCTGCTCCGGCGTGCCCTCCGCGACGACCCGCCCGCCGCCGGTGCCGCCTTCGGGCCCCAGGTCGATGAGCCAGTCCGCCGACTTGATGACGTCGAGGTTGTGCTCGATGGTGATCACCGTGTTGCCCTTCTCCACCAGTGACTGCAGCACGCCCAGCAGCCGCCGGATGTCCTCGAAGTGCAGGCCCGTGGTCGGCTCGTCGAGGACGTAGATGCTCCGCCCGCGCGAACGCTTCTGCAGCTCGGCGGCGAGCTTGACGCGCTGCGCCTCTCCCCCGGAGAGCGTCGTCGCCGCCTGGCCGAGCCGCACATAGCCCAGCCCGACGTCGACGAGCGTGGTCAGGTGTCGGGCGATCGGCGCGAAGGCGGAGAAGAATTCGGCGGCCTCCTCGATCGGCATGTCGAGGACCTCGGCGATGTTCTTGCCCTTGTACCGGACCTCGAGCGTCTCGCGGTTGTAGCGCGCGCCGTGGCAGACCTCGCAGGGCACGAAGACGTCGGGCAGGAAGTTCATCTCGATCTTCAGCGTCCCGTCGCCGGCACAGGCCTCGCAGCGGCCGCCCTTGATGTTGAAGGAGAAGCGGCCCGGCTGGTAGCCGCGCGTCTTGGACTCCGGGGCCTGCGCGAAGAGCTTGCGGATGTGGTCGAAGACGCCGGTGTAGGTCGCCGGGTTCGACCGCGGCGTGCGGCCGATCGGGCTCTGGTCGACGTGGATGATCTTGTCCAGGTGCTCGACGCCGTCGATGCGCCGGTGGCGGCCGGGCACCTGACGGGCGCCGTTGAGCTTGTTGGCCAGCGCCTTGTAGAGGATCTCGTTGATCAGCGTGGACTTGCCGGAGCCCGAGACGCCGGTGACCGACAGGAAGATCCCCAGCGGCACGTCGACGGAGACGTCGTCGAGGTTGTTCTCATGGGCCTCCACCACCCGCAGCATCCGCTGAGGGTCCACCGGCCGACGGGCCTCGGGCACCGGGATGACCCGGCGTCCGGCCAGGTAGTCGCCGGTGATCGACTGCTCGTTGGCACGCAGACCCTCCACCGAGCCGGAGTGCACGATGACGCCGCCGCGTTCGCCCGCCCCGGGTCCGATGTCGACCACCCAGTCCGCCTCGCCGATGGTGTCCTCGTCGTGCTCGACGACGATCAGCGTGTTGCCGAGATCGCGCAGCCGCGTCAGCGTGCGGATCAACCGGTTGTTGTCCCGCTGGTGCAGGCCGATCGAGGGCTCGTCGAGGACGTAGAGCACGCCCACCAGGCCGGAGCCGATCTGCGTGGCCAGCCGGATCCGCTGGGCCTCGCCGCCGGAGAGCGTCCCGGCGCCGCGTTCGAGGTTCAGATAGCCCAGGCCGACGTCGAGGAGGAAGCTCAGCCGGGCGAGGATCTCCTTGAGCACCTGCTCGGCGATCATCGCGTCGCGGGCGGAGAGCTCCAGGTTCTGGAAGAAGGACAGCACCTCGTCCATCGGCAGCCGGGCGACGTCGGCGATCGAGGATCCCTGGACCAGCACGGCCAGCGAGGCGGGATTGAGCCGTCGGCCGTCGCACTCCGGGCAGGGCACCTGACGCATGTACTGCTCATAGTGCTCCCGGGCCGTGTCCGACTCGGTCTCCTCGTGCTTGCGGTGGATATAGGCGATGACGCCCTCGAAGCCGGTCGAATAGCGTCGCTCGCGGCCGAAGCGGTTCCGATACTGGACCACGACCTTGTGATTGCGCCCGCGCAGCAGCGCCCGGCGGACGCCCTTCGGCAGCTCCCCCCACGGCGTGTCCAGCGAGAAGTCCAGCTCGTCGGCCAGCCCCTGCACGATGCGCAGGTGGTACTGCCCGCTGGCGCGCCCGCGGTTCCAGGGAGCGATCGCCCCCTGGTTCAGCGAGAGCGTGTCGTCCGGGATCACCAGCTCCTCGTCGACCTCCAGCTTCGAGCCGATGCCGGAGCAGGCCTGGCAGGCTCCGAACGGCGAGTTGAAGGAGAACGAGCGCGGCTCGATCTCGTCGATCGGCAGCGGGTGCTCGTTGGGGCAGGCGAGGTTCTCCGAGAAGGTCCGGAGCTTGGGCCCGTCGAGCTCCTCCGGCACCCGGTCGGGCTTCGCCGGCGTGCCGTCCTCGGCGAGGTCGACCATGTCGATGACGACCCGACCCTCCGCCAGGCGCAGCGCGGTCTCGATGGAGTCGGTCAGCCGCTGCCCCATGCCCTCGCGGATGACCAGCCGGTCGACGACGACGTCGATCCGGTGCGTGTACTGCTTCTCCAGCGTGGGCGGATCGTTGAGCTGGACGAGCTCGCCGTCCACGACCGCGCGGGCGAAGCCCTGTCCGGCGAGGTCGCGGAAGAGGTCCTTGAACTCCCCCTTGCGCGCCCGCACCACCGGCGCGAGGACCTGGAAGCGGGTGCGCTCGGGCAGCGCGAGGATCTGGTCGACGATCTGCTGCGGCGTCTGACGTTCGATCCGCTCTCCGCACTCCGGACAGTGCGGCACTCCGATGCGTGCCCAGAGCAGGCGGAGATAGTCGTGGATCTCGGTCACCGTGCCGACGGTCGAGCGGGGATTGCGCGACGTCGACTTCTGATCGATCGACACCGCCGGCGACAGCCCCTCGATGAAGTCGACGTCCGGCTTGTCCACCCGCCCCAGGAACATGCGGGCATAGGCGGAGAGGGATTCGACGTAGCGGCGCTGCCCCTCGGCGAAGATGGTGTCGAAGGCCAGCGAGGACTTCCCCGAGCCGGAGAGCCCGGTGAAGACGATGAAGGCGTTGCGCGGCAGCTCGATGCCGACGTCCTGGAGGTTGTGCTCCCGGGCACCCTGCACGACGATGCGGTCGGCCTCGGCGCGGCCGGCGCCGTCGACGGCGGCTTCCTCGGGGGCTCCGCGGCCGCGGAACTCGTCGACGGACTCGATCACTGCGGCCTCGTTCTCGGCAACTCGCTCAGACACGATGCCCAGTGTAGGCCCCCGCGCTGACTCGAACAAGTGTTCGAACGCCGTGCGGCCCCGCATCACACCGGCGTGACCCCGACGAAGCCGATGCGATCATGGAGACATGACCCGACCGCTCTCCCCCGCTCCCGCCGCCGTGCTCTTCGACCTCGACGGCACGCTGGTGGACTCCGCCCCGGGGATCACCTCGGGCATCGCCGCCGCGCTGGCCGCCCACGACGTCGCCGTCCCCGGACAGCCGGTCCTGGACGCGATGGTCGGTCCGCCGCTGGCCTCCAGCCTGCTCTCCGTCCCGGGCGTCGACGAGACCAACCTGGCCGGCATCATCGACCACTACCGCCGCGACTACGTCGCACGCGGCCTGGCCGACGCCGCAGTCTTCCCCGGCCTGACGGAGCTGCTCGACGAGCTGCGCGCCGCCGGCACCGCCCTCGCGGTGGCGACGTCGAAGCCGCAGACGCTGGCCGAGCGGCTGATCTCCCGGCAGGGGCTCCGCGAGCGGCTCGACGTCGTCGTCGGCTCGGACCCGGACGAGACCCGCCCGCATCCGGGCAAGGCCGCGATCGTCGGCGAGGCTCTGCAGGCCCTGGGACTGGGCCCCGGAGCGCCGCGGACCGCGATGGTCGGGGACCGGATCTTCGACGTCGAGGGCGCCCGCGGCAACGACCTGCCCTGCATCGGCGTGCGCTGGGGCAGCGCTCCCGACGGCGAGTTGGAGGAGGCCGGCGCCGCGCCGGTCGTCGACGACGTCGCAGGACTGCGCGAGGCGCTGCGCCGGATCGCCGCGACCGAGTCCGCGACCGAGTCCGCGACCGGCCCGGGGGACGCCGCGGGCGCGGAGACGGCCGAGGCCGCCGAGGCCGGTCGGCGTCATGGCATCTGACCGACAGCAGACCATAGACTGTCGCGCATGGCCTCCGACAGCACATTGATCCACGACCTCCCGGCGATCACGGTCCGCCGCCTCGCCGTGTCCGAGATGAGCAACAACGTGTATCTGCTCACCGCGAAGAAGTCCGGGATCCAGGTGCTGATCGATGCGGCCGCCGACGCCGAGGCCGTCCGCGGGATGCTCGCCGCCTCCGCCGAGGACACCCCCTGCGCCCCGCAGCTGCGCGCGGTGCTGACCACGCATCGGCACTGGGACCACATCCGCGCGCTGCCCGCGATCGCCGGAGACCCCGGCGTCGAGACCGCCGCCGGGGATGTGGACGCCGCGGCGATCGAGGAGGCCGAGGACGTGCGGATCGACCGCCGGCTCGAGCACGGGCAGCTGGTCCAGTACGACGGCATCGGCCTCGACGTCATCGCCCTGCGCGGCCACACTCCCGGATCGGTCGCCTTCGTCTACCCCGTCGAGGACGGCCCGACGCACATCTTCACCGGAGACTCGCTCTTCCCCGGAGGCGTCGGGAAGACCCAGTCCGCGGAGGACTTCCGCTCGCTGCTCGACGACGTCGTCGAGCGACTCTTCGCCGTCTTCGACGACGACACGATCATCCACCCCGGCCACGGCGAGCCCACCACGATCGGCGCCGAACGTCCGCACCTGGCCGAGTGGCGGGAGCGCGGCTGGTGAGCGCCCGGCCGTCGCTGAGTCAGCATCTGCCCGCCGCGGGGGCCGCGAGCGCCGACGAGCTCGTCGCCGCCTTCCAGGAATGGACCTCCGCCCAGGGCATCACTCTCTACCCCGCCCAGGAGGACGCCGTCCTCGAGCTGGCCTCGGGCGGCCACGTCATCATGGCCACCCCCACCGGCTCGGGGAAGTCGCTGGTGGCCGCGGCCGCCCACTTCCTCGCCCTGGCGCGAGGCGAGCGCAGCGTCTACACCGCACCGATCAAGGCGCTCGTCTCGGAGAAGTTCTTCGATCTGGTCGAGATCTTCGGCGCCGAGAACGTCGGCATGGTCACCGGCGACTCGGCGGTCAACGCCCATGCACCGATCATCTGCTGCACGGCCGAGATCCTGGCGAACGAGGCGCTGCGCGACGGCGCCGAGGCCGAGGTGGGGCCGGTCATCATGGACGAGTTCCACTTCTACGCCGAGCCGCAGCGCGGCTGGGCGTGGCAGGTGCCGCTGATCGAGCTGCCGCAGGCGCAGTTCCTGCTGATGTCGGCGACGCTGGGCGACACCTCCGGCTTCGAGCGCCGCATCTCCGCGCGCACCGGCCGCGACGTCGTCACCGTCGCCTCGGCCCACCGTCCGGTGCCGCTGAGCTTCGAGTACTCGACGACGCCGCTGCAGCAGAAGCTGGAGGAGCTCGTCGCCGACGCCAAGGCGCCGGTCTACGTGGTGCACTTCTCCCAGCGCGAAGCCGCCGAGCGGGCCGCCGGGCTGGCCTCGCTGAACGTGGCCTCCACCGAGACCCGCGAGCGCATCAAGGAGCGGCTGAAGACCTTCCGCTTCGCCAAGGGCTACGGCACCGTGCTCAACCGGCTGCTGCGCAGCGGCATCGGCGTCCATCACGCCGGGATGCTGCCGAAGTATCGTCGACTGGTCGAGCAGCTGGCCCAGGAGGGGCTGCTGAAGGTCATCTGCGGCACCGACACGCTCGGCGTCGGCATCAACGTGCCGATCCGTACTGTGCTGCTGAGCGCGCTGAGCAAGTACGACGGGTCCCGGACGCGGCAGCTCAAGGCCCGCGAGTTCCACCAGATCGCCGGCCGGGCCGGCCGGGCGGGCTACGACGACGAGGGCACCGTGGTCGTGCAGGCTCCCGCCCACGTCGTCGAGAACGAGCAGGCGCTCGCCAAGGCGCGCGCCAAGCACGGCGACGATCAGAAGAAGGTCGACCAGGCGGTGCGCTCGGCGGGGAAGAAGAAGCCTCCGGAGGGTTTCGTCTCCTGGAGCGAGAAGAGCTTCGACCGGCTGGTCGCCGCGCAGCCGGAGCCGATGGTCTCCCGGATGCGCATCAGCTATGCGATGGTCCTGCAGGTGCTGCAGCGCCCGGAGGATCCGATCCGCGCGCTGCGCCGGCTGATCCTGGCCTCCGACGAGACCCCGGCGCGGAAGGCGATCCTCCAGCGCCGGGCGCTGGAGATCCTCCGCGAGCTGCTCACCGCCGGGGTGCTGGAGCGCCTCGACGAGCCCGACGAGGACGGCCGGACAGTGGACCTGACGCTCGCGCTGCAGGACGACTTCGCGCTCAACCAGCCGCTGGCGCCCTTCGCAGTGGCCGCCCTGGAGCTGCTGGATCCGGAGTCGGAGTCCTATGCGCTGGACGTGATCAGCGTCGTCGAGTCCATCCTGGAGACGCCGTACCAGGTCACCGGTGCGCAGGTGAAGAAGCTGAAGTCGGAGAAGCTGGCAGAGCTCAAGGCCGACGGCGTCGAGTACGTCGAACGGATGCGGATCCTCGACGAGATGTCCCATCCCCAGCCGCTGAAGGAGCTGCTCACCCAGCAGTTCGAGGTCTACCGGACCTCCGCCCCGTGGGTCGGCGACCACGAGCTCACTCCGAAGGCGGTCGTGCGCGACATGGTGGAGCGCGCCTTCAGCTTCACCGACATGGTCAACCACTACCAGCTCGCCCGCTCGGAGGGGGTGCTGCTGCGCTACCTGACCGACGCCTACAAGGCGCTGCGCCGGACGGTGCCGCAGGACAAGGTCACCGAGCCGCTCCAGGACCTGGTCGAGTGGCTCGGCGAGCTCATCCGCCAGACCGACAACTCGCTGCTCGAGGAGTGGGAGAAGCTCGCCCACGGGACTGAGGACGCCACCGCCGAGGACCTCGACCTCTCCCCCGACGTCGCGGAGGAGCCCGACCGGGTGACCGCCAACGCGCGGGCCTTCAAGGTCATGGTGCGCAACGCGATGTTCCTGCGCGCCCAGCTCTTCGCCGACGAGAAGGAGCGCGAGCTCGAGGAGCTCGACGGCGAGACCAGCGGTTGGACCGCCGACCGCTGGGGCGAGGCCATGGACGCCTTCTTCGGCGTCTACGACGACGTCTTCGTCGACGCCCATGCCCGCGGCCCGGGGCTCATCCGCATCGACGAGTCGCCCGACGGGCATCCCGGCCGCTGGCGGGCGGTGCAGGTCCTCGACGACGCCGAGGGGAACCACGACTGGGGCATCCACGCCTGGATCGATCTGGCGGCCTCCGACGAGGCCGGTGCGCCGGCGGTGATCGTCGACCACGTCGGCGAGCTGCATCAGGCGCCGTCCTGACTCCCCGTCGCCGGAGCCGCGACGAGCAGACGCACCGGTCAGCATCCGAGCCGGCCGGCCGACGACCACGAGCCGACCAGGAGGAGACGATGACCCCGCATCCCGCCCGCGACGCCTCGCCGACGGCCGAGCCGCTCGGCGAACCGGTGGTCCGCACCCTGCGCGACGGCACCCGCCTGGTCGACCGGCGCTTCCGCGTGCCGCTGGACCACGCGACGCCGGCGGGCGAGCATATCGAGGTCTTCGCCCGCGAGTTCGTCTCCGCCGAGGCCGTCGGCCGCGGCGAGGAGCACGTCGCGTCGATGCCCTGGCTGCTGTTCCTTCAGGGCGGGCCCGGCGGCAAGGGCTCGCGTCCGGCACGATTGACCGGCTGGATGCAGGAGGCCGCCGGGCGCTTCCGGATCCTGATGCTCGACCAGCGCGGCACCGGCCGCTCGACCCCGCTGACCCGGCGCAGCATCGCCGACCGCGGCGAGGTCGCCGCGCAGGCCGAGCACCTGCGCCGCTTCCGCGCCGACGCCATCGTCGCCGACGCCGAGCGCATCCGACGCGCCCTGGGCGTGGAGAGCTGGAGCGTGCTGGGCCAGAGCTTCGGCGGATTCTGCACGCTGACCTACCTCTCCTTCCACCCCGAGGGCCTGGATCGGGCTCTGCTCACCGGCGGCCTCGCCCCGCTGACCGGCCACGCCGACCGCGTCTACCGGGCGACCTGCACGCGGATGCGGGCGCGGAACGCCGAGCACTTCGCGCGCTTCCCCGAGGACCGCGAGCGGCTCGACGGCGTCGTCGACCATGTGCGCGCCCATGACGTGCGGCTGCCCGACGGCTCGGCGCTGACCGTGCCGCGGCTGCAGATGCTGGGGATGCGGCTCGGCGGGAACACCCGCGCCGACTCGCTGCACTATCTGCTCGAGGAGGCCTTCGAGGACGTGGCCCGGACCCGCCTGGCCGACAGCTTCCTGGCCGAGGTCGGCGCCGAGATCTCGCTGGCCGACCGGCCGCTGTACGGCCTGATCCACGAGTCGATCTACGGGCAGCCGGCCGAGCGCACCGACGGCCGCGGAGCCACCGCCTGGGCCGCCGAGCGCGTGCTGGCCGAGCACACCGACTTCGCCTCGGACGCCGAGTCCCCGCTGCTGCTCGGCGAGATGTTCTTCCGTGAGCATGTCGCCGGCGACCCGGTGCTCGCTCCGCTGCTCGAGACCGCCGAGGCGGTCGCGACGATCGACGACTGGGCGCCGCTCTACGACCTGGAGCAGCTGGCGCGCAACGAGGTGCCCGCCGCCGCGGCGGTGTACACCGACGACGTGTACGTCGATCGAGACCTCTCGCTGGAAACGGCCTCCCGCGTGCAGCATCTGCAAGTGTGGGAGACCGACGAGCTCCACCACGACGGACTCGGCGACGACGGCGCCCGCGTGCTGCGCGAGCTGCTGCACCGCACCGACGCGCCGCGCTGACGCGCCGCTCCGAGGTCCCGCGCCAGAGACCGACGACGCAGGTCGCGCCGTCCGGCCTCGGCCGCTCAGCCGCGCGGGGGGCCTCCGCCGAGATCCTCGGGGCGCAGCTCGCGGTGCTCGACGCCGTGGGCATCGTCCAGCACCGCCAGGTACCGCTCGCGGTGCTCGATCAGCGCATCCTTGTGCTTCTCGGGCACCTTCTCGTAGCGGGCCCGCCACCGGTCGACGGCCTCGCGGGCGGCGTCGAGCTCCTGCTGCGTCCCGCCGGACTCCACCAGGGTCAGGTACTTCCGCGAGGACTGCTCGGCATTCTGGATGGCCCGCAGGGCCCGGCCCTTCGGCGCCAGCAGCGAGGCGACCACGGTGATGACGAGCACCACCAGGATCACCAGCAGCGACAGGCCCGTGGGCACCTCGGCGACGTGGACGCTCTCGCCGTCGTTGATGAAGGGCAGCTTGTTCTCGTGCAGGGCGTGGAGCATCAGCTTCACCCCGATGAAGCCCAGGATGATGGCCAGACCGTAGGAGAGGTAGATCAGTCGATCCAGCAGGCCGTCGATGAGGAAGTAGAGCTGACGCAGTCCCATCAGCGAGAACGCCGTGGCGGTGAACACGATGTAGGGCTCCTGGGTGAGCCCGTAGATCGCCGGGATCGAGTCCAGCGCGAAGAGGATGTCGGTGCCGCCGATGGCCACCATCACCAGCAGCATCGGCGTCATCATCCTCTTGCCGTCGACGCGGGTGACCAGCCGGTCGCCGTCGTAGTGGTCGGTGGTGGGGATGACCTTCTTCGCCAGCCGGATGAAGATGTTGTCGGCCTCGTCGGCCTCGTCGCCGGTGAGCTCCTTCTTCAGCAGCTGCCCGGCGGTGAGCAGCAGGATGATGCCGAAGAGGTAGAAGACGTCGCTCCAGACGCTGATGATCCCGGCGCCGGCGAGGATGAAGGCCGTGCGGGCGATCAGCGCGAAGACGATGCCGAAGAGCAGGACCTTCTGCTGGTCCTCGCGGGGGACGTTGAAGCTGGCCATGATGACCAGGAAGACGAAGAGGTTGTCCACCGAGAGCGCCTTCTCGGTGACGTAGCCGGCGTAGTACTCGGTGGCTCCGGCATGATCGCCGACGACGAGGAAGACCAGGCCGAAGAGCAGCGCCAGGGCGATGTAGATCGTCGACCAGACGGCGGCCTCGCGGATCGAGGGCGCGTGGGCCTTGCGGACGTGGGCGAAGAAGTCGAAGAGCAGCAGGCCGGCGATGACGGCGATGGTGATGCCCCAGATGGGCACGGTGTATTCCATGGACGGAGTCCTTTCACGAGGTCGCTCGCGGACACGGGCAGGCCTCGTGAGTCTCTCCGCCCGATGCCGCCGGCCCGTCCCGGAGCAGGCCCCGGCGGGCGGTCGGCGCGAGCCGCCGTCCCCGGCGGGCCGCCTTCGGCCCGCGTGCTGACGTGGACGACGCGGCAGGATACTCCCTCACGCGCATGCCCATCATAGCCGCTCGGCCGCCGCCCGGCACCATGACGTCCCGGGCGAGGATCAGGCCTGGCCGGCGTCGCGCATCTGCCGCAGCTCCTTCTTCAGGTCGCCGATCTCGTCGCGCAGCCGGGCGGCGAGCTCGAAGTTCAGGTCCTCGGCGGCCTGATGCATCTGCTCGGTCATCTGCTCGATGAGGTCGGCGGTGTCCTTCGCCGGCGTGGTCGACGCCGCGGAGCGGTCGGATCCGGCGGACCCGTCGCCGGTCGTCGCCTCGGTGCCCGAGGCGCCGTCGCCGGTGCCCTCCAGCGAGGTCAGCCCGCGGTGGCCCTTGCCGTACTCGAAGCCGACGGCGAGGCCGCCCATGCCCTGCAGCAGGTCGGCGGTGTCGGCGTCCTCGCGGGCGAGCTGGTCGGTGATGTCGGCGATCTTCTTCTGCAGCGGGGCCGGGTCGATCCCGTGCTCGGTGTTGTAGGCGATCTGGATCTGGCGGCGTCGCTCGGTCTCGTCGATCGCCCGGCGCATCGAGTCGGTGACCCGGTCGGCGTACATGTGCACCTGGCCGGAGACGTTGCGCGCCGCACGGCCGATCGTCTGGATCAGCGAGGTGGTCGAGCGGAGGAAGCCCTCCTTGTCGGCGTCCAGGATGGACACCAGCGACACCTCCGGCAGGTCGAGTCCCTCGCGCAGCAGGTTGATGCCGACGACGACGTCGTGGGTGCCGCGGCGCAGCTCGCGGAGCACCTCGACGCGCTTCAGCGTGTCGACGTCGGAGTGCAGGTACTCGACCTTCACCCCGTGGTCGAGCAGATACTCGGTGAGCTCCTCGGCCATACGTTTGGTCAGCGTGGTCACCAGCACGCGCTCGTCCTGCTGCTCGCGGCGGCGGATCTCGGCGAGCAGGTCGTCGATCTGCCCCTGGGTGGGCTTGACCACCACCTCCGGGTCGACCAGCCCGGTGGGGCGGATGATCTGCTCGACGTACCCGTCGGAGAGCTCGAGCTCGTAGTTTCCCGGGGTGGCGGACATGTAGACGGTCTGACCGATCCGCTCGAGGAACTCGTCCCACTTCAACGGTCGGTTGTCCATCGCCGAGGGCAGTCGGAAGCCGTGCTCGACCAGCGTGCGCTTCCGCGACATGTCGCCCTCGTACATCCCGCCGATCTGCGGGATCGTCACGTGGGACTCGTCGACGACCAGCAGGAAGTCGTCCGGGAAATAGTCCAGCAGACAGTGCGGCGCCGAGCCGGCGTCGCGGCCGTCGATGTGCCGCGAGTAGTTCTCGATGCCGTTGCAGAAGCCCATCTGCTGCATCATCTCGAGGTCGTAGGTGGTGCGCATGCGCAGCCGCTGGGCCTCGAGCAGCTTGTCCTGCGACTCCAGCTCGGCCAGCCGCTCGCGCAGCTCGTCCTCGACGGCGGTGATCGCCCGTGCCATCCGCTCGTCGCCGGCGACGTAGTGGCTCGCCGGGAAGATGTACATCTCCTCCTCGTCGCGGACCACCGTGCCGGTGAGCGGATGCAGCGTCTGGATGCTCTCGATCTCGTCGCCGAAGAACTCCACCCGCACGGCGAGCTCCTCGTACATCGGGATGATCTCCACCGTGTCGCCGCGCACGCGGAAGGTGCCGCGGTGGAAGTCCTGGTCGTTGCGCGTGTACTGCATGCCCACGAAGCGGCGGAGCAGCTCGTCGCGGTCCAGGGCGTCGCCGACCTTCAGCGGCATCATCTGCTCGATGTACTCCTCCGGCGTGCCCAGGCCGTAGATGCAGGACACGGTGGCGACCACGACGACGTCCCGGCGGGTGAGCAGCGCATTGGTCGCCGAGTGCCGCAGCCGCTCGACCTCCTCGTTGACCGAGGAATCCTTCTCGATGAAGGTGTCCGTCTGCGGGACGTAGGCCTCCGGCTGGTAGTAGTCGTAGTAGGAGACGAAGTACTCGACGGCGTTGTGCGGCAGCAGCTCGCGGAACTCGTTGGCCAGCTGCGCGGCGAGCGTCTTGTTCTGCACCAGGATCAGCGTCGGCCGCTGGACCTGCTCGATCAGCCAGGCCGCCGTCGCCGACTTGCCGGTGCCCGTCGCGCCCATCAGCACGACGTCCTTCTCGCCTCCGTCGATCCGCTCGGCGAGCTCGGCGATGGCCTTGGGCTGGTCACCGCTGGGCTCGTAGGGGCTGACGACGTCGAACGGGGCGACGGTGCGGTTGATCTTCGGCGCCAGGCTCATGGGTCCACCCTATCGCCCGTCTCCCCGGGAGATGAGTCCGTGGAAGGTGTGGCAGAGATGCCGCATTCCCACACGTTCCACGGAGTCATCGCCCGTGGCGGGCCCGACGCGGCGGCATCAGCGGCGTAGCCGTCGACGCAGCGCGTCCATCAGCTCGTCGACCTGCACCTCGAGGGCATCGCGCGTCGAGTCGTTGTCCAGCACGACGTCGGCGGCCGCGGCGCGCTCGGCGTCGCTCGCCTGGGCGGCGAGGCGAGCACGGGCGTCGGCCTCGTCGGTGCCGCGGTCCTCGACGAGTCGGCGCACCCGCTCCTCCTCCGGCGCGCGGACCACCACGACGACGTCGAAGCGGTCCTGCTGTCCGGTCTCGACGAGCAGCGGGATGTCCTCGACGACGATGCTCCCCGGCGCGGCCGCCTCCAGCCGGCGCCGGGACTCGGCACGCACCCGGGGATGCACGATGTCGTTGAGCCGCTCGCGGGCCGCCTCGTCGGCGAAGACGATACGTCCCAGCGCCGGCCGGTCCAGTGCGCCGTCGGCGTCGAGGATCTCCTCGCCGAAAGCCGAGACGACCTCCCTCATCCCCTCGGTGCCGGGCTCGAGCACGTCACGGGCGATGCGATCGGCGTCGATGATCTGCGCGCCGTCGGCGGCCATCCGCGCCGAGACCGTGGACTTGCCGGAGGCGATCCCCCCGGTCAGTCCGACGTGGACGATCGCGTCGGCGGCGCGCGGCCGGGGCCCGTCGTCCGCCGACGACGAGCCCCGGCTCCACGCGAGGGCGCTCAGTTCCCGCGCTCCTGCTCGTCCGCACCGCCGGTGCTCGGACCGCCCCGGTCGCCGTCGGCGGCGCCCCGGCCGCGCGCTCGGCCGCGACCTGGTCCACCGTCGGCAGGTCGCCGGTGCGGATCCTGTACTCCTCGACGATCTCGGGCTGCTCGACGTGCTCGACGTCCGGCGCGTTCTCCGGCTGCGTGCCTTCCTGATAGTCCGGAGCCACGACCGCCTCGGTGAGCGAATCGTCGTACTCCTCCATGCGCCGCTCGTACTCCTCGGGCGGCAGCGTCTTCAGCCAGCGGCGGGTGCGCAGGTACCCGACCTCGCCGGCGTCCTCGCGCATCGCTCGGGACAGGTTGAACATCATCAGGTAGCCCAGCAGGAAGAACGGCAGGCCGAGGACGATGGCCACGCTCTGCAGCGCGTTCAGCCCGCCGTCGCCGGTGGCGGTCAGCAGGATCGCGGCGATGAGACCGATCGCCACCGCCCAGAAGCCCTTCTGGTGCCCGGGGACCTTCCCCTCGAAGCCCGAGGACATGTCGTTGAGCACCAGGGCCGCGGAGTCCATGGAGGTGACGAAGAAGATCGCCACCAGCATGATCGCGATCGCCGAGGTCAGCGTGGCCAGCGGGAACTGATCCAGGAAGGCGAAGAGCGCGCCGGGGATGTCTCCGTCCCCGACCACACGCTCGACGAGCCCGCCCTCGCCGTTCATCTGGATGTCGAAGACTCCGGTGCCCCAGATGCCGAACCAGACGATCGTGAAGAGCGTGGGCAGGCCCAGGACGCCGGCGACGAACTGGCGCACGCTGCGCCCGCGCGAGATCCGGGCGATGAAGATGCCGACGAAGGGCGACCAGGTGATCGTCCAGGCCCAGTAGAAGATCGTCCAGCCGTTCTGCCAGCCGGTGTCGGCCAAGGTGTCGTTCCAGAAGGCCAGCTCCGGCAGCATCGAGGCGTAGACGCCGGTCCATTCGATCATGCCCTTCAGCAGATGGACCGTCGGACCGGAGATCAGGATGAACGCCAGCAGCAGGATGGCGACCCAGATGTTGAAGTTCGACAGCCGCTTCACGCCCTTCTCGACGCCGAGCAGCGTGGAGGTCAGCGCCACCAGCGTGACCGCCGCGATGATCAGGATCTGCGAGAGCGCCGACTCCGAGATGCCCAGCACGCTGGCCAGACCGGCGTTGATCTGCAGCGTCCCCAGACCGATGGAGACCGCGACGCCGAAGACGGTCCCGACGATGGCGAGGATGTCGATGGCGCGGCCCCAGTTGCCGTGGATCTTCTCGCCCAGCAGCGGCTGGAAGATCGAGGACACCCGCGGCGGCAGGTTGCGCTTATAGATGAAGTAGGCGAAGGCCAGCCCCGGCAGCGCGAAGATCGTCCAGGTGTGCAGGCCGAAGTGGTAGAGCGTGAAGCCCATCGCCTCCCGGGCGGCGTCGGCGGTGCCGCCGATGATGGTGGTCGGATCCACCGACTCGCCGGCCGCCTCCATCTCGGCGGCCTCGTCCGCCGAGAGTCCGCGCGGCGGGTTGGCGAAGTGATTGACCGGCTCGGCCACCGCCCAGAACATCAGGATGGTGCCGATGCCGGCGGCGAAGAGCATGCCGAACCAGGAGATGTCGCTGTGCTCGGGGGCCTCGTCGTCCTGCCCCAGCCGCATGCGGCCGAAACGGCCCAGGGCGATGTAGATCAGGAAGAGCAGGAAGATCGTGACGCCGGAGATGTAGAACCAGCCGAGGTTGTCGTAGATCCACGTCGACATCGTGCCGAACAGATCACCGATGCGTGTGGGGATGATCAGCGTGACCACCACGAAGGCCAGGATGAGACCGGCCGAGACGAAGAAGACCGCGGGGCTGGTGCGCAGCCTCAGCAGGTCGTGGAACCTCTCGAGCATGTCGTCGCCTTTCCGGGGAGGGTGCGTTCCGGCCGGGTCGGATCCGGGCATCGTCGGCGACGACGCGCAGACCCGGCGAGGCCCGACTGATACCCCAACGGTAGGCAATTATCGCTCGGAGGGCACGCGACACACGGCTGACGGCTGTGGCTGACGCCATCGTCGCTCCTCCAGGTCGTCGCGCCGCGAGGCCCTCGACGCCCCGGGGAACGACCGGCCCGTCCGGAGCGATCGCCTAGACTGGACGATGATGCCCCCTCCCCCGCCGCCCTCCTCCGAGGCTTCCGACGCCGCGTCCTGCACCGTGCTGCGTCCCGGCGTCGACGTCGTCGCCGAGATCGACCGGCGGAAGTCCCGCTTCCTGGCCGTGCTGCGCCGCACCGAGTCGACTGCCGAGGCGCAGGAGCTCGTCGACGCGCTGCGCCGTCGGCACCACGCGGCCCGGCACCATTGCAGCGCCTGGCTGATCGGCCCGGATCGGCACGTGCAGCGGGCGAACGACGACGGCGAGCCCTCCGGCACCGCCGGCGCCCCGATGCTCGAGGTCCTCGCCCAGACGACGATGCCGTCGGGCCGCGCCGATCTGACCGACGTGGCCGCCGTGGTGGTGCGCTGGTTCGGCGGCACGCTGCTCGGCGCCGGGGGTTTGGTCCGCGCCTACTCCGACGCCGTGGGCGAGGCCCTGCAGCAGGCGGTGGAGACGGAGAGGACGCTGGCACGTCGTCGCATGCGCCGCTTCCTGCTCGACGCCCCGATCGCCGACGTCGGCCGCTGGGAGAACGAGCTGCGCGCCGCCGGGGCCGCGGTGCGCGACACCGAGTACGGCGTCGGTCCCTCCGGCGCCCGGCTGCATCTGGCCGTGCCCGACGACGACGCGCCGGTCGCGGCTCTGCAGGCGCGGATCGCCACGGTCTCCGCAGGAGCCGGCGACCTGCGTCCCGCCGGCGTGGACTGGATCGACGTCGAGCACACCTCCGACGACGGCGCGGGCGAGGTCCCGGCATGAGCCCCGCGGTGGAACCCGGCCGCACGCCTGAGGCGGTCCCGTCCCCACTGACCTCGCCGCCGCAGGACGGCGGCGGCCTCGACCTGTCTCGACTGCGCCGGCGTCCCGACGACGGTGAGCAGGCCTACGACGCGGCCGACCTGCTGCTGCTCGACACGGCGGCCGCCTGGTGGGCGGCCGGACATCCCGATGACGAGATCGTCGTCCTCGACGACCGCTGGGGCGCTCTCACCCTGCCGCTGGTCGCCGCCGGGCACAGGGTGCGCGCGGCCCAGGACGCCCGCGGCGGCGAGCTGGCTCTGGCCGAGAATGCGGCGGCCCTGGGTCTCGCGGCTCCGCGACCCTTCGACGCCGGCACAGTGGCCGGTGCCCGCACCGTGCTGATGCCGCTTCCCCGCTCGCTCGATGCGCTGGCCGACCGCGCCCACCTGGTCGCCGAGCACGCCGCGGAGGACGTCGTGCTGCTGGCCGGCGGACGCGACAAACACATGACCCGGTCGATGAACGACGTGCTGGACCGGTACTTCGCCGATGTGGTCCCCGGCCGGGGCCGGTCGAAGTCGCGGGTGCTCACCGCCCGGTCGCCGCGGCGGGGGCTGCCGGCCCCGGGACCGCGGCGCGCGGTCCACGCCGTCGCCCCGATCGACGAGCTCACGCTGTGCAGCACGGGCACCACCTACGGCGGCACCAGCGTCGACCCCGGCACCCGACGGCTGCTGGCGGCGGTGGACGGACTCGCGGCGTTCGAGACGCAGCTGGCCGCGGCCGATCGGCTCGTCGACCTGGGATGCGGCAACGGGACGGTGGCCGCCTGGGCGGCGCGGCGCTGGCCGAAGGCGCAGGTGCTGGCCGTCGACGACTCGGCCTCGGCGGTCGCCTCGACGACGCTCACGGCAGAGGCCAACGACGTCGCGGACCGCGTGGAGGTCCGCCGTGCCGACGGTCTGGAGGACGTCGCGGCCGCCGACGGCGAGCGGCTGATCCTGCTGAATCCGCCCTTCCACCGGGGCAACGCCGTCGATCCGACGGTCGCCCATCGGCTGATCGCCTCGGCGGGCCGCGCTCTGGCGCCGGGCGGGTTGCTCTACTGCGTGTGGAACTCCCATCTGCAGCACCGCGCGGCGCTGCGGCGGTTCGTCGGACCGACGCGCCAGCTCGCCCGGGACCGGAAGTTCACCGTGACGGTCAGCGAGAAGTCCGCCGGCTGAGGCGTCGGTCCAGGTCCGGCCAGGCGACGACGAACTCCTCGGTCGCCGCCAGCGCCTTGGTGGCCGTCCGGTCGGCCAGTCGGATGCCGCGCGGAGCGACCTCTATGATGGTCAGGTCCTCCACCGTGCCGTCCTCGGTGGTGAGCGTCCAGGGCTCGAGGAGCTCGCCGAGGCCGCGGTCCAGGAGCAGCTCCTCGGCCGGGATGAACTCCATGGCGTCCCCGGCGGGATGCCCCAGGACAGTGCGTGGACGCACTGCTGACCAGTCGTCTGTGAGCGGCTCCAGATGACCCACCGTCTCACCGTCGTGCCGAGTGACCGGGACCCAGTCTCCGTGGCTCATCCGTTCTCCTCCTTCGTCCGTCCTGCCCCTGGCGAATCGGCGGTCGCCGTCCTGCACATCCGCCGGACTCCCCCCCCCGGATACGCATGGAGGCCGCGCCCCACCGTGGTGGGACGCGGCCTCCATGATGCGTCGTCGGGCCTCTGCCCTCAGGCGCCGGCCGTCAGGCGGATGCTCAGCCCTGGCCGGTGAGCTTCTCGCGCAGGGCGGCGAGAGCCTCGTCGGAGGCCAGCGTGCCGGCGTCCTCCGGAGCCTCCGAGGAGTAGTTCGACGGAGCCGGCTCGCGCTTGGCGGCGCCGGTGTTCGACGAGCTGGAGCTGCTGCTTCCGCCGCCGACCGTCTGCTGCGCGACGACCTCGGCGTCGGCTTCGAGGGCCTTCCGCACCTGCTCCTTGTGGGCCTCCCAGCGCTCCTGAGCGGCGGAGTACTGGGCCTCCCAGGCAGCGCGCTGCTCCTCGAAGCCCTCCATCCACTCGTTGGTCTCCGGGTCGAAGCCCTCGGGGTACTTGTAGTTCCCCTCCTCGTCGTACTCGGCGTCCATGCCGTACATGGCCGGGTCGAACTCGGTGCCGTCCGGGTCGACGCCCTCGTTGGCCTGCTTCAGCGAGAGGCTGATGCGGCGACGCTCGAGGTCGATGTCGATGACCTTGACGAAGAGCTCCTCGCCCACCGAGACGACCTGCTCGGCGAGGTCCACGTGGCGGACCGCCAGCTCGGAGATGTGCACCAGGCCCTCGATGCCGTCCTCGACGCGGACGAACGCGCCGAAGGGCACCAGCTTGGTGACCTTGCCGGGGACGACCTGGCCCAGCGCGTGGGTCCGGGCGAAGGCCTGCCACGGGTCCTCCTGGGTGGCCTTCAGCGACAGCGAGACCCGCTCGCGGTCCATGTCGACCTCGAGCACCTCGACGGTGACCTCCTGGCCGACCTCGACGACCTCGTTCGGGTGGTCGATGTGCTTCCAGGACAGCTCGGAGACGTGCACCAGGCCGTCGACGCCGCCCAGGTCCACGAAGGCGCCGAAGTTGACGATCGAGGAGACGGTGCCGGTGCGGACCTGGCCGCGCTCGAGCTTGTTGAGGAAGGAGGAGCGCACCTCGGACTGGGTCTGCTCCAGCCAGGCGCGGCGGGACAGGACCACGTTGTTGCGGTTCTTGTCCAGCTCGATGATCTTGGCCTCGATCTCCTGACCGATGGTAGGGGGCCAGGTCGCGCACGCGGCGCATCTCGACCAGCGAGGCCGGGAGGAAGCCGCGCAGCCCGATGTCGAGGATGAGGCCGCCCTTGACGACCTCGATGACCGTGCCGGAGACGACGCCGTCCTCGTCCTTGATGCGCTCGATGTCGCCCCAGGCGCGCTCGTACTGGGCGCGCTTCTTGGACAGGATCAGGCGGCCTTCCTTGTCCTCCTTGGTGAGGACCAGAGCCTCCACCTGGTCACCGACCGCGACGACCTCGTCCGGGTCGACATCGTGCTTGATGGACAGCTCGCGGGACGGGATGACGCCTTCGGTCTTGTACCCGATGTCGAGGAGGACCTCGTCACGGTCGACCTTGACGATGACGCCCTCGACGAGATCGCCGTCGTTGAAGTACTTCATCGTGGCGTCGACGGCGGCGAGGAACTCTTCCGAGGTGCCGATGTCGTTGACGGCGACCTGCGGGGTGGTTGCGGTGGTGGTCATGTAGTAGGGGCTCCGATGAGGGATCGTTGGCTTATAGGTCAGCGCACGGTTCTCCATGCACTGAGCGACGGACAAATGACAATGACAAGGTGCTGGATCGCATGCGATGATGCACGCAGTCGAGCAGAAACTGTGCCAGACGTCAGGTATCGACTCTGTGCGCAGAACGCGCCCGGCCAGTCTATACGCGCTCACCAATCGGATTCAACCGCACGGGCGCGTCGCGACCCGGGCCAGACGTGCGCGGCGGCCCGGGAATGCGCGGCTCAGAAATGTGTGGCGCAGAACGGCCGGGTCGGCAGATCGACGATCGCCGAGAGCTCGCGCAGCGCGCCCTCGGCGTCGCCGGCTCCCCCGCTCGCCGCGGCGCCGTCGGCGACGCTCAGCCGACCCGCCCGCTGCATGGTGACCACCGCCGCGTCCCCGAGGTACAGCGAACCCAGGGTCTCCACGTCCGTGGACAGCACGGGCCCGGCCGTCTCCTGCCCCGCCTCCTGTTCCGTCACCGGCTCGACGGCCGCCACGCCCGCGGAGACCTCGACCCGGTAGACGCCGTCCGCGATGCCCAGGGGGTCGCTCAGCCACAGCGTGAACACGCCGTCGCCGCCCCACTCGCGCGCCTGCAGGCAGCGGACCACGTCGAGCAGACGCACCCAGAGGACGTCGCGGACCTCGCGGACCTGCACGCTGCGCGGGTTCACCGCCGCGGCGGTCAGCACGTCCTCGACCGAGGCCCCGTCCAGCTCCGCGCGGGCGACCAGATCCCGCTGCGACAGATGCCGCCAGAGCTCCACATGGCTCGTCGCATCGGCGGCCACCAGGTCGGCGATCTCCAGCGTGCTCGGCTCGGTCTCCCAGCCGGCGTGCCGGAAGGTCACGTAGCCGCCGACCGACCCGTCGTCGCGCACATGCACCGCCGCCCGCAGGCGACGGTCCCAGGAGGTCACGTCGCGCGGCGACCAGCGGGCGGTCGCCCGGCGGAGGTAGTTCAGCGGGCGGTCCACCGATCCGCGGACCCGGCGGTGGAACTGCGCCCAGACCTCGTCGACGACCTCGCCCATGGCCGTCGGGTCGGCGCTGATCACCTGCCCGCTCGGCTCCCCGCGCAGCTGCAGCCGCGTGCCGGCGGTGTGCGCCAGGTCCACGCGCAGCTCGGCCTCGCGGACGGCCGCGCCGAAGCCGAAGCGCCCGTAGATCCCGCCCTCGGAGGCGGTCAGCGCGGCCAGCGGCACTCCGTCCTCGACGGCGCGGGCCAGCGAGGAGGTCATCAGGTGGGAGAGGATGCCGCGCCGGCGGAAACCGGGATCGACCGTCACCCCGGTGATCAGCCGGGCGTCCAGCAGCGGACCCTCGGCGCCGCGGCCGCCGGCGTCGAGCGTCTCGTCGAACTCCACGAAGGTCGCCACCGGATGGTCGGCGGAGAACCCGACCCGACGGCGGGCGTCCGCGCCGGGCTCCTCGCTCTCCGCGTCGAGGTAGACCCCGACCTGCCGCTGCGCATCGGCGATGAAGGTCTCGGTGTGCCGGGAGACCTCCTCGTCCGTCAGCCACGGCCCGTAGAAGCCGTGCATGGTGGTGCGCAGATGCGCCGCGCTGCGCGCGTCGGCGGCGCCCTCGGCGTCGAGCGTCGGGGCGAAGGACTCCGCGCGCAGCCCGTCGGGCAGCGGGGAGACGTGCGGGCGGCGAGGTGATGTCAGGGAGTTCACGCCTCTCAGGCTATGTCAGTGCGCGGCCTCGTGCCAGGAGGAGCCGACGCCGACGTTCACGTCCAGCGGCACCGTCAGATCCGCGGCGGCGGCCATCTTCTCCACCACCAGCGAGCGCACCCGCTCCTGCTCGCCCGGGGCGACGTCGAGGATGAGCTCGTCGTGGACCTGCAGCAGCATCGTCGAGGACAGCTGCTGCTCGCGCAGCGCGGCGTCGACGTCGAGCATCGCCTGCTTGATGATGTCGGCCGCCGAGCCCTGGATCGGGGCGTTGAGCGCGGCCCGCTCGGCCATCTGGCGCAGCTGCCGGTTGTCGCTGGTCAGATCCGGCAGGTACCGCCGCCGACCGTAGATCGTCGAGGTGAAGCCGTCCTTCCTGGCCTGTTCGACGACTTCGCGCAGATAGTCGCGGACGGCGCCGAAGCGCTCGAAGTACTCGTTCATCAGGTCCCGAGCCTCGTCGACGCCGATGCCCAGCTGCTTGGACAGCCCGAAGCTGGAGAGGCCGTAGACCAGGCCGTAGCTCATCGCCTTGACCTTCGAGCGCATCTCGCCGGTGACCTCGTCGGTGCCCACGCCGAAGACCCGCGCACCGACGAAGCTGTGCAGGTCCTCGCCCTCGCGGAAGGCCCGGATCAGCTCCTCGTCGCCGGAGAGATGGGCCATGATGCGCATCTCGATCTGCGAGTAGTCGGCGGTCAGCAGCGACTCGCGGCCCTCGCCGACGACGAAGGCGTCGCGGATGCGGCGGCCCTCGGCGGTGCGCACCGGGATGTTCTGCAGGTTCGGATGCAGCGAGGACAGCCGTCCGGTCGCCGCGACCGTCTGCGCGTAGGTGGTGTGGATCCGGCCGTCGTCGCCGATCGACTCGACCAGCCCGGTCACCGTCTGCCGCAGCTTCGTCGCATCGCGATGGGCCATCAGGTGGACCAGGAACTCGTTCTGCGTCTTGGCCAGCAGGTCCTGCAGCGATTCGACGTCGGTGGAGTACCCGGTCTTGGTCTTGCGCGTCGTCGGCAGCTCGAGCTCGTCGAAGAGCACCGTCTGCAGCTGCTTCGGCGAGCCGAGGTTCACCTCGTGGCCGATCGCGGCGTAGGCGGCCTGGGCCGCGGCCTCGACCTGGTCGGCGAACTCCTGATCGAGGGCTTCGAGCCGCTCGGCGCTCACCGCGATGCCGGCCAGCTCCATCTCCAGCAGCACCTCGGCCAGCGGAATCTCCAGGTCGCGGACCAGGTGGTCGGCCCGCCGCTCGACGAGCTGCTCGGTCAGCACCGGGCTCAGCCGGTGCAGCAGCGCCACCTGCAGCGCCGCGGCGTCGAGGTCGCCGGCGGTCACTCCCGGCAGCACGTCGTGGGAGGAGAACAGCGTGCCCTCCCCGCCCAGCGGGTCCTCGGACGAGGCCTCCTGAGCCGAGGTCTCCCCGTCGGCGGGCTCGTCGGCGCCGAGCCAGTCGGCCGGGTCCGCCGACGTGCGCAGGTGCTGGGTCACCAGGTCGCCGACGTCGAAATTCCGCCGGTCGGGCTGGATGAGGTAGGCCGAGAGCAGCGTGTCGTCGACGGCCCCGCGCAGGCGCAGACCGCGGGCGGCGAGCCGACGTCCGGCGTCCTTGAGGTCGTGGACGCGCTTGGGCGCCTGCGGGTCGGCCAGCCAGTCGGCCAGCGCCTGCTCGACGGGCGGCTCGGCGTCGGTCAGCGAGACGGCGAGCGCCTCGGCCGGCGCCTCCTCCGGCTCGCCCTCCGCGGCGTCGTCGGGCGGGGGCAGCAGCACGACGGCGAGCGCCTCGGCGGTGCGGGCGGCCTCGTCGCGCTTGGCCTTGGTGGAGAGGCTCTCACCGCTGCGGTCCAGGCAGAGCGCGACGCCGACCGGTCCGGCGGCCTCGCGCAGCGCCTCGACGTCGGCGGCCTCGTCGAGGGTGCGGACCCGCGGCAGCCGCTGGGTCGGCGTGGGACGGGAGGCGGCCTCGGGAAAGCGCTCGGCGAGGGTGTCGAAGAGCCGGTCGCGGATCTGGTCGAACTGCAGCGCGTCGAAGAGCGGCTCGACCGCCTCGCGGTCGGGCGGGCCGAGGACGGTGTCCTCCAGGTCCACCGGCAGCTCGACGTCGCACAGCAGCCGGTTGAGCTCCAGGTTGCGCTCCACGTCGTCGAGGGCGGCGCGCAGGTTCTCGCCGCGCTTGCCGCCGATCTGGTCGGCGTGGTCGATGATGCCGCGCGCCGAGCCGTACTGGCCCAACCACTTGGCGGCGACTCCGGGGCCGACGAGCGGCACCCCGGGCAGGTTGTCGGCGCTCTCGCCGACCAGCGCGGCGAGGTCCCGGTACTGTTCCGGCGGCACCTTGTACTTCTCCTCGACGCCGGCCGGGTCGAGGCGCACGCTCTTGCTCACTCCGGAGGTCGGGTAGTCCAGATGGGTGCGCTCGGTGACCAGCTGCAGGGCGTCGCGGTCGCCGGAGACGATGAGCGTGCGCCAGCCCGCCTCCTCGGCGCGGGCGGCCAGCGTGGCGACGATGTCGTCGGCCTCGTAGCCCTCGACGGTGATCGCCGGGATGCGCATCGCCTCGGCGACCTGCTTGATCAGCCCGATCTGGCCGCTGAACTCCTCCGGAGTCTTCGCTCGGCCCGCCTTGTACTCCTCGTAGGCCTCGTGCCGGAAGGTCGGGGTGTCGAGGTCGAAGGCCAGCGCGACGTGGGTGGGCTTCTCCTCCCGGATCAGCTTCAGCAGCATGTTCGTGAAGCCGTGCACGGCATTGGTGTGCTGGCCGGTGTCGGTGACGAAGCTCTCCGGCGGCAGCGCGTAGAACGCGCGGAAGGCCATCGAATGTCCGTCGACGACGAGCAGCTTGCGGTCGGTCTCCAGGGTCTGGCCGCCGGAGGCGGTTTCACGTGTCGGGCTCACGGTGCAACTCTAGTGGGCATGGATGGAGATTTCATCGCGGCCCGGACGGCTCCGGCCGCCGACGATACACCGACCCCTGAGCCCACGCTCGAGTCCGCCCCCGGCCCCACTCCGCTGCCCGAGGAGGACGAGCGGCTGGCGCTGATGCGCGAGGCCGGAGTCCCGGAGGAGCTCTTCGAGCATATGGGCCCGCACGGCGTCTCCCCGCTGGCGCGGACCATGGGGCTGCGCTTCGTGGAGATGAGTCCCGAGCGGATGGTGGCGACGCTGCCGGTGGCCGGCAACGAGCAGAACATGGGGCTGCTGCACGGCGGGGCCCATATGGTGCTGGCCGAGACGCTCGGCTCGATCGCGGCGATCCTGCATGTGCGGCTGGGCCTGGAGCAGGAGAACGCCGTGGTCGGCACCGAGCTCAATGCCACCCACCACCGGGCCGCGACGGCGGGGATGGTCACCGCCACCTGCACGCCGATCTCGCGGGGACGGACGCTGACCTCCCACGAGATCGTGATGCGCGACGAGCGCGACCGCCGGCTGTCCACAGCGCGGATGACGAACATGATCCTGGCGCCGCGCGACTGACCCCTCGAGCGCCGGAGCGGACGAGCGGTCCGACGACGGCGCCCGACGGCGCCCTCCGAAGGGCTGGACGGAGACTGGGCGGCGACTGGGCGCGGCACATGGTGACCCCGGCCACCCCGTGTCATACTCTGCGGCATGATCGAGACCGCAGACTCCTCCGTCCAGCTCGTGGCGGTGATCCTGTACTTCGCGTGCATGCTCGCGATCGGGTACTACGCCTACCGACGCACGAGCAGCTACGACGACTACATGCTCGCCGGCCGCCGGCTGCGCCCGTCGACCGCCGCCCTCTCAGCAGGGGCGTCAGACATGTCCGGCTGGCTGATGATGGGGCTGCCCGGCGCCATCTACGCCTCGGGGCTGGTGGAAGCCTGGATCGCCATCGGGCTGACCATCGGCGCGTGGCTGAACTGGAAGTTCGTCGCCCCGCGGCTGCGGGCCTACACCGAGGTCTCGCAGAACTCGATCACCATCCCCAGCTTCCTGGAGTCCCGGCTGAAGACCGACAACCACGCGGTGCGGGTCATCGCCGGACTGATCATCCTGGCCTTCTTCATCTTCTACGTCTCCTCCGGCCTGGTGGCCGGCGGCCAGTTCTTCACCGTGGCCTTCGGGCTGGAGTACGTGCCGGGGATGCTCATCGTCGCCGGCGTCACCGTGGTCTACACACTGGCCGGCGGCTTCCTCGGCGCCTCGCTGACCGACGTCGTGCAGGGCACGATGATGTTCGTCGGCCTGCTGCTGGTGCCGATCATCGCCCTGGCGATGCTGGGCGGCTGGGGCGACGTCACCTCCGGCGTCGACGCGGCCGACGCGGCCGCCGGTGAAGGCGCCGACCGGATGAGCTTCCTGGTCGGCGCCTCCGTCTGGGGCGTGGTCTCCGCCGTGGCCTGGGGCCTGGGGTACTTCGGCCAGCCGCACATCATCGTGCGCTTCATGGCCATGCGCTCCGTGGCCGACGCCCCCGCCGCCCGCCGGATCGGCATCGGCTGGATGGCGCTGGCCGGCTTCGGCGCAGTGATGACCGGACTGATCGGCGTGGCCTATTTCCAGAGTGAAGGCTCCGCGCTGGAGAACCCCGAGCACGTCTTCCTGGTGCTCGCCCAGGCGCTCTTCCACCCGTTCATCGCCGCCCTGCTGCTGGCGGCGGTGCTGGCCGCGGTGATGTCGACCATCTCCTCCCAGCTGGTGGTCTCCTCCTCGGCGCTGGTCGAGGACATCTACCTGACCTTCGGCCGGAACTCGAGCCGCCGGCAGCAGCTGATCCTCGGCCGCGCGGCCGTGCTGACCGTCTCGGTGGTCGCCGCGCTGCTGGCGCTGGACACCGAGTCCACCATCCTGGACCTCGTCGGCTTCGCCTGGGCCGGCTTCGGCGCCGCCTTCGGCCCGGTGGTGCTGCTCAGCCTCTACTGGCGGAAGCTGACGATGCCCGGCGTGCTGGCCGGCATGGTCGTCGGGGCGGTCACCGTGGGCATCTGGGGGTCGATCGACGCCCTCTCCGGCGTGGTCTATGAGATCATTCCGGGCTTCGGCCTGGCGCTGCTGGCCGCGGTGGTCGTGTCCCTCGCCACGTACCGCCGAGACCCGCGGGTCGAGGAGGAGTTCGACGCGATGCTCGCCCAGACCGGCGGGGCGAAGACTCCGGCCTGATCCGGCGGCGGCCGGGACCGGTTCAGCCTTCGGAAGACCGGTCCCGGTCGCCCCACCGGCGCAGGAAGCCCACGATCGCCTCCTCCATCGCCTGAGCGTGCGCCTCGGCGGTATAGCGCTCCTCCACGACGGTGCGGCCGGCCGCGCCCATGCGCCGCAGTGTGTCGCGGTCGGCGAGCATCTCGGTCAGCACCTCCTGCAGCGAGGTCGGATCGCCGGAACGGTACAGCCGTCCCGTCTCGCCGTCGACGACGGCCTCGATCTCCGGGCTCGAGTCGGGGTGGGCGTCCTCGGCGACGACCGGCACGCCGAAGCCCAGCGCCTGGGTGACGTTCAGCCCCGCCCCGCCGATGCAGACCGCGGCGTCGGCGGCGGCGTAGAGCCCGCGGAGCCGGTCGACGTCGTAGACGGCGCCCAGGAAGTGCGCCTCGACCCCGGCCTCGACGAAGCGCCGCTCGAGCCGGGGACGCTCGACGCCGTCGCCGACGACGATCACCCGCGGCCGCACCGTGTCCGCCGGCAGCTGCTCCAGCGCCTCCGCCAGCGTGTCGAGCCGGTGCCGGGTCGTCAGCCGCGAGCTGTAGATCAGCGTCGGCCGCTCGTCGTCGCCCGCCGCCTCCCGACGGTCCTCCTCCGAGCGGCTCGCGCCGGAGCCCTCTGCGACGTCGGCGTCGGCAGCCTCGAGCTGGTCGGTCGAGTAGATGCTGTTGTACACCACGGCGATCTTCTCGGCATCCACGCCGTAGGCGGCCCCCAGCTCGCGGGCACGATCGCCGTAGACCAGCAGCCCGTCGGAGAGCGCGTAGAAGGCCAGCCGCAGCCGCCGCTTCATCCCGGACTCCGGGCGTTTCCAACCGTGGCCCCAGAGCAGCACCCGGCGGCCGCACGCCCGGGCGGCGAGCAGCGCGGCCCAGGCGGAGACGGTGTAGATGCGCCCGGCCAGCACGTAGACGTCGTGGCGGCCGGAGAGCACCGCGCGGACCTGCCCCTTCTCCCACCAGAGCTCGCCGCAGGAGACGAAGTCCATCGGAGTGACCTCGGCCAGGACCGCCTCGTCGGCGGACTCGATGCGGTCGGCCGAGGGTCCCTCGGAGTTGCGGAAGCGGCCGACGAGGTCGAACTCCAGGCGCCGGCTCTCCAGCAGCCGCCGCAGCAGCGGGCCGCGATAGTGGCTCACCGTCGGCTGGACCACGAAGTGCACGCGCGGTCGGTCGGCGGAGCGGGAATCAGCGGACATGCGGACCTCGGGGCTTCCGGACGGCGACGGACGGACTGGCCGGAACCGGTCCCGACCCTCTCCGCCATCGTATCGAGCCGCCGCGTGACCCGAGGTCGAGTCGGTGGACGTCCCCACAGAGCCCGGAGGACCAGCGTCACGTTTGGCGGCCAGGGCGCGGTCTTGCTAATCTGAGGTGTCGCCGCGACGACTTCGTCGCGGCCCGGCGGGGATGTAGCTTAATGGTAAAGCTTCGGTCTTCCAAACCGACGACGCGGGTTCGATTCCCGTCATCCCCTCCAGTGTGAAGTGCCGGGACATCGGGCCATCGATGTCCCGGCACTTCTTCTGTATCCGGGCGCGGCGAGGGGCCGCAGGTCTGGGGTTTTAGGCCAGGAACGTCTTGCTGGCCCGGGCGCGCTGACCGGGATTCAGCAGCTTCGTCCGGCGCAGCCTGGTGGACACACTCCTGACGTGTCACCGCCAGGAGTGGTCGAAGCCTGCAGTGACATCTCAGGTGAGACTCTGCCTGCTGACTGGCAGGGTCTTCTTCCGGCGCGCTCCGTGGCGACCCCGCTCGTGCGAGCGAAGGCCGCCATCGTGAACCTCCCGCAGGAAGATCGCCGAGTGATGCCTTCTCGGGTTCGTCGCCGCTAGTAGTAGAAGGGCAGCTTCTGATCCGGCTCGACCTGGACGACGTCGAGATGCAGTTGGGCCGACAGCGAGGTGATCGCCGCCTGCTCGGCCCCGATGCCGGCCCAATGGGGATCGACGTCCTGAGTGATGCACCAGGAGCGATCCACCGGCCAGATGAACGCAGGCGGAGGCATGTCGCCGCCTGTTCTCGCCTCCCACGAGGCTTCCACCACCCCGGAGACGAAGTCCGGCAGCGAAACCTTGCACACGTAGTACTCACGATTCGGGACCACCACACGCGCTGTACGCACGATGGCGTCGGGAAACGCATCCTCGCCCCACCCATCCCACATCATCAGATACCCCTCAGCAGACGAATCGGTGTGAGGCAGCAGCGTCTCCACAGCGACGCGGAGTTGATCGATCTCTGGAAGGTCGTCGCCCTGCGGCACGACGTCGTTCTCGGGCTGCCCTTCATATGCCGGGTCAGGGATGAACCGCAGTCGCGCATACGCCGGGAACCCTGGAGGGCCCAGCGTCACCAGACTCCACCAGGGCTCATCGCTGGCCGTGATCCACTCCGCGGCAGTCAGGTCGCTGCAAGGATTGAACGTCATCCCTCTCATCGTGCCACCCGCACGACGCTGAAGGTCCCAGGGGACCGATCCGGAGACGAGCGCGTCGACCACGCCCTCTCCTCCCGTCCGGCAGGGTCGGGCGTGCTCGGCCAGCATGGCGTCGCTCACCGACACAGCCACAGCCGGGCATCCCAGGCGCGTCGTGCATGACTGCTCGCCGGGACGACGGCATGCCGAGCTCGAGCGCCCCGCGCCCGGCGATAGGCTCTCAGGGTGACCACTCCCCCGCCATCAGAGCACGCCGAGCAGCCCGCACACCACGCCCCGGCCGAGACCTGGGCTACCGCGCTGCAGGAGACCGCCGCAGCCCACCGCCGCGCCGCGTCCTGGTTGGAGGAGCAGACGCACGACTCCTCAGTCTGGCGTCGGCCGGCGGCGGCGCATCGCCGCCGCGGCGCCGCCCTCCAGGACCGCGGCGCCGCGGTGCGCGAGCACGAGGGGCCGTCGCTGTCCGCCGACCTGCTCGCCGATCCGCT
>NZ_AFRW01000094.1 GCF_000220985.1 Nesterenkonia sp. F
TCCGACAGCGGGACGGTGGCCTGGATGACCTTCACGCCGGCGGCGTCGTCCATCTGGCCGATCTGACCGCGCCGGGAGTTCAGGTCGCCGATGACGTCGCCCATGTACTCCTCCGGGTGTGCGGACCTCGACGGCCATCGTCGGCTCGAGCAGCACCGGCTTCGCCCGGGTGACGCCCTCCTTGAAGGCCTGGGAGCCGGCCAGCTTGAACGCCATCTCCGAGGAGTCGACGTCGTGGTACTGACCGTCGTTCAGCGTGGCCTTCACGCCGACCATCGGGTAGCCCGCGAGGACGCCCAGGCCCATCGCGTCCTGGATGCCGGTGTCGACGGACGGAATGTACTCACGCGGGATGCGACCGCCGGTCACGGCGTTGACGAACTCGTACATCTCGCCGTCGGAGGTGTCCAGCGGCTCGAAGTCGAGGATGACCTTGGCGAACTGGCCCGACCCGCCGGTCTGCTTCTTGTGGGTGTACTCCACACCCTCGGCCTTCTTGCGGATGGTCTCGCGGTAGGCCACCTGCGGCTTGCCGACGTTGGCCTCGACCTTGAACTCGCGCTTCATGCGGTCGACCAGCACGTCGAGCTGCAGCTCGCCCATGCCGCCGATCTCCGTCTGGCCGGTCTCCTCGTTGCGGTTCACCGTGAAGGTCGGGTCCTCGGCCGCGAGCTTCTGGATGGCCGTGGAGAGCTTCTCCTGGTCGTTCTTCGACTTCGGCTCGATGGCCAGGGTGATGACCGGCTCCGGGAAGGACATCGACTCGAGCACGATCGGCTCGTTCGGGTCCGCGAGCGTGTCACCGGTGGTGGTGGTCTTCAGACCGACGACCGCGTAGATGTTGCCGGCGGTGATCTCCTCCACCGGGTTCTCCTTGTTGGAGTGCATCTGGAACAGCTTGCCGATGCGCTCCTTCTTGCCGCGGGTGGTGTTGACGACCTGCGCACCGTTGGTCAGCCGGCCGGAGTAGACACGGATGTAGGTCAGCTGGCCGAAGAACGGGTGCGCGGCGACCTTGAAGGCCAGCGCGGAGAACGGCTCGTCCTTGCTGGGCTTGCGGGTCAGGACCTCGTCCTCGTCGTTCGGCGCGTGGCCCTCCATCGCGGAGATGTCCAGCGGGCTCGGCAGGTAGTCGACGACCGCGTCGAGCATCGGCTGCACGCCGCGGTTCTTGAAGGCCGAGCCGCAGAAGACCGGGTAGGCCTCGCCGCCCACGGTCAGCTTGCGGATGCCCTTGGTGAGCTCCTCGATGGTGAGCTCCTCGCCGGCGAAGTACTTCTCCATGAGCTCCTCGTCGGCCTCGGCGACCGACTCGACGAGCTCATCGCGGTACTGCTGAGCCCGCTCCTTGAGCTCCTCCGGGATCTCCCGGGTCTCGTACTCGGCACCCAGAGTCACGTCACCCTTGGCGTCGCCGGGCCACACCAGCGCCTTCATGTGGACGAGGTCCACCACGCCGACGAAGTCGGACTCGGCGCCGATCGGCAGCTGCATCACCAGCGGCTTGGCGCCCAGGCGGGACTTGATGGTGTCGACCGTGAAGTAGAAGTCGGCACCGAGCTTGTCCATCTTGTTGACGAAGCAGATGCGCGGCACGTTGTACTTGTCGGCCTGGCGCCAGACCGTCTCCGACTGCGGCTCCACGCCCTCCTTGGCGTCGAACACCGCCACCGCGCCGTCGAGCACGCGCAGCGCACGCTCCACCTCGACGGTGAAGTCGACGTGACCCGGGGTGTCGATGATGTTGATCTGGTTGTTCTCCCAGAAGCAGGTCACCGCGGCGGACGTGATCGTGATGCCGCGCTCCTTCTCCTGAGACATCCAGTCCGTCGTGGACGCACCGTCGTGGGTCTCCCCCAGCTTGTGGTTGAGGCCCGTGTAGAACAGCACACGTTCGGTGGTGGTGGTCTTACCGGCATCGATGTGCGCCATGATGCCGATGTTGCGGACCTTCTTCAGGTCACTGAGCACGTCTTGTGCCACGGTTGATCCCCTTGTCCTCTCAGGTCTCTCGATGGATGCTGCCGGTGAAGCGGTGACCCGCCGCCGACAAGCCTACGCGGCGCGCATGCGGGCGAGAAGCCTCCTGCCGGAAGCTGCCGCCGCGGCGCCGCGCGGGCCGTCGATCACCAGCGGTAGTGGGCGAAGGCCTTGTTGGACTCGGCCATCTTGTGGGTGTCCTCGCGGCGCTTGACCGCGGCACCCAGGCCGTTGGAGGCGTCCAGGATCTCGTTCATCAGCCGCTCGGTCATCGTCTTCTCACGACGGTCCTTGGAGTAGCCGACCAGCCAGCGCAGAGCCAGGGCGGTCGCACGACCGGCCTTGACCTCGACGGGCACCTGGTAGGTGGCGCCGCCGACGCGGCGGGAGCGGACCTCGAGGGCCGGACGGATGTTGTCCATGGCCTTCTTCAGCACGGTGACGGCGTCCTCGCCGGTCTTGGTCGCGACGCCGGACAGGGCGCCGTAGACGATCCGCTCGGCGGTGGACTTCTTGCCGTCGGTCAGCACCTTGTTGATCAGCTGTGTGACCAGCGGAGAGCCGTGGACGGGGTCCTGAGTGATGGGGCGCTTCGGCGCCGGTCCCTTGCGCGGCATTACTTCTTCTCCTTCTTCGCACCGTAGCGGCTGCGGGCCTGGCCGCGGCCCTTGACGCCCTGGGTGTCGAGGGCGCCGCGGACGATCTTGTACCGGACGCCGGGGAGGTCCTTCACCCGGCCGCCGCGCACGAGCACGATCGAGTGCTCCTGCAGGTTGTGTCCCTCGCCGGGAATGTAGGCGGAGACCTCGACGCCGCCGTTCAGCCGCACACGGGCGACCTTGCGGAGGGCGGAGTTCGGCTTCTTGGGCGTCGTGGTGTACACGCGGGTGCAGACGCCGCGACGCATCGGGCTGCCCTGCAGCGCAGGGGTGGTGTTCTTGGTCGGCTTGGGGGTGCGCCCCTTGCGGACCAGCTGCTGGATAGTAGGCACTATGCGATCTCCATACGTGGTTTCGGGCTTGACGGACCACGGCGGGCCGCCGTCCGGTCAGGCTGAGGGATGCTCATAGATCCCGCGGGCGATCAGTTCTTCGCACAGTCCGCGGGAGAGGCCCCTGGGCGTGCAAAAATGTGGCATTCGTCGCGCAACGACCCCGCGACCCGGACCGAGTCCCTCTGCCACACAGAAACAATCGAGTCAACGATAGCAGGCGCCGCGGTGTTCCGCCCAATCCCGGGGACCGGCACGCCCTCAGCACGGTGCGCACCCCGTCGCCGGCGACCGATCGGCGGACACGGCCGGAGCCCGGGGCCAGCGTCATGCTCGCCCCGGGCCCCGACCGGGTCACGGGGTCTCCCCCGCCGTGGGTCGACGACCGCTCAGCGGAAGTCGACCTCGGTGTTGTAGTCGTCCAGCGGGATGGCGTGGAACTCGCCCTCGCCCTCCGCGCCGGCGTAGTCGAAGCTCGTGCCGTAGAGGCTCGGGCCGCTGAACAGGCTGGCCTTGGCCTCCTCGGTGGGCTCGACCGTCGACTGGGTGTAGCGGTCCAGACCGGTGCCGGCCGGGATCAGCTTGCCGATGATCACGTTCTCCTTCAGGCCCAGCAGCGGGTCGGACTTGCCCTCCATCGCCGCCTGGGTCAGCACCCGGGTGGTCTCCTGGAAGGAGGCCGCCGAGAGCCAGGAGTCGGTGGCCAGCGAGGCCTTCGTGATGCCCATCAGCTCGTCACGGCCCGACGCGGGCTGGTTGCCGGCGGCCACGGCCTTCCGGTTCTCCGCGATGAAGCGGAACCGGTCGGTCAGCTCGCCGGGCAGCAGGCCGGTGCCTCCGGAGTCGATGACGGTGATCCGCCGCAGCATCTGCCGGACGATGACCTCCACGTGCTTGTCGTGGATGCCCACGCCCTGGGACTGGTAGACGTCCTGGACCTCGGAGACCAGGAACTTCTGCGCGGCCCGCGGGCCGAGCACCCGGAGCACCTGCTTCGGATCCACCGCACCGCCGACCAGCTGGGTGCCGACCTCGACGTGCTCGCCGTCGGAGACCAGCAGACGCGACCGGCGCAGCACCGGGTAGGCCTGCTCCTCCGAGCCGTCGTCGGGGGTCAGCACCAGGCGCAGCTGCTTCTCCGAGTCCTCCAGCCGCACGCGGCCCGAGGACTCGGCGATCGGGGCCACACCCTTCGGGGTGCGGGCCTCGAAGAGCTCCTGGATTCGCGGCAGACCCTGCGTGATGTCGTCCGCCGAGGCGATGCCGCCGGTGTGGAACGTCCGCATGGTCAGCTGCGTGCCGGGCTCACCGATGGACTGGGCGGCGATGATGCCGACGGCCTCGCCGATGTCCACCGTCTTGCCGGTGGCCAGCGAGCGGCCGTAGCACTGCGAGCAGGTGCCCACCGCCGACTCGCAGGTCAGCACCGAGCGGATCTTGACCTCGGTGATGCCGGCCTCGAAGAGCCGCTGGATGAGCACGTCGCCGACGTCGGAGCCGGCCTCGGCCAGCACGGTGCCCTCGGCGTCGGTGACGTCGACGGCCAGCGTGCGGGCGTAGGCGGAGTTCTCCACGGCCTCGTGCATCCGCAGCTCGCCGTTCTCGTCGGCGACCGCGATCGGCACCGTCAGGCCGCGCGAGGTGCCGCAGTCGGCCTCGCGGACGATGACGTCCTGCGAGACGTCGACCAGACGACGCGTCAGATAGCCGGAGTTCGCGGTCTTCAGCGCGGTGTCGGCCAGACCCTTGCGGGCGCCGTGGGTCGCGATGAAGTACTCCAGGACCGACAGGCCCTCGCGGTAGGAGGACTTGATCGGGCGCGGGATGATCTCACCCTTCGGGTTGGTCACCAGACCGCGGATTCCGGCGATCTGCCGGACCTGCAGCCAGTTGCCTCGCGCTCCGGAGGTCACCATGCGGTTGATGGTGTTCAGCCGGTCCATGCCGTCCTTCATCGCCCCGGCGACCTCCTCGGTCGCCTTGGACCAGATCTCGGCGAGCTCGGCGTGACGCTCGTCGTCGCCGATCAGACCCATGTCGAACTGCGACTGGACCTTCGTGGCCTGATCCTCGTAGGCGTCCATCAGACCCTGCTTGTCCATGTCGGAGGTGATGTCCGAGATGGCCACGGTGACGCCCGAACGAGTCGACCAGTAGAAGCCGGCGTCCTTCAGGTTGTCCAGGGTCTGGGCGGTGTCCACAGTCGGGTACCGCTCGGCGAGGTCGTTGATCAGCGAGGACAGCTGGCCCTTGTCGGCCACCGAGTCCTGCCACGGGTAGTCCCTCGGCAGCAGCTCGTTGAACTTGACCTTGCCCAGCGTGGTCTCGATCGTGGCCGGCTCGCCCTCGGTCCAGCCCTCCGGCGCGGGGACCGCCTCGGAGGGCACGAAGCCCTCGACGCGGATCTTCGCCGGAGCGTTGAGGTGAAGCTCGTTCAGGTCGAAGGCCATCTGGGCCTCGCCGACGGAGGCGAAGGCGCGGCCGGCGCCGACCTCGTCCTCACGGACCGTGGTCAGGTGGTGCAGACCGATGATCATGTCCTGCGAGGGCAGGGCCACCGGACGGCCGTCCGAGGGCTTCAGGATGTTGTTCGAGGACAGCATCAGGATGCGCGCCTCGGCCTGAGCCTCGGGGCTCAGCGGCAGGTGCACCGCCATCTGGTCGCCGTCGAAGTCGGCGTTGAAGGCGGAGCAGACCAGCGGGTGCAGCTGCAGCGCCTTGCCCTCGACCAGCTTCGGCTCGAAGCCCTGGATGCCCAGGCGGTGGAGCGTGGGCGCACGGTTCAGCAGGACCGGGTGCTCGACGATGATCTCCTCGAGCACGTCCCAGACCTGGGAGCGCTGGCGCTCCACCATCCGCTTGGCCGACTTGATGTTCTGCGCGTGGTTGAGGTCCACCAGCCGCTTCATGACGAAGGGCTTGAACAGCTCCAGCGCCATCTGCTTCGGCAGGCCGCACTCGTGCAGCTGCAGCTGCGGGCCGACGACGATGACCGAACGGCCCGAGTAGTCGACGCGCTTGCCGAGCAGGTTCTGGCGGAAGCGGCCCTGCTTGCCCTTGAGCATGTCGGACAGCGACTTCAGCGGACGGTTGCCCGGCCCGGTGACCGGACGACCGCGGCGGCCGTTGTCGAACAGCGAGTCGACGGCCTCCTGCAGCATCCGCTTCTCGTTGTTGACGATGATCTCCGGGGCGCCCAGGTCCAGCAGACGCTTCAGGCGGTTGTTGCGGTTGATCACGCGCCGGTACAGGTCGTTCAGGTCGGAGGTCGCGAAGCGGCCGCCGTCCAGCTGGACCATCGGACGGATCTCCGGCGGGATCACCGGGACGGCGTCGATGACCATGCCCTGCGGCGAGGTGCCGGTGGCCAGGAAGGCGTTGAGCACCTTCAGCCGCTTCAGCGCACGGGTCTTCCGCTGGCCCTTGCCGGTGGCGATGATCTCGCGCAGCCGCTCGGCCTCGGCGTCCATGTCGAAGGTCTCCAGGCGCTTCTGGATGGACTCGGCGCCCATGTAGCCCTCGAAGTACTGGCCGTAGCGGGCGCGCAGCTCACGGAAGAGCGCCTCGTCGCCCTCGAGGTCGGAGACCTTGAGGCTCTTGAAGCGCTCCCAGACCTGCTCGAGCTGCTCGATCTCGGCGTCGGCCCGCTTGCGGATCTGCGCCATCTGCTTGTCGGCGGTGTCCCGGGCCTTCTTCTTCTCCGCGGCCTTCGCGCCCTCGGACTCGAGACGCTCCAGGTCGTCCTCGAGGTCCTTGGCGACGGCGGCGATGTCGGCGTCCCGCTGGTCGGCCAGGTGCTTGATCTCCTGGTCGTACTCGGCCTGCAGGTTCGGCAGGTCCTCGTGGCGGCGGTCCTCGTCGACCCAGGTGATCATGTAGGCGGCGAAGTAGATGACCTTCTCGAGGTCCTTCGGGGCGAGGTCCAGCAGGTAGCCCAGCCGGGAGGGCACGCCCTTGAAGTACCAGATGTGGGTCACCGGGGCGGCGAGCTGGATGTGGCCCATCCGCTCGCGGCGGACCTTGGCGCGGGTCACCTCGACGCCGCAGCGCTCACAGATGATGCCCTTGAAGCGCACGCGCTTGTACTTGCCGCAGTAGCACTCCCAGTCGCGGGAGGGGCCGAAGATCTTCTCGCAGAAGAGCCCGTCCTTCTCCGGCTTCAGAGTGCGGTAGTTGATGGTCTCAGGCTTCTTGACCTCGCCGTGCGACCAGCTGCGGATGTCGTCTCCGGTGGCCAGCCCGATGCGCATGGTGCCGAATGAGGATTCAGTGGACATAGTCCGGTGTCTCTCTTTTCTCTCTCAAGATTCGTGACGTCTGGCGATGCATGCGTAGTCCGTCGACCTCCCCGCGTCGGCTCGCCGAGCCGACGCGGGGCGGGGTCGTGCGGGACTCAGACCTCTTCGACCGAGTTCGGCTCCGCGCGGGACAGGTCGATGCCCAGCTCCTCGGCGGCGCTGAACCCGGACTCCTCCGCGTCACGCATCTCGATCGCGCTGCCGTCCGAGGAGAGGACCTCGACGTTCAGGCAGAGCGACTGCATCTCCTTGATGAGGACCTTGAACGACTCCGGAACGCCGGGCTCCGGGATGTTCTCGCCCTTCACGATGGCCTCGTACACCTGCACTCGACCGTGGATGTCGTCCGACTTGATGGTCAGCAGCTCCTGCAGCGTGTAGGCCGAGCCGTACGCCTCCAGGGCCCAGACCTCCATCTCGCCGAAACGCTGACCGCCGAACTGCGCCTTGCCGCCCAGCGGCTGCTGGGTGATCATCGAGTACGGTCCCGTGGAGCGGGCGTGGATCTTGTCGTCCACCAGGTGGTGCAGCTTCAGGATGTACATGTAGCCGACCGAGACGCCGTCCGGGAACGGCTCGCCGGAGCGGCCGTCGTACAGCTTGGCCTTGCCGTCGCCGCCGACGAGACGCTCGCCGTCGCGGGTCGGGTTGGTGGACTCCAGCACGCCGGTGAGCTCGTCGGGCTCGGCGCCGTCGAAGACCGGGGTCGCGACCTTGGTCGGGCCGGTCTCGCGCGGCAGGTTCGGCAGCTTCTGGACCCACTCGGGCTCGCCCTCGATCGTCCAGCCCTGCTTGGCCGCCCAGCCCAGGTGCAGCTCCATGACCTGGCCGATGTTCATGCGGCCGGGGACGCCCATCGGGTTGAGCACGACGTCGACCGGAGTGCCGTCGGCCATGAAGGGCATGTCCTCGACCGGCAGGACCTTCGAGATCACACCCTTGTTGCCGTGGCGCCCGGCGAGCTTGTCGCCGTCGGTGATCTTGCGCTTCTGGGCCACGTAGACGCGGACCAGCTGGTTCACGCCCGGGGGCAGCTCGTCGCCGTTCTCGGCGTCGAAGATGCGCACGCCGATCACCGTGCCGGACTCGCCGTGCGGCACCTTCAGCGAGGTGTCGCGGACCTCGCGGGACTTCTCGCCGAAGATCGCGCGCAGCAGGCGCTCCTCCGGGGTCAGCTCGGTCTCGCCCTTCGGCGTGACGCGGCCGACCAGGATGTCGCCGGCCTCGACCTCGGCACCGATGTGGATGATCCCGCGCTCGTCCAGCTGGGAGAGCATCTCGTCGGAGACGTTCGGGATGTCCCGGGTGACCTCCTCGGCGCCCAGCTTGGTGTCGCGGGCGTCGACCTCGTGCTCCTCGATGTGGATCGAGGTCATCACGTCGTCCTGCACCAGACGCTGGGAGAGGATGATCGCGTCCTCGAAGTTGTGGCCCTCCCAGGACATGAACGCCACCAGGAGGTTCTTGCCGATCGCCAGCTCGCCGGCCTCGGTGGACGGGCCGTCGGCGATGATCGACTGGCGCTCCACCCGCTCGCCCTCGGCGACCCGGACCCGCTGGTTGTACGCGTTGCCCTGGTTCGAGCGCTCGAACTTCATGATCGGGTAGTTCGTCGTGGTCCCGTCGTCGTTCATGACGGTGACCAGGTCGGCGGCGACCTTGGTGACCACGCCCGGCTGCTCGGCGGTGACCGAGTCGCCGGCGTCGACCGCGGCGTACTTCTCCATGCCGGTGCCGACCAGCGGGGACTCCGACTCGAGCATCGGCACGGCCTGACGCTGCATGTTCGCGCCCATCAGCGCGCGGTTGGCGTCGTCATGCTCGAGGAACGGGATCATCGCGGTCGCGACGGAGACCATCTGCCGCGGCGAGACGTCCATGTAGTCGATGTCGTCGGCCGTGACCAGCACCGGCTCGCCCTCGCCGCCGCGCTGACGGCAGAGCACCTGCTCCTCGGTGAACGAGCCGTCCTCGTTCAGCGGCGCATTGGCCTGGGCGATCTGCGCGGCCAGCTCGTCGTCGGCGGTCAGGTAGTCGACCTGGTCGGTGACCTTGCCGTCGACGACCTTGCGGTACGGGGTCTCGATGAAGCCGAAGCTGTTGATCCGGCCGTAGGTCGCCAGCGAGCCGATCAGACCGATGTTCGGACCCTCGGGGGTCTCGATCGGGCACATGCGGCCGTAGTGCGACGGGTGGACGTCGCGGACCTCCATGCCGGCGCGGTCGCGGGACAGACCGCCCGGACCCAGCGCGGAGAGACGCCGCTTGTGCGTCAGTCCGGCCAGCGGGTTGTTCTGGTCCATGAACTGCGACAGCTGCGAGGTGCCGAAGAACTCCTTGATGGAGGCCACGACCGGCCGGATGTTGATCAGCGTCTGCGGCGTGATCGCCTCGACGTCCTGGGTGGTCATCCGCTCGCGGACGACGCGCTCCATGCGGGAGAGGCCGGTGCGGATCTGGTTCTCGATCAGCTCGCCGACGGCGCGGATGCGCCGGTTGCCGAAGTGGTCGATGTCGTCGACGGAGACCGGGATCTCGATCTCCTCGCCGTCCTGGACGCCCTTGAGCGTCTCGCGGCCGGCGTGCAGCGCGCAGAGGTAGTGGATCATCGCGACGATGTCCTCCTCGGTGAGCACCGAGGAGTCCGCGTCGGTGAAGTCCTTGTCCACGCCCAGCTTGCGGTTGAGCTTGTAGCGCCCCACCTTCGCCAGGTCATAGCGCTTCGGGGTGAAGTACAGCCCCTTGAGCAGACCCTCGGCGGCCTCGACCGTCGGCGGCTCGCCCGGACGCAGCTTCCGGTAGATGTCCAGCAGCGCCTCGTCCTGGGTCTCGAAGGTGTCCTTCTCCAGGGTCGCGCGCACCGAGTCGTACTCGCCGAACTCCTCGATGATCCGCGACTCGGTCCAGCCCAGCGCCTTCAGCAGCGCGGTCACCGGCTGCTTGCGCTTGCGGTCCAGACGCACGCCGACCTGGTCGCGCTTATCGATCTCCAGCTCGAACCAGGCGCCGCGGGACGGGATGACCTTCGCGGTGTAGATGTCCTTGTCGCTGGTCTTGTCCGGGCTGCGCTCGAAGTAGGCGCCCGGCGAGCGGACCAGCTGCGAGACGACGACGCGCTCGGTGCCGTTGATGATGAACGTGCCGCGGTCGGTCATCAGCGGGAAGTCGCCCATGAAGACCGTCTGCTGCTTGATCTCGCCGGTGCTGTGGTTCATGAACTCCGCCTTGACGTACAGCGGGGCGGAGTAGGTGGTGTCGCGCTCCTTGCACTCGGCGACCGGCATCTTCGGGTCGGAGAACTCCGGGTCCGAGAAGCTCAGGGACATGGTGCCCTGGAAGTCCTCGATCGGCGACATCTCCTCGAAGATGTCGGCCAGGCCGGAGGTGTCGGAGACGCCCTTGGTGCCCTTCTGGCGGGCCTCCTCCACCCGGGCGGCCCAGGCGTCGTTGCCGACGAGGCGGTCGAAGGACTCGATCTGCAGAGCCAGCAGCTCGGGGACGTCGAGGGGCTCGGAGATCTTGGCGAATGAGAGTCGGCCGGCGTATTCAGCGGTGCGGGCCGAGGCAGCGGTTTGAGAGTTTGAGGTGCTCGAGGCGACCAAGAGGGATCCTTCCACAGACCTTCGTAGCTTCCTTGGCACGCTTCCCCCGCTCCCGCCAGGGCGGTCGCAGTCGGCGCCGGCGGCTGTGCCGACGTCGTCAGGCCGCGACGGCCCGGTCATGGATGAGGAGCAAGAGACGGTGCCCACCGCTATTTGAAGGCACGCGCATAGAGGGGAGGCGCAAAAGTACAGCATAAACGACGGCGACGCATGGGCGCAACAGCCGCCCGCGGAGATCCCGCGGGTCGCCGGTCATGGAGGATGTGCATCCGCCCGGCCTCGACCGGGCGTCGTCGTCCAGGCCCGGGGCGATCCGGCGGACTCCGGGGCTCCGACGCCGCCGCCGGCCCTCGGCCAGGGTGTCCGCGGCGGAACCCGCGCAAGAGTGTAGCACCGGAGATCGGGGTCACGCACCGCCGCCGAGGACGGCGCGCCGTGGTCGCCGTCGCCCGCCGACGGCGTCGCCGGCCCGGAGACGCCGATGACGAGGCGCCGATGACGAGGCGCCGATGACGAGGCGCCGATGACGAGGCGCGCCCTCCCGCCGGACCGATCAGACGATCCGTCGCCGCTCGGCCCAGCGGGTCAGCTCGTGGCGGGAGGAGAGCTGGAGCTTGCGCAGCACCTTGGACACGTGGGTCTCCACCGTCTTGATCGACAGGAACAGGTCCGAGGCGATCTCCCGGTAGGTGTGTCCGCGGGCGATCAGCCGCATGACCTCGACCTCGCGCGCGGAGAGCAGATCCAGCTCCTCGTCCCGGACGCCGGCGGCCGCCGAGGTGCCGAAGGCGTCCAGCACGAAGCCGGCCAGCCGCGGGGAGAACACCGCGTCCCCGGCGGCGACCGTGGCGACCGCCGCGATCAGATCGTCGGCGCTGATCGTCTTGGTCACGTATCCGCGGGCGCCGGCGCGGATGACCGAGACGACGTCCTCGGCCTGGTCGGAGACGCTGATCGCCAGGAAGCGCACCTCCTCGAGCAGGTCCCGGCAGGCGAGGACGACCTCGGCCCCGCCCCCTCCGGTGCCGCCGGGCAGGTGGACGTCGAGCAGCACCACCTCGGGCCGCTGCTCGCGCACGACGGCGATCGCCGACTCGACGTCGTGGGCCTCGCCGAGCACCTCCACCCGTCCCTGCAGCTCGGCGCGCAGGCCGGCCCGGAAGATGGCATGGTCGTCGACGATCACCACGCGCCGCGATCGGGCCGCGGGCGCGGCCTGCGTCGCACTCGTCGTCTCCTCGTTCATGACGGTTCTCCTCCCCGTGTGCGCTCCCGGGGCTCCCCGAGATGGTCCTCGCCTCCGCCGTCGTCCGTCTCGGCGGTGCCGTCGTCCCGCTCCTCGGCGCCGTGCTCGACGGGCATGGTCAGTTCGACCTCGGTGCCCCGCTCCCCCGAGCGGATCCTCGCCTCGCCGCCGCCGCGGCGCATCCGGCCGATGATCGACTCCCGCACGCCCATCCGGTCCTCGCCGACGGCGTCGACGTCGAAGCCCGACCCCCGGTCGCGGATGAACACCGCGTCGACCGCGGCGTCGGACTCGACATAGACCGACGCCGGCCCCGCGTGCGTGAGCGCGTTGACCATCGCCTCGCGCGCCGCGGCGACCAGCACCCGGTGGTCGCCGGCCCGCGACTCGCCCACCGCGACGACGTCGACGGCCGCCCCGTGCAGCTCCTCCAGCTCCGCGCCGACGGCGATGAGCTGGTCCTTCAGCGTGCCGGGATCGGCGGCGTCGCGACGGTAGAGCCAGCCGCGCAGCTGCCGCTCCTGACGCCGGGCCAGGTGCTCGACCGCGGCCGGGTCGCCGCGCTGCTTCCGGATCATCGCCAGCGTCTGCAGCACCGAGTCGTGCAGATGGGCGGCGATGTCGGCACGCTCGGCCTCGGCGGCGGCCCGGGCGCGCTCGGCGGCCATCGTGCGGTACATCCGCAGCAGCCAGGGAGCGACGACCAGCACGACGCCGGCCAGCAGCATCAGAGCCACCATCAGGCCGACGAGCAGGTCGCCGGCGGGCACGAAGCCTCCGGCGAGGACCAGCAGGGCGACGACCACCAGACCGGCGCCGGCGGCGACCTGCCAGAGCGCCTCGCGGCGCCCGCCGCCGCGCCCGGTGCGGTCCATCTGCGACCAGGCCAGCAGCACCCCGACGACGATGACCGCCGGCGGTCCGACGAGCCGCCAGTTCAGCGGCACGCCGACCAGCGTGAGCGCGAGGAGCCCGGCGGCGCCGAGCAGCAGTCCGCCGGCCAGCACCTCCGGCGAGCTGGTCAAGCTGTCCAGCGCGGCGCGCACCCTATCGGCGGGGTTCTCCGGGCCGCGGGAGGCCGAGCCTCCGCGGTCGTCGCCGGACTCGCCTCGGTCGGCCGCATCCGCCGCGGCGCCGCCGCGAGCGGCCGCAGCGTCGACGGCCGGACCGCTGAGGCCGCGCTCGCCGGCCGTGCCGGCCGGCTCGTCCTCGGCCGGGACGAAGATCCACAGCCAGCAGTAGAGGAGCACGCCGAGTCCGCCCGCGATGGCCAGGCCGATCATCACCGCGCGCACCACCGGGGCCGAGACCTGCAGGTGCCGAGCGATCCCGAGGCACACCCCGGCCACGGGAGTGCCGGCCGCCCGGCGCAGCAGCGGGCGAGGTGCGGGGTCGGTCATGGCTCCATCCTGTCACGCACGCCCGCCCCCGAGCCGACTGATCCCCGGAATCCCGGGGATCCGAGGGGCGACTCAGGGTCGGGTCAGGGCGATCCCGGATGGTACAAGGCGCGACGCCGGAGGATGCTGGGGGTATGGATTCCACCGCTCGACCCGATGAGGACGCTCGGCGGGAGCCGGGCCGGCCCCCCGAGCCCGAGGCAGGACGGCGGCTGTTCGACCGGCTCCGCGCCACCGGCCTGCAGCGCCCCGAGGAGGGCTGGATCGGCGGCGTGATGGCCCTGGTGGCCCAGCGGCTGCGCTGGGACCCGACGCTGGTGCGCGGCGTCGGCGTCGTCGCCGCGCTGCTCTTCTTCTCGCCGATGATCCTGCTCTACGGCCTCGCCTGGATCCTGCTGCCGGACCACCGGGAGCGGATCCCGGCCCAGCGGGCGATCCGCGGCGACGTCACCGGTGGATTCGTCGTCGGCGCGCTGCTGACGGTGCTCGGCGCGCTGAACGTCGTCACGCCGCTGAATCTGGCCGGCCCCTTCGCGGTGCTGGCCAACGTGGTGATCATCGCGGTGGTCGTCGGACTCGTGGTGACCACGACCCGCGGACGCCGGGGCCGGCAGGGCCGCCGGCGCGACGACGCCGGGGGCTCGGCGGAACCCTCGGCCGGTCCCTCGGCGCATCCCGGGGGCGGCGACGCGGCGGGAGAAGCCCGGGCCGGGCGCGCGCCCTCCACCCGTGAGGACGGCCGCCCGGCATGGTTCCCGAAGGACTCCGCCCCCTCGACCGGCGCGGCCGCGGGGACGTCGGCCGAGCCGCCCGCGTCCGCCACGGCCGCAGCGGCGGCCGACGGCGGGGCCCGGGCCGGGGGCCGCCACGAGG
>NZ_AFRW01000093.1 GCF_000220985.1 Nesterenkonia sp. F
GACCCAGGGTGTGGTGCGGGAGCTGGCTTCGCTGCTGGGGCAGTCGCCGGAGCAGACCTTCGGCGACCTGGTTTCGCAGGAGAAGTTCACCGATGCCGACGGGATTCTGGACCACGGTGCGATCCAGGCTCGGGTGGACGAGTTGAGCGCCTCCGAGTCGGCGCCGTCGTCGGACTCGTCCAGTGGGTCGTCCTCCGGCGGGTCGTCTTCGAGCGGCTCCAGCAGCAGCTCGTCGCACAGCCTGAGCCAGTACACCGACAACACCCAGGGTGTGGTGAAGGAGCTGGCCTCACTGCTGGGGCAGTCGCCGGAGCAGACGTTCGACGACCTGGTCTCGCAGGACAAGTACACCGATTCGAACGGGGTCCTCGACCACGCGGCGATCCAGGCGCGGGTGGACGAGCTGAGCGCCCCCGAGCCCGAGCCGGAGCCAGAACCGGAGCCGGAGCCTGAGCCCGAGGACAGCGGCTCGGCCGCCCAGTCCGGGGACTCCTCCACGCCGCCTCCGACGTACAACCCCGTCTGGGACCGGCTGGCGATGTGCGAGTCCTCCGGCGACTGGAGCATCGACACCGGCAACAGCTTCTACGGCGGCATCCAGTTCACCAAGCAGTCCTGGGAGGCCGTCGGAGGAACGGGATACCCGCACCACGCCTCGAAATATGAGCAGATCGCCCGCGGCTACGAGCTGTGGAAGATCCAGGGCTGGGGCGCCTGGCCGGGCTGCCAGGAGAAGCTCGGCCTCTCCGGCGACCCGGGCGGCGTGGAGAACTACACGCTGCCGGCTTCGGGCAGCGGATCCGGCACGATGGAGGCCGCCGCGAACTGGCAGCTCTCGCTCAGCATGCCGCTGCGTGCCGAGGCCGAGAGCTCCAGCGAGAAACTCGTCCAGCTGCCGCGCGGCGCCGCTGTGCGCCAGCTCGACGCCCAGGGCTCCTGGGTGCAGGTCAGCTACGAGGACGACGGCGAGACCGTCGTCGGCTGGGTCAACACCGGCGTGATGTCCTGATCGACTGATCGGCCGGTCAGCGGCCCGTCAGGCCCTCGGACTGGACGACCACGGCGCCGGCGCTCCTCCGTTCGCGGGATGAGCGCCGGCGCCGTCGTGCGTGGACGCCGATCCGGACTCGGGGGAACCCGCTCAGCGGAAGCGCACGTCCACCGCGTCGCCGTGGGCGGTCAGCCCCTCGGCGGCCGCCAGAGTGGTGACGTGGCCGGCGACCTGCCCCAGGCCCTCGCGGCCGTAGTGGATGACCTGCTGGGAGCGCATGAAGCTGGTGACGTTGAGCCCGGAGCTGTACGCCGAGGCGCCGCCGGTGGGCAGCACGTGGTTGGACCCGGCGCAGTAGTCGCCCAGCGAGACCGGGGTCCAGGAGCCCAGGAAGATCGCTCCGGCGTTGGTGATGCGCGCCGCGTGCGCCTGCTGGTCTGCGGTCATGATCTCCAGGTGCTCGGCGCCGTAGGCGTCGGCGACGGCCAGTGCGCGATCGATCGAGTCCACCACCAGCACCGAGGACTGCGTGCCGGTCAGTGCCTGCTTGACCCGCTCGACGTGCCGGGTGGTCGCCGCCTGCGCCTCGACCTCGTGCAGCACCGCCTCGGCCAGCGGCATCGAGTCGGTCACCAGCACCGAGGCGGCCAGCTCGTCGTGCTCGGCCTGCGAGATGAGGTCCGCGGCCACCAGGGCCGGATCGGCCGTCTCGTCGGCCAGCACCATGATCTCGGTCGGGCCGGCCTCGGCGTCGATGCCGACCACGCCCTGCACCGCCCGCTTGGCGGTGGCCACGAAGATGTTCCCGGGGCCGGTGATGAGACTGACCGGAGGGCAGACCTGCATGCCGGCGTCGTCGCGGGCGCCGTAGGCGAACATCGCCACCGCCTGCGCGCCGCCGACGGCGTAGACCTCGTCGACGCCGAGAAGTCGGGCGGCGGCCAGGACCGTCGGATGCGGCCAGCCGCCGAACTCGGGCTGCGGGGGAGAGGCGATGGCCAGCGACTCGACGCCGGCGACCTGGGCGGGGACCGCGTTCATCACCACCGACGACGGGTAGACCGCCTGACCGCCGGGCACGTAGAGGCCGACGCGCCGCACCGGCACCCAGCGATTGGTCACCTGCGCGTCGTCGCCGGGGATGACGGTCGAGTCCTGCGGCAGCTGGGCGGCGTGGACCGCCCGCGCCCGCCGGATCAGCTCGTCCAGAGCCGAGCGGACCTCAGGGTCGAGCCCCTCGAGGGCCTCGTCCTGGACGGAGTCCGGCACGCGCAGCGCGGGCGGGCGCACGCCGTCGAACTGCTCGCCGAGCGCCAGCACCGCTTCCGCGCCGCCGGTGCGCACCTTCTCCAGGATGGGGGCGACGGCGTCGACGGTGGCCGAGACGTCCTGGGCGGCGCGGGGCAGCACGGAGTCGACGTCGGCGGTGCTGCCGCGCAGGTCCCTGAGCGTGATCATGGTCCTCCTCGAGGCGGGCTGGGCGGCGGCGCGGAGTCGCCGGAGGCGGACTCCGGCGCGCGCCGCGGCGGGGATCGTCCCCGTCATTGTCCCCCGGAGTCCGCCCGGCCGGGAAACGGGGGCGTCCGCCGTCCGGCCGATGCTGGGAGGACATGCAGGGTTCCGTGGAATGATGGATGCCATGGTGTCGAGCATGATCCCGTCCGCACTCCTCTCCTCGCTCCTTCCTCCGTCGCCGCTTCTGGGCCTCCTCGCCGGCGGGGAGGCCCCCGAGCCGGCCGACGGGGCCACCGGCGGAGACCCGGCGGAGGAGGTCTCCGACGTCGTCGAGGACAACGTCCCGCAGGACGTCGAGACGCTGGTCACCGGCGCCGGGCCGGTCTGGGGCCTGCTCCTCGGGGTCGGCATCGCGCTCGTCCTCGCCCTGGTGGTCACACTGCTCACCTCCGTGGTCGCCAAGCAGCTCCTGCGGCGCATCCCCGCGGCCCTGGGCGCCGTCGACCGCACCCGCCCGCCGCTGTTCCTGACGCTGCTGCTGGTCGGGTCGCGGATCGCGATCAGCTACGCCGCCGGGGATGCGGCCTGGTCCGGCGCGGTCGGCTTCGTGCTGGTCGTGCTGGTGATCATCGGCCTCGCCTGGTGGGCGGTGCGCATCGTGCGCGTCGTCGAGGCGGTGGTGCTGGCCCACTACGGCGGCGACGGCAACTTGGACGACCGGCGCGGCCGCCGGGTGCAGACCCAGGTCTCGCTGATCCGGCGGGTGCTGATGGCGGTGATCATCACCGTGGCGGTGGCGTCGATGCTGCTGCTCATCCCGCAGGTCCGCGCACTGGGCGCTGGACTCCTGGCCTCGGCGGGCGTGCTCTCGGTGGTCGCCGGCATCGCGATGCAGTCGACGCTGTCCAACGTCGTCGCCGGTGTGCAGCTGGCCTTCACCGACACGATCCGCGTCGGCGATGTGATCGTCGTCGAGGACAACTTCGCCACGGTCGAGGACATCACGCTCTCGGTGGTGGTGCTGAAGGTCTGGGACGACCGTCGCATCATCTACCCCTCCAGCTACTTCGTGGCCACGCCCTTCGAGAACTGGACCCGGGTGGGCACGCAGCTGATGGGCACCGTCGAGCTCGACGTCGACTGGCGGGTGCCGATGGACGCGCTCCGCGGCCGGCTGCGGCGCCTGCTGGAGTCCACCGAGCTCTGGGACGGCCGTGACTACGGGCTCCAGGTCACCGACGCCTCCGCCGGGATGGTCAAGGTCTGGGTGGTGCTCTCGGCCCGGAACTCCGCCGAGCTCTGGGACCTGCGCTGCCTGGTCCGGGAGGACCTGGTGAACTATCTGCGGGCCGAGCACCCCTATGCCGTGCTCACCCAGCGCATGCTGGTCTCCCACGACGACGCCCTGTCCCGGAGCTCCACGCAGGTGCGCACCGGCGCGCTGGATCAGGTCGACGACGAGGCGGACCCGGACGAGGCCGCGGCGGGCGGGTCAGACGCTGAGTCGCGGTCGCGGGACGCCGCGGAGTCCCGGCCGACCACGGCGCCGCTGGACGTGGTGCCCGGAGCGTCCGGCTGGCCGACGTCGGCCGACGTCGACGACCAGGGCTCCTCCGAGACGGCCGACACCGGGGAGACGCCGCTGGCCTACAGCGGAGAGGGCGCCTCGCTGTTCACCGGCAGCATCGCCGCCGTCGAACGGGGTCGAGACTTCACCGGCCCCGGCGACGAGGCGCTGCGCGAGCGGCGTGAGCGCCAGGAGGAGCACGACGGTCTGGTCACGGAGGCCCCGGAGGATGCCGAGGGCGCCGAGGGCCGTGACGATGGCGACGACGGCGACGGCGAGGGAGAGCGTCCGCACCGCGCCCGCGAGCGGTCCGACGAGCCCGGGCGCGATGACGAGCACCGGTCGCCCCGCGCGCCCCGGGGCGAAGCCTGAATCGTCGGTCCCCGCGGGATCACGATCCGGCCACGACCGCGTTCTGACCGGGGCCTCGCTTCGGCCGGCCGTCGTGGACACGGCTATGGTGGAGGCACGAGGCCCGTCCCCGGCCTCGTCCGCCCCGGCCGAGCTCGACCGTCCCCATCGGCCGGCATGGGGCGCACGACCGACTGAGGACCCGCAGGAGAGCATGCACACGATGACGCATGGGCAGCGACCGCCGACGGCCGACCGGCAGCGGCATCTGCAGCCGTCGTCGCGCCGCCGCGGCCGACGCGCCGGGCTCGTGGCCGGGCTGCTCCTCGCCCTGAGCACGGCCGGCTGCGGCGACCCCGGGACCGGGCAGACCGGCGTCGGCGACACCGCCGCGAGCACCGAGACCGGCGCGACGGCCGGCGGAGGTGCCGGCGGCACCTCCGCCGGCACCTCCGCCGGCGCTTCTTCCGACGCCGCCGAGTCCGGCCCATCGGCCGACGGCGCGCCCTCGGGCGTCGGAGACATCGACGTCGACAGCTTCACCGTCGAGGCGAAGCAGTCTGCGCAGTTCCCCGGATCGGTCGATCCGGTCGGCGAGGGCGAGCAGCTGCTGCTGCGCACCGTCCGGGTCGGCTCCCACCAGGACTTCGACCGGGTGGTCTTCGAACACGCCGGCGACGGCATGCCAGCATGGCGCGTCGAGTACGTGGAACGGCCCACTCAGCCGGGCAGCGGCGGCGCGGTGGGCATGCGCGGCGAGGCTTTCATCGCCGTGCACGCGCAGGGGCTGATGCCCGGCAACGCCGGTGAGGAGGCCGGCCACCGGGTCGGCGCACGCGACTGGACCCACGCCAGCTCGATCATCCGCTCGACCTATTCGACCGTGGTCTTCGAGGGTGCCTCGACCTATTACATCGGCCTCGACCGCGAGCGGCCCTTCGAAGTCCGCGCGCTCGAGGACCCCTCGCGGCTGGTCGTCGACGTCACGGGCTGATCAGCGGGCGCCGTCCGTGGGCTGCCGGGGCGGGGCCGTGCTCGCGCCGTCGGCACCGTCCTCGTCGGCGTCGCCGGCCCGCTTGCTGACCGCCCACTGGACCAGGGAGTCGGGCATGAACCGCAGTCCGGCGGTCAGCGCCTGATAGCTGCGCGAGGGCACCGAGGTGGAGGCCCCGGCGGCGTTCGCGGCCAGGCCCTGGCGGACGACGTCGTCGGCGTCCAGCCACATCCACCGCTTCACGCCGGAGACGTCGAGGCCGGAGCGCTCGTGGAACTCGGTGCGCACCAGACCCGGGCAGAGCGCGGTGACCACCACGCCGTCGTCGTGGACCTGGGAGTGCAGCGCCTTGGAGAAGTTGATGACCCACGACTTCGCCGCCGAGTAGGTGCTGGTCGGGGTGAAGCCGGCCACCGAGGCGACGTTGATGATGCGGCCCGCCCGTCGGCGGAGCATCGCCCGGGCGGCGGTGTGGCAGAGCTCCATCGGCGTCTGGACGTGGAGCCGCAGCAGGTTCCGCTCGTCGTCCAGGTCCGAGTCCAGGAAGTCCGAGGACAGGCCGTGGCCGGCGTTGTTGACCAGCAGGCTCACCGGATGGCGCGGGTCGGAGAGCCGCTCCTGCACGGCGGCGACGCCGTCGTCGGTGACCAGATCGGCGACCAGCACGTCGACGCCGACGCCGTACTGGGCCGCCAGCGCCTCGGCCTGGGTGCGCAGCCGCTCGCCGTCGCGGGCGACCAGGACCAGATCGTAGCCCTGTCCGGCCAGCTGACGGGCGAAGGCCGCCCCGAGGCCGGCCGTGGAACCGGTGATCACAGCAGTGTGGGAGCTCATGGAAGTATCCTAGGCGTCGTCGTCCTCTGCTGTGCAGAGGTGTCCGTGATCTGGCCGCGGAGCCGCGCGTGCGGCACCCTGGGAGGCATGACCCGAATCGTCGAGCAGGAGGTCGCAGCATGCGCTGGCGCAAGAAGGTGGACTGGGGGCCGCGCCGCCTGACCAGGGGCGAGTGGGCCGTGCTCGAGGCGCTGATCGAGGCCGACGACCTCGATGCCGTCGAGTACGCCATCGAGGAGCTCACCGGATTCATGGACGAGTTCCGCGAGGACGTCGACGGCCGGCCGCTGATCGGGGTGACCGACGGTCAGCTCGCGGTGCTGGAGGAGCGCCGGACCTCGCACCGCGGGACGCCGGCGGTCAGCCTGACCTTCTGCGCGGCGGGACCGCCCGGCGAGGCCGAGCCGCACGCCTTCGACCGGCTCTCCGCGGCGGCGACCTCGCTGGTCGACCACGTGCAGGCCGAAGGGGTGGCGGTGCGCGGCATCCGCTGGGTCGAGCATGACCCCATGCCGCGTCCGTTCTGAGGTCGGCGCGGCCTCAGCGCTCGCCGAGCCGGTGCAGGTGGTCCAGCTGGGCGGCGGCGATCTTGGTGGTCACGCCCTCCGGCAGGCCGGAGCCCTCCCCATAGAGCAGCCGCCCGAGGGCGACGGCGTCGAGGTCCGGGCCGTGCGCGGCGAGCAGTCCGCGCACCTGGTCGAGCCGCTCGCGCCGGTGGGCCAGATAGCCGTCGACGACGGCGGCCAGGCTCTGCCGCTCCGGGCCGTGGGCCGGCAGCAGGCGCGCGGAGCCGTGGTCGCGCAGCCGCTCGAGGCTGGCCAGATAGTCGGTCAGCGTGCCGTCCGGGTGGTCGAGCATCGTCGTGCCCGAGCCCAGGACGGTGTCGCCGGTGAGCATCGCCCGCCCCCTGCGCCGTCGACGTCGGAGGGATCGTCGGGGACCCAGAAGCTGACCGAGTCCGAGGTGTGGCCCGGCGTATGGACCACCACCAGCGCGGCGCCGTCGACGACCAGGCGCTCGCCGTC
>NZ_AFRW01000092.1 GCF_000220985.1 Nesterenkonia sp. F
AGCACGCCCTCGAAGAGCCGCGAGTCGCGCAGCTCCAGCGCGCGACGGTCGCGCATCTCGGCTGAGCCGCTGACGGTGACGACCTCCAGGACGTAGTCGCCGGCGTCGGCGATCTCCTTGGCTCCGGAGAGGATCTCCAGCGAGCTGATCGCGCTGCCCGGCGGCAGCAGCACCGCCAGGCGGCCGGTGCGGTGGTTGCGCATCGCCCGCGCGACGAGGTTCGGTCGGTAGTCCAGCGTCTCGATCGCGTCCTGGATCTTCGCGGCGAGCTGCTCGTTGACCGTCGTGTCCCCCTTCAGATGGCGGGAGACGGTCTGGTGGGAGACACCGGCGCGTCGGGCGACCTCGCGGATCGTCGGGCGACGGCGCGCCGTCGCGGGGCTCGGCGAGCCGGCGGACTGCGAATCGTCGGACGGCGATGCGGCGGAGGGCATGGGGCGAAACCTCGTGGCGGGCGTAGGGGCGTCTCGGGAGGGGATGACCGGTCACCAGCCTACGGGACGTGCTGCGGCGGGGGATGACTCGGCGGAAAGTGCGGGAAAGCCGACGCATTCCCACACTTTCCGCCGAGTCATCCCCAGTGTGGGGTGTCGGCGCGGACGCCCGGCGCCTATCCTGGGGTCATGGCCGAGATCCTCGACGGACTGCGCATCCAGGACGTGGCCGGTGCGGCCGCGCGGCAGCTGCCCTGGAGCAGCTGCACCCATCCCTTCTGGCCGGAGCATGATGTCTACACAGTCCGCGGCAAGATCTTCCTGATGGCCACCGAGGCGACCGGCGAGCCGCTGATCACGCTGAAAGTCACTCCCGACGAGTCCGAGGCACTGCGCGAGGAGTTCTCCTCGATCCGGCCTGGATACCACATGAACAAGCGGCACTGGATCTCCGTCGGAGCGGGAGGGGGCATCACCGAGGAACTGATCGAGGAGCTCGTGGTCACCTCCTACGACCGCGTGGTCTCGACCATGCTGAGCTCCCAGCAGCCCGTGCGTTTCGGCCTCGGGCCCGGCGACGGCGGCATCGACCCGGATGCCGCGCCCGACGCGCTCGATCCCGGCTGATCGTCGCCGGTGGTCGAGGCGTTCCGCGGCATGCGCCGGGTCAGCGCGTCGGGCCGCGGTGCCGAGCGATCAGCTCCGCGTACCCCTCGCGGAATGTGGGGAAGCGCAGGCGGCGCCCCTGCAGGAAGGTCCGGAGGAGACGGTCGTCGATGGTCTTTCCGGTCGCGCGGCCGTCACCGGAGTCTGCCGGCATGTCGACGCCCAGGCGTTCGGCGATGAAGGAGGCGACGTCGCCCAGCGTCGCCGGCTCGGCGTCCACGGCATGCAGCAGGGGCGGAGGGGCCGCGCTCTCCAGCAGCGTCGCGAGGATCGTCACCAGGTCGTCCCGGTGGACACGGTTGGTCATGCGGCGATGGTCCATCGGCGCTCCCCGGGCCACGCGATCGATGGTGCGCGAGCGGCCGGGGCCGTAGATGCCGGCCGGGCGCACTACCACGACCTCGCCGTCGAAGAGCTCGCGCGCGTCCTGCTCGGCAGACAGCAGCGCGGCGGCGCTGCCCCGGTCCGGTGTGGGCTGCGTCGACTCGTCCACGCGGTCGCCGTCGTGGGCGCCCAGCACTCCGGTCGAGGAGATGAAGACGAGCCGGCGGGGCGGAGTCGGGAGACGGCGGGCGAGTCCGGCGAGGCCTCCGCGGAAGGTGTGCTCATAGGCGGCCGCGTCGGGGCCGTCCGGCGACAGGGTCACGACCACCTGATCGGCCTCGGGGAGGGCGGCGGCGGTGTCATCGGTCAGGTCGGCGGCCCGGACCGGGAACGGGAGCCCGGGGTGGTCGCCGCCGCGTCGAAGGCCCACGACGTCGGTCCCCGCCGCGGCGAGTCGAGCGCCCAGGGTCGCTCCGACGTCCCCGCAGCCGGCCAGCAGGACGCGCCTCGCGGCGGGGGAGGGGTGTGCGGCGGTGTGCTCCAGAGGTCCTCCTCGAGTCGATCGGCGGGACCCGCGGTCTCGCCGTGTTCCGGGCGGCCCGGTGCCATGGCGGCAGGCGGCCTGTTCCTCCCATGATATGCGCTGGGCGCGTCGACCGCGGGACGGGCGACGTGCGGGGAATATACCGTCGGCCGAAAAAGTTGAGTATTATCGACTCAAGTTTCCACGACGCAGCTCAGGGGATCGTCGAGCCTCCCCGATGAGCGGTCGTCGACATCGACTGGAAGGGGCTTCCTCCATGGACGTCAAGCTCACCACCAAATCGCAGGAGGCGGTCTCCGCCGCCGCGATGAACGCCAACACCGCGGGCAACCCCCAGGTCGAGCCCGCGCACATCCTCAAAGCGCTGATGGACCAGCGGGAGTCGGTCGCCGTCGCCCTGCTCAAGGCCGCCGGCGCCGATCCGGACGCGGTGTCCACCCGCGCCTCGGCGGCCATCCAGCAGCTGCCCTCGTCCTCCGGCGACGCCGTCTCGTCGCCGCAGTTCTCCCAGGCCGGGCTCACCGTGGTGAAAGCTGCGCAGGCCGAGGCCCAGCAGATGGGCGACGACTACGTCTCCACGGAGCACCTGCTCATCGGCGTCGCCGCGGACACCGGCCCCGCCGGTCGCGCGCTGGCCGAGGCCGGGGCGACCGCCGAGGCGCTGAAGGCCGAGCTGCCGGGACTGCGCGGCGACCGCAGGGTCACCAGCCCGGATCCCGAGGGGACCTTCCAGTCGTTGGAGAAGTACGGCACCGACCTCACCGAGATCGCCCGTTCGGGCCAGCTCGACCCGGTGATCGGACGCGACGCCGAGATCCGCCGCGTCGTCCAGGTGCTGTCCCGCCGCACCAAGAACAATCCGGTGCTCATCGGCGAGCCCGGCGTCGGCAAGACCGCCGTCGTCGAGGGGCTGGCCCAGCGCATCGTCGCCGGCGACGTCCCCGAGTCGCTGCGCGAGAAGACGCTGATCGCCCTGGACCTCAGCGCGATGATCGCCGGCGCGAAGTACCGCGGCGAGTTCGAGGAGCGCATGCAGGCGGTGCTGGAGGAGATCAAGAACGCCGACGGCGAGATCATCACCTTCATCGACGAGCTGCACACCGTCGTCGGCACCGGCGCCTCCGAGGGGTCGATGGACGCGGGCAACATGCTCAAGCCCATGCTGGCCCGCGGAGAGCTGCGGCTGATCGGCGCGACCACGCTGGACGAGTACCGCTCGACCATCGAGTCCGACGCCGCGCTGGAGCGCCGCTTCCAGCAGGTGCTGGTCGGCGAGCCCTCGGTGCCCGACACCATCGGCATCCTGCGCGGACTCAAGGAGCGCTACGAGGCCCACCACAAGGTCGCCGTCGCCGACTCCGCGCTGGTGGCCGCCGCGACGCTCTCCGACCGCTACATCTCCGGCCGCCGGCTGCCCGACAAGGCCATCGACCTGGTCGACGAGGCCGCCTCGCGGCTGCGCATGGAGATCGACTCCGCCCCGGTGGAGATCGACGAGCTGCGCCGCAGTGTGGACCGGATGACCATGGAGGAGATGGCGCTGGCCGCCGAGACCGACGCCGGCTCCGCGGAGCGGCTGGAGACGCTGCGCGGCGAGCTGGCCGACAAGAAGGAGGAGCTGGCCGAGCTCACCGCCCGCTGGGAGGCCGAGAAGGGCGAGCTCAACCGGGCCGGCGAGCTGCGCGTGCAGCTCGACGAGCTGCGCAGCCAGGCCGAGCGGGCCCAGCGCGAGGGCGACCTCGCCGAGGCCTCCCGGCTCCTCTACGGCGAGATCCCGCAGGTCGAGGAGCAGCTCGCCGCCGCCGAGGCGGAGGAGTCCTCCACGCCGGAGCACGGCGGGAAGATGGTCGCCGACGAGGTCGACGCCGACGGCATCGCCGAGGTCATCGCCGCCTGGACCGGCATCCCTGCCGGGCGGATGTTGCAGGGCGAGACCGAGAAGCTGCTCGAGACGGAGGAGCGTGTCGGCTCGCGGCTGATCGGCCAGGAGAAGGCGGTCACCACGGTGGCCGACGCCGTCCGCCGCGCGCGCACCGGCGTCGCCGACCCGGATCGGCCGACCGGCTCCTTCCTGTTCCTCGGCCCCACCGGCGTGGGCAAGACCGAGCTGGCCAAGGCGCTGGCGGAGTTCCTCTTCGACGACGAGCGCTCGATGATCCGTCTCGACATGTCCGAGTACTCGGAGAAGCACTCGGTCGCCCGGCTGGTGGGCGCGCCTCCCGGCTACGTCGGCTTCGACGAGGGCGGTCAGCTCACCGAGGCGGTGCGCCGTCGACCCTACTCGGTGATCCTGCTCGACGAGGTGGAGAAGGCCCACCCGGAGGTCTTCGACATCCTGCTGCAGGTCCTCGACGACGGCCGGCTGACCGACGGGCAGGGGCGCACAGTGGACTTCCGCAACACGGTGCTGATCCTGACCTCCAACCTGGGAAGTCAGTTCCTGGTGGACCAGCAGCTCGAGGAGGATCAGCGGCGCAGCCAGGTCATGGACGTGGTGAACCGCTCCTTCAAGCCGGAGTTCCTCAACCGGCTGGACGACATCGTGATGTTCGACGTGCTCTCCCTGGAGCAGCTCGGCAGGATCGTCGACCTGCAGGTCGAGTCGCTGGCGCGGCGGCTCTCCTCGCGCCGGCTCACCCTGGAGGTCAGCGACGCGGCCCGCGAATGGCTCGCCGTCGCCGGCTACGACCCGGCCTACGGCGCCCGGCCGATGCGTCGACTGGTCCAGCGCGAAATCGGCGACCAGCTGGCCCGGCTGCTGCTCTCCGGCGACGTCCAGGACGGCGATACGGTGCTGGTCGACCGTGACGAGCTCTCGGCGGACTCCGCGACGGTGCACGGACTGACCGTGCGGAAGCAGGAGGAGCCGGAGGAGCGGGAGGTCTCGGCCCGAGCCTGACGTCCGTCCCGGGCTCTGCGCGGGTCCGCCTCCTCGCATCGAGTGGCGGCTCCCAGCGAGATCTGCCCGT
>NZ_AFRW01000091.1 GCF_000220985.1 Nesterenkonia sp. F
CGCTGACCTCGGTGAGCGACCTGCCCGAACCGGACGACGCCCGGGTCCCGCTGGTGACCATGCCGCTCTACGACGAGGCGATGCGCGGCATCGGGGCGCTGGCCTCGGCCGGCCCCGAGTACGAGATCATCTCCCGCCTGGCCGATCTGGGCCACCGCCGCTTCCTGCACCTGGCGGGCAACTATGCGCACGCCGGCGCCGTGCGGCGCCGCGACATGTACCTGCAGACCCTCGAGGAGCTCGGCCTGGAGTCCGCCGGCGTGGTCGACTGCGGCTGGGACGGCGCCGCCGCGCGCCGGGCCGTCCTCGACCTCCCCGCCGACAGCGGGATCACCGCGATCATCGCCGCCAACGACATCCTCGCCACCGCGGCGGTCAGCGGGGCGATCCGTCGCGGCTGGAGCGTCCCGGAGGACCTCAGCATCACCGGCTGGGACGACACCCGCGTCGCGGCGGTGACCACGCCGTCGATGACCACCGTCGCAGTCCACCACGCGGAGCTCGGCCGGCGGCTGATGCGCCACCTGCTCGACGTCGTCGCCTCTCGGCGCCGCGGCGCCGACGGCGAGACGGATCCGGCGCCGTCGCCGCTGGAGGGCGATTGGCGGCTGGCCGAGGTCATCTGGCGCGAGTCCACGGGCCCGGCGCCGCAGCCGCCCCACCGCACACGATGAGTCCGTGGAAGCTGTCGGAAAGACGCAGCATTCCCACACCTTCCACGGACTCATCGCCGGGCTCACAGCGCGCGGAACCGAAGCCGCAGCGTGCGCGCCTGGGGGCGGAGCATCGCCGCCGGCCACACATCCGGCCCGCAGGCCCGTGAGCCCAGTCCATGCTGGGCGGCGTCCAGATAGAGATGCGTCGCCGACGACGCCGACAGCTCGTGCGGGTGGTCGACGGCGGCGATCTCACCGGCGGTGTGCCGGGCCAGCGTGAATCCCGGTCGCCGGCCCGCGGCGTCGGGCTCGGCGAGGACCTGCAGCCACCGCACCCCGCCGCGGCGCAGCACCAGCTCGCGCAGCCCGGCCCGGTGGCCGGACTCCTGCGGACGCGCGTAGTCCACGGTCAGCTCCGCGATCCCCGCGGAGAACCTCCCGAGGCGCACCGAGCGCATCGTGTCCGGATAGGCGTCGTGCGGGCCGAGCCCGAACCACTCGGCCCCGTCGACGTCGCCGGGCAGCTGCAGGTGCACCCCCAGTCGCGGCCAGACGTCGTCCCAGCCGCGCTCCGGCACCAGGGTCACCTCGCAGACCGCCTCGGCGACGCCGTCTCCGGCCCGCTCGGCGGTCCAGGTCTCGATGACGTCGAGACCCGCGCGCGACTGCGCCGCGGAGACCCTCCGCCGAACGGTGCGGCGCTCGTCGTCGGCGTCCACCGAGACCACCCGGCGCACCAGCCGATCGAGCCCGGCCGCCCGCCAGCGATCGGCCGAGGACTCGGCCGGCTGCTGCGCGGCGGCGACGTCACGCGGATCGCCCCAGCCGTCGTTGGGCGTGGCGTCGCCCTCGTCGTTGTCCGTCGGCGCGCGCCAGAGCTCAGCCGCGGGGCCGACGACGGCGACGCCGGCCAGCGTCCTCAGCTCCGGCCCGGCGAAGACCGCCGGCGCCTCGGCGAGCGCGACGGCACGCGGCGCCGTCGTCGCCCGGGGCCCGTCCGGCGGCACCGGCAGCTCCCACTGCCCGCGGGCGACGACGTGGCCCGCCGGCGCCCAGGCGGCGTCGTCGCGCAGCACCGCCTCCACCGTCAGACGCTGCTCGCCGCCCTCAGTCGGCAGCCCGGCCAATTCGCCGGGCTCGAACAGCTGGTGGCGCCCGGTGCCGCCAGCAGGGACCGGCTCCCCGTCTCGATCATCGGCAAGGTCCGAGGTCACGCTCAGCCGGGCGTTCCCATCGAGCTCCACGACAGCCTGGATCAGCAGATCAGCCGTGTCGGCGACGAATCGGCGGCTTGTGATCTCGACTTCTCCGGGATGCCGGCCCGGCTCCAGCAGCAGCGGCTGCTCGACCGCGGCGAACTCCGCCAGCCCAGGGGTGGGAGTGTCGTCGGAGAGGACCATTCCGTCCATGACGAAGTTGCCGTCGTGGACGACCTCGCCGAAGTCGCCGCCGTAGCCGAAGTACTCGACGCCGTCGGCGGAGAGCGTGCGCAGCCCGTGGTCGCGCCACTCCCAGATGAACCCGCCGTGCAGATTCCGGCGCGCGTCGGTCAGCTGTCGATACTGGTCCAGCGCGCCCGGCCCGTTGCCCATCGCGTGGGCGTACTCGCACATCAGGAACGGCTTGGCCCGCTGCCGCGCTCCGGCGGCGAGGTCGCAGCCCAGCAGCGGGGTGAGATCCTGCGGATCGGCGATCGCCTCGAGCTCCCTGAGGTGCGGGTACATCCGGGAGTACACGTCGGTGTAGTCGCCGGTGTAGTCCCCTTCGTAGTGCACCGGGCGACTCGGGTCGCGGCGGCGGACCCACTCCGCCGAGGCCGCGAGGTTCTGCCCGGTCCCCGCCTCGTTGCCCAGCGACCAGAGCACGATCGAGGGATGGTTCTTGTCCCGTTCGACGGCGCGACGGATCCGGTCCAGATACGCCGCCCGCCAGCGGGCGTCGTCGCTGGGGTTCCCCGTCCAGTCTGCGGTGTGGAACCCGTGGGTCTCCAGGTCGCCCTCGAGGATCACCCAGAGGCCGAGTTCGTCGGCGAGGTCCAGCAGCCGCGGATGCGGCGGATAGTGGCTGGTGCGGATCGCGTTGACGTTGTGCCGCTTCATCCGCGCCAGGTCCTCGCGGGCGTGCGCCTCGTCGAAGACGCGCCCGCGGTCGGGGTGGGTCTCGTGCCGGTTCATCCCGGAGAAGGTGATCTGCCGGCCGTTGACCAGCAGCCCGTCTCCGTCGATCGTCACGCGGCGGAAGCCCACCTGCAGACTCACCGTCTCGGACGAGGAGCTCACCGTCGCCTCATGGAGCACCGGCTGCTCGGCCGACCAGGGCGTGACCGGCCCGACGTCGATGCCGGCCGCCGCGTCGTCGCGGACGTCCTGCGCAGTCTCCCAGGCGCGGTCGACGCCCAGGGCGGGGATCCGCAGCCGGACCGGGAAGGCCTCGGCGGCGGCGTCGACCTCCGGGTGCAGGATCCCCACGCCGGCCCGCGGGTCGTAGTCGGCGTGCAGCCAGACGTCGTCGAGCCCGCCGGCGGGCCGGTGCAGCAGCGTGACCTCGCGGAAGATGCCGGGCAGCCACCACTGGTCCTGGTCCTCCAGGTAGCTGGCCGCCGAGTACTGCACCACGCGCATCGCCAGCGTGTTCTCCCCGGCGACGACGGCGTCGGTGACGTCGAACTCGTGGGCCAGCCGCGAGCCGGTCGCCGCGCCGACGCGGCGTCCGTTGACCCAGACCGCCAGGAAGGACTCGACGCCGTCGAAGCGCAGCAGCACCCGGCCGGAGTCCAGCCATGCGGCGGGGACCTCCACACGGCGGCGATGGTCACCGGTGGGATTCTCGTCGGGCACGTGCGGCGGGTCGATCGGGAAGGGGTACTGCACGTTGGTGTAGATCGGCCTCCCCCAGCTCGGGTCGGCGGCGCCGGCCGGTCCGCGGAGACCGTCGGGGCCGTGCAGCACCCAGTGGCTGGGCACCGGCAGCTCGTCCCAGCCGGCGTCGTCGTAGTCGACGGCGGCGAAGGCCTCAGGCTCCTCCTCGCCCAGCACCCCGGGGTCGCCCGGCGCGCCGGGCACCGCCGGCGAGAACCGGAAGCGCCACGTCCCGGAGAGGTCCAGACGCGCGGCGTCGGTCTGCTCGACCAGCCAGGAGCGCGGGGCGACCAGCGCGCCGTCGGCCGGCTCGAAGGAGGTATGGCTCAGGGTCACTTCACAGCACCTTCCGTCAGGCCGCCGCGCCAGAAGCGCTGCAGCACGATCATCGCGATGGCCAGCGGGATGACCGAGAGCAGCACCCCGCCGGTGGTCAGTTCGTAGAACTCGGGCAGCCGGTCGGTCTGGCTGCGCCAGGTGTTCAGCCCCAGAGTGATGGGGAAGAGCTGGTCCTCGGTGAGCATCACCAGCGGCAGGAAGTAGTTGTTCCAGATGCTGACCAGTTGGAAGAGGAAGACGGTGACCAGCGCCGGGACCATGATCCGCAGCCCCAGTACGTGGAAGATCCGGATCTCGCCGACGCCGTCGAGCCGGGCGGCCTCCACCAGGGACCGGTCCACCGTCGCGTCGGCGTAGATCCGACAGAGGAACAGCCCGAAGGGCGAGACCAGCGAAGGGATCAGCACGCTCCAGTAGGTGTTGACCAGACCCAGCTGGCTGAACAGCAGGAACAGCGGCAGCGCCGTCGCAGTCCCGGGCACCAGCACGCCGCCGAGGACCAGCCCGAAGACCAGGTTGCGCCCGCGGAAGACGTAGGTGGACAGCGCATAGCCGGCCGCGGCGGCCAGGTAGGTCGCGATCAGCGCGCCGACGCCGGCGTAGAGCACCGAGTTGGCCAGCCAGCGCAGGAAGATCCCGGAGTCGTGGGTGATCACCTGGGCTACGTTGTCGAAGAGCGCGAAGTTCTCCGCAAAGAGGAACCCGTGGGTGCCGAAGAGGTCGTCGGTGGTCTTCGAGGCGGCGACGACCACCCAGTAGACCGGGACGAGGAAGTAGAGCGCGACGACGACGAGCACCCCGGTGACCAGGATGGTCCGGCCCCGACGGCGCCTCGTGGCCGCGCCGGCTCCGGGCGAGGCGGTGCCGGCGTCGGTGCCGGCGTCTACGTCGGGCCGGTCGCCCTGAACGGCATCGGCGGCTGCGCTCATCATGACCTCCTGTTCGTCAGGCGGAGGAAGCTGAACGACAGCACGAAGGCGACCACCGCGATCAGCACCGCCTGCGCGGCGGCGACGGTGTAGTCGTTGTAGGCGAAGGCCGTCGTGTAGGCCGAGAGGTTCGGCGTGTACTGCGAGTCGATGGCCGGGGCCACCTGGGCCAGCAGCTGCGGCTCGGCGAAGAGCTGCAGCGTGCCGATGATCGAGAAGACCGTGGTCAGCATCAGCGCCGGGCGGATCAGCGGCAGCTGGATGGTGAGCGCGATGCGCGCCGGACCGGCGCCGTCGACGCGGGCGGCCTCGTAGAGCTCGGAGGGGATGGCCTTGAGCTGGGCGATGATGATCAGCATGTTGTAGCCGGTGTAGGTCCAGGTGACGATGTTCGCGATGGACCACAGCACCGTCCTCGAGCTCAGGAAGTCGACCTCCACGCCGGTCAGCGAGTGGACGACGTCGATGATCGGGCTCAGTCCGGGCACGTAGAGGAAGGACCAGAGGATGGTCGCCAGCACCCCGGGGATGCCGTAGGGCATGAAGTAGGCCGCGCGGAAGAACGCCGGCCAGCGGGCCGCGGCAGATTCGAGGAGAAGCGCGAGGACCGTGGCCAGGGCGATCATCACCGGGACCTGGACGACGCCGAAGAGCAGCATCCGCCCGATGGAGGCGAGGAAGCTGCCGTCCTCCAGCGCCAGCCGGTAGTTCTCGAACCAGGCGAAGGTGCTGGTCACCCCCTCCTCGCCGAAGAGCCCCCGGCGTTCGACGCGGGTGAAGCTCTGCCCGATCGCCATGAGGATCGGCAGCACGAAGGAGATCAGGAACACCAGCAGGAACGGGGTCAGCAGCAGCCAGGGGGCGACGGCGGTGGCCGCGGGCCGGCGACGTCGCACGGAGCGTCGTGCGCCGTCTCGCGCAGGGTGCTGCACGGAGTTCGGTGTCGTGCTCATCGCTCGGCCCTCCGGATCGTCAGCCCCTTCTCGCGGAAGACCTCCATGGTGTCCGCCTCCGCCCGGACGACGGCGTCGACCAGGGACGTGCCGCCGGCCTTGGCGCGGAACGCGTCGGCGAGCACGTTGAACGTCTGCTGGGTGGTCGGCCACCACTGCCAGTCCGGGTTCTGCTGCTCGGCGGCGGGGGCGAAGACCTCGGTGTTGTAGGCCTGCCCGCCGAAGAACTCGCTGCCACCCTGCCGGGGCGCGCCGATGTGGTCGGGGTTCGCCGACCAGCCGATCCCGCTGTGTTCGATGAGCCCGTCGATGCCGGCGGCGCTGGAGTTCAGCCACACCGCGAACTCCATGGCCTCCCGGGGGTGCGTGCTGTTGGCCAGCACCGCCGTGGTGGATCCGCCCAGCTGGGCCGATCCGTAGCCGTCGGGCCACTGAGGCAGCGGGGCCACCCGCCACTTCCCCTCGGCGCCGCTGACGCCCTCCAGCAGAGCGTCGCCCCAGGAGGCGCTCATCAGCGTGGCGATCCGGCCCTCCGCGGCGGCGGCGAACCAGCCGGGCGAGAAGGGCTGCAGCTGGGTGGAGACGATCTCGTCGTCGATGGCGGCGTCGAAGAACCGGGCGACGTCCAGAGTGGACTCGCCGGCCATGTCGATGACCCAGCCGTCGTCCTCGGCGTTCAGCCAGACGGCGCCGGCCTGCATGGCATGGGCGGCGAAGACGGACGTGTCGGCCAGGGGGAAGGTGCCCATGAATCGTCCGGCGTCGCGAACCTCCGCGCCGATCTCGGCCCATTCCTGCCAGGTCTCCGGTGGAGCGGCACCGACGTCGTCGAGGAGGTCGGGGCGGTGGTAGAGCGCCGTGGGCCCGGAGTCCTGGGGGACGCCGTAGACCCCGCCGGCGAAGCTGACCTGGCCCCAGAGCGTGGGGTCGAAGCGGTCGGCATACTCGTCGATGCCGTAGCGACTGAGATCGACCACCCCGTCGACCAGCATGAACTCGGGAACGCTGCGCATCTCCACCTGCGCCAGGTCCGGCCCCGAACCGGCGGCGAGCGCGCTGTACAGCTTCTGGTAGCCGCCGTCGTTGCCGCCGGGGATCCAGGAGATCTCGACCTGGACCCGGGGGTTCTCCGCGTTCCAGAGGTCGGCGACGGCCTGCAGCTCCTTCAGCCAGGCCCAGCAGGTCAGCGTGACAGTCTCTCCCGAGTCGGCGGCCGGGATCGTCGGCTCGGCGTTCACCGAGGAGGTCCCCGGCACCGAGCAGCCGGCCAGCGCGGCCGCACCGGCGCCGACCCCCAGACCCAGCCCGCCGCGGAGCAGCCCGCGTCGGGTCAGCGGCGGGCGCGGTCGGGCCTTCATGCGCGTCCCCGTCGCGGCGAGCCGGTCGCCGTACACGTCATCGACAGTCCTCCCGCCTGGTCAGGGCCCCTCGCCCGACGATTCACACAGAAATGAACAGGTGCGATCAACTATCAACGAGAGGCGTCACCGTGTCAAGAGTCACATTCGTGTCCATCTCGATCCGCCGGACCTGCTCTCCGCAGTCGTCGTTGCCGTCCGACCGCCGGCGCGCCAGACTGGCAGGATGCGCATCGCTCTGCTGCAGGCCGCCGCCGTCCCGCTCGACGTCGACCACGACCTGGCCGTCGTCGACGCCGCCGCGGCCGACGCCGCCGCCCGCGGCGCCGAGCTGCTGCTCACCCCGGAGCTCTTCCCGGTCGGCTACGCCCCGGCGCGGATCCGCACCGAGCTCGCCGACGCCGTGATCGACGACGCCGCCGCGCGCCTGGCGGCGATCGCCCGGCGCCACGGCGTCGCCCTGGTGCACAGCCTCCCCTCGCACGCCGACCCGCGCCGCGGGATCACCGCGACGCTGGTCGACGACGCGGGAGCGGTCCGTGCCGTCCACACGAAGACCCACCTCTTCGGCCCCGCCGAGCAGGAGGCCTTCAGCCCCGGTCAGGCGCGGCCGCCCCTGGTCAAGCTCGGCGGTCTGACCCTGGGACTGCTGATCTGCTATGAAGTCGAGTTCCCCGAGACGGTGCGCGATCTGGCCGTCCGCGGGGCCGACGTCGTGCTGGTCCCGACCGCGCTGGCGGGCTGCCCGACCGTGGCGCGCACGCTGGTGCCGGCGCGGGCCGTCGAGAACGGGATCACCGTCGCCTACGCCAATCACTGCGGAGCCGAGGAGGGGCTGGTCTTCGACGGCGAGAGCGTCATCGCCGGCCCCGACGGCGCCCCGGCGCCGCGCCTCGAGGCAGGTCCCGAACCGGCGATGCGCGCCGGAGAGATCACGCCGGCCCGCGCCGGAAGCGAGCCGGAGCTGCTGGTCGCCGAGGTCGGCCCCGCCCGCGGGCGCATCACCCCTCAGCAGGACCCGGACGGCCCCTGGTACCTGAACGACCGCCGACCCGCGCTCTACCGCCGCTGGGCGGAGGAGGACTGACGACCAAGCCGGTCACGTCGGCGCGGAATCAGCCTTCGGGCTGATGGCGCCGACTCAGTGCTCGGTCAGGATGGACCCCATGATCGAGCTGCTCTCCGCCGACGCCCTGCTGGCCGCCCAGTCCGCCAGCCTGCCCGAGGACCACTGGATCGGCCAGCTGCAGCGCTGGGCCGATTCGCTGCCCGACGCCCTGCAGTGGCTGGGCATCGTCCTCATCTCCGCGATCCCCTTCGTGGAGTCCTACTTCGGTGCGCCCATCGGCGTGATCGTCGGCCTGCATCCGGCGGTCGCGGTGGCGACGGCGACAGTGGGCAACATGCTCTCGCTGATCGTCGTCGTGTATCTGGCCCACTGGGTGCGCACCGCGATCCTGCACCGCCGCGACCCCGACCGCACGACGACCGACTCGCCGAAGCGTGAACGGGTGCAGAAGATCTTCGACCGCTTCGGCGTCCCCGGAGTGAGCATCCTGGGGCCGCTGGCGCTGCCGAGCCAGATCACCGCGCCGCTGATGGTCTCCTTCGGCGCGAACCGGCGTGCGGTGATGGCCTGGATGCTGGTCTCGGTGATCCTCTGGGGCACCGGCTTCGCCCTGCTGGGCGTCGGCCTGCTGCGCCTCATCGCCTGACGGCCCGGCACCGCTCCGGCCGCACGGCCGTCGTCAGCGCTGCTCGGCGTCGCGCGGGTAGCGGAGCTGCTCGCGGCTGCCCTGGGTGAGGTTCTCCAGATCGGTCTCCGGGTCGAAGTTCGACCCGACCGCCCCGGCGACGGTGCCCATCGAGGCCGCCAGCCAGGCGATGTCGACGTAGTTCATCAGCGTGCCGTCCAGCCCTTCCTGAGTCTGTGCCATATACGTCGGATCGATCAGCAGCAGCGAGATCGTCAGGATCCCGGCGAAGAGCAGCAGGTAGAGCACAGCGACGCTGACCAGCAGGCTGAGCACCGTGGCCACGGAGTACATCGCCGCCAGCCGGCGGCCGCCGGCCGAACCGGGACCGTCCCAGAGGCGGTTGCGCAGCATCAGCCACAGCACGAGACCGAGGACCGCCAGCACCGTGATGACCGCCAGCCGCCAGCTGGGCAGCGCCTCGGCGATCCCCCAGATCGAGCCGTAGAAGACGCCGAAGGCCCCGGTGGCGCTGGCCGCGGCGAAGACTCCGGAGAGCTTCGGCAGCGAGAGCAGCGGCTCGTTGCTCACCGCGATGCCCAGCGTCATCCAGACGCGGGCCGGCCAGGTGAAGCGCGGGGTGATGTAGGCGGAGTCCCGCTCGCCGTCCTGCTCCAGTCGCCAGCCGACGCGCAGGTGCTCCACGGGGTCGAGAGAGTGCCGGCGCAGCGTGACCAGGGCGCGGTCGAGCTCGTGCCGCAGCCCGTGCAGCACGCGCACCGGCCCCTGCACCGGCAGGGAGATGACCGCCAGCCGCTCCGAGAAGTGCAGCTCCGCCGACTTCGGCCCGCTGGCGCCGATCCGCGGGATCTCGGTGATGACCACCGTCATCGACGCGCTCTCCTCGCGCGCCCACTCCTGGGCGACGTCGACGTCGAGGGTCCCGTCGGAGCGCAGCGGCAGCCGCTTCTGCCGATGGGTGATCTCGTGCTCCTCGCCCCACTGCTGCGGTCCGCGCCGCAGCAGGCGCCGGACCAGGTAGGACGTGCGTCCCGGGTCGGAGATGATGGTGACCCGCCCGCCGCGCAGCGAGCTCTCCTCCACCGCCTCCTCGGCGCGCTCCTCCCCGGACCGTCCGACGTCCTCCCGGGACGACGAGCCGTTCGACTCCGGCTGCTCATGCTCCACGGACACGTTCCTCCCTCCCGGGCCGATCGCGAGGATCACGCCGGACGACGGTGCTGACGACGCCACCATCCTAGCCAGCCCCGCCGGAGAGCGCACCGGACGGCGCGACGTCGGACCTCGGCCCGGCAGTGCCCGGACCGCCCCTCGAGGCGCCGCCGACCGCTCAGGACTCGGAGAGCATGTCCAGCACCAGCGGCCTGACCTTCGAGCCGTAGAGCTCGACGGCGCGCAGCATGTGCTCGTGGGCGAGCGAACCGTTGCCGTACTTCAGGCCGAAGCGCGAGATGCCCAGGAGCTTCTGCGAGCGCACGATCTTGCGCGCGACCGTCTCCGGCGAGCCGACGTAGAGCGAGCCGTGCTCGACCTCCTCGGCGAACTGGTCACGGCCCGGCCGGCCGCCGCCCCAGCCGCGCTCCCGGCCGAGCTGGGCCATGGTGTCGGCCCAGGACGGGTAGAAGATCTCGCGAGCCTCGTCGTCGGTGTCGGCGACGAAGCCGTGGGAGTGCATCGCCACTCGACGATCGTCCGCGAAGCCGAACTCGCCGAGCGCGCGGTGGTAGAGCTCGACCAGCGGGCGGAAGCGCTGCGGGGCGCCCCCGATGACCGCCAGCTCCAGACCGAGTCCGTGCCGGGCGGCGCGGACCGCCGAGGCCGGAGTGCCGCCGACGGCGACCCAGGCGGGCAGCCCGTGCTCATGGGCGGTCTTCGGGTAGATCTGCTGATCTTTCAGCGCCGGGCGCATCGTCCCCTCCCAGGACACCGGCCCCTCGGAGCGCAGTCGGGCGAAGAGATCGAGCTTCTCCTCGAAGAGCCGCTCGTAGTCGGAGAGCTCGTAGCCGAAGAGACCGTAGGACTCGATGAAGGAGCCGCGGCCGAGCGAGACTTCGGCGCGCCCGCCGGTGAGCCCGTCGATGGTCGCGAAGCGCTGGTAGACCCGGACCGGGTCGTCGGAGGAGAGCACCGTGACCGCGGAGATGAGCTTGAGCCGCTCGGTGGCCGCGCCGACGGCGGAGAGGACGACGTCGGGCGAGGAGATCGCATAGTCGGGGCGATGGTGCTCTCCGACGCCGAGGACGTCGACGCCGGTCTCGTCGGCCATGCGCGCCTCGGCGAGGACGTTGCGCAGGACCTCCGGCTGGGTCAGGGTCCGCGAGCCGTCGGCGGAGGCGGTGACGTCGCCGAAGGTGTGCAGGCCCAGTTCGAACTGGTCGTGGTGGCGCTCTGTGCTGATGCTCATGACCGCCTCAACAGCCGCGTCCCGGCCGCCATTCCTTGAAATTTGAAATTCGAGGGCGGCGCCCGTGCTCCGATGATCGGTCCTGCTCGCCGAGGCCCTCCGCGGACACCGATGCCGGCGGATTCGCCTCGAGCAGGTAGACTGGTCGAACCTGCGGACCCGCCCCGGGTCCCCTGCGTCGACTGGACGCCCCGCCCGACGCCGCCGGCATTCCGCCGGCCCGGGCTCGGAAGCTTCTCACTCGGCGAGAAGAGAGCACCACACCGTGCTCCCGCCACCGTGCCGGATCCGCGCGCCGCCCTGAGACGGCGAGCCGCGCGCCGGCCCTTCGAAAGGTCCCTCATCACGACTTCGCAGACCACCACCTTCGCCGCCCTGGGCGTGCCCGCACCGCTGGTGCAGGTCCTGGACGCGGCCGGCAAGACCTCCGCCTTCCCCATCCAGCAGGACACCCTGCCGGACACGCTCGACGGCCGGGACGTCCTCGGCCGCGGCAAGACCGGCTCCGGCAAGACGCTGGCCTTCTCCATCCCGCTGGCCGCCCGCCTGGCCGCCTCCGGCGCCGGCCCCGCGGCCCCGCGCCGTCCCCGCGGCCTGGTGCTCGCCCCCACCCGCGAGCTGGCCACCCAGATCGCCGAGGCCCTGGCCCCGCTGGCCGAGGCCTACGGCATGCGCACCACCACCATCTACGGCGGGGTGAACCAGAAGCGGCAGACCGATGCGCTGGCCCGCGGCGTCGACGTCGTCGTCGCCTGCCCCGGCCGTCTGGAGGACCTGCTCGGCCAGGGCGAACTGAGCCTGGGCGACGTCGAGGTCACCGTCCTCGACGAGGCCGACCACATGGCCGACCTCGGCTTCCTGCCGGGCGTCACGCGGATCCTGGCGCAGACTCCGGACACCGGTCAGCGGCTGTTCTTCTCCGCCACGCTGGACAAGGAGGTCGACAAGCTCGTCCGCCGGTTCCTCCACGACGAGGTGCTGCACTCGGTCGACGACCCGACCTCGCACGTCTCGGCGATGACCCACCACGTCTTCGAGGTCTCCGCCGACGACAAGAAGCCGCTGGTCCAGGCGCTGGCCTCCGGCCGCGGCAAGCGACTGCTGTTCACCCGCACCAAGCACCAGGCCAAGCGCCTGGCCAAGCAGCTGACCACCCAGGGCATCCCTGCAGTGGATCTGCACGGCAACCTCTCGCAGAACCAGCGCGACCGCAGCCTGGCCGCCTTCGGCCAGGGCGACGTGCAGGTGCTGGTGGCCACCGACGTCGCCGCCCGCGGTGTGCACGTCGACGCGATCGAGCTGGTCGTCCACGTGGACCCGCCGGCCGAGCACAAGGCGTACCTGCACCGCTCGGGCCGCACCGCCCGCGCCGGCAGCGCCGGCGACGTCGTCACGGTGATGCTGCCCGAGCAGCGCCGCGACACCGAGCAGCTGCTGCGCAAGGCCGCGATCGACGCGAAGCCCGTCTCCGTCACCCCAGACTCGACCGCCGTCGCCGAACTGGTGGGCGAGCAGGCCGCGCACGTGGAGCCCGCGCCCCGCGGCGCCTCCGGCGGCGCGCCGAAGGGCGGGCAGAACGGCGGACAGAAGGGCTCGCGGAACGGCTCCGGCGGCTCGCGGGGCGGCTCGCGCGGGTCCTCCGGGAAGGGCCGTGGCCGTGGATCGGAGCGCGGCTCCGGCCAGAGCTCGGGTCAGGGACAGGGCTCGGGCCAGTCCCGCGGCGCCCGGAGCTCCGGGCAGAACTCCGGCACGCCGGCCGGCCAGGGCGCAGGACGGGGATCGTCCCGCGGACGTCGCGGCGGACGCGGTCAGGGCGACCAGGGCGGTCGTCGTGCCTCGGCTCCGGCGGGCTCGCCGGCCCGCGGCTGAGCGCACCATGACGCGGCGCTGATCCGGCGCCGCCCCGCGACGACGGCGGCGCGCCGGCGGAGGATCTGCCCCTCGGCGCGCCGCCGTCGATCCATCGTCCCTGAGGTTTCGCAGGATCATCGTGATAGAGCACGGGGATCCTGCGAGAACTCGGGGACACCAGGAGCTCCACGACAGGCCCGCGACAGGCCCGCGACCGTCGAACCCGCCGCACCTCAGGCCATGCGCGCCGCGGCGCGCCGCACCGTCTCGGTGAGTCGGTCCAGCGCCGGAGTGCCGGTGGTCCAGCGCTGCCAGTGCAGATGCGCCTCGGTCGGTCCGATCTCCTCGACGAGCACCAGATCCGGATGCTCGCCCTCCATCACGCCGGCCGGCATCATCCCCTCGGGGATCATCCCCCAGCCCAGCCCGTGGGCGACGGCGGCGTTGTAGGCCTCCACCGAGGGGATCAGATGCGTCACCCGCGGGGAGACGCCGAGACGCCGCAGTCCGCTGCGCTGCAGCGAGTCGCGGATGCTGTAGTCCACCTGCGGCACGCGCGCCCAGTCGACGACGCCGTCGCCGCCGCGGTGCCGATCCAGCAGCTCCGCGCTGGCCACCGGCCAGTAGCGCATGGTCCCCAGCACCGTCGCCCGACAGCCGGAGACCGGGGTCGGCGTCTCGGTCACCGCCGCGGAGACGGTGCCCCCGCGCAGCAGCTCATGGGTGTGCTCCTGATCCTCGGCGTGCAGGTGCAGCTCGACGTCGTCCCAGGTCGCCGCCTCCTGCAGCACCCGCTGGAACCAGGTGTAGAGCGAGTCGGCGTTGACCGCCGCCGACAGCGTGATGACCTCGTCGCCGGCGTCGCGGAAGCCCAGACTGCGTCGGGCCTCGTCCTCCAGCAGCGTCATCTGACGCGCGGTGCGCAGCAGTGCGGCTCCGGCCTCGGTGGGACGCACCGGCACTGTGCGGGTGAGCAGCACCTGCCCGACCTCCTTCTCCAGGGCCTTGACCCGCTGGGAGAACGCCGAGCCGGAGATCCCCAGCAGCGCTGAGGCGGCCTCGAAGGTGCCCTCGTCGACGGCGGTGACGAAGGCTCGCAGATGGTCGGTGTTCATGCTCGCCCCCCTCGATCGCGCGGTCCGCCCCGGGGGCTCGTCACCGGAGCGGCTCGCCGTCATCCTATCTGAAGCGATGCTTCGGACAGTGAAGAATCATGCGCTGGTGCGGATGCACTCGGCTGAGGAGGATGGAGTCCATGACGACCCTGCTGACCGGATTCTTCACCTGCCTGGCCCTGATCATGGCGATCGGCGCGCAGAGTGCCTGGCTGCTGCGCCAGGGCCTGCGCCGCGACCGCGTGGGCACGGCGGTGCTCGTCTGCCTCATCGGCGACCTGATCCTCATCGGACTGGGCACCCTCGGTGTGGGCACCGTCCTGGACCACACGCCGTGGCTGATGGAGATCGTCCGCTGGCTCGGCGTGACCTACCTGGTGTGGTTCGCCGTGCGCTCCTTCGCCTCCGCCCGCACCGCCGACCAGGGACTGACTGTCGAGGAACCGGAGGCGGGCGCGTCGGAGGCCGGCCGGTCCCGGACCGACGGCGAGCGCGGCACGGACCGCGAGCCCGCCGTCGTCGCCGGATCCGCCGATCCGGACGCGACGCCGGGCACCACCACGACACAGACCCGGACGGTGCGACTGACCTCGCCGTCCTCCGACGAATCCGGGAAGGCCCCGGCGCGTTCCCTCTCTCCGGTCCTCTCGGTGGTCGCCGCCGGCCTGATGGTCAGCCTGCTCAACCCGCACGCCTGGGTCGACACCATGGTGGTCATCGGGTCGATGGCCACCAGCTTCGGCTCCGAGAAGTGGATCTTCTCCGCCGGGGCGGTGCTGGGCTCGCTCTCCTGGTTCCTGCTGCTGGCCTACGGCGGCCGGGCCCTGGCTCCGGTCTTGAATCGGCCGCGCACCTGGCAGATCATCGACATCGGCGTCGGGGTCACGATGCTGGTGGTCGCCGGGCTGCTGGCCTTCGGCGGCTGAACCGGGGCGTCTGACCCCGGCCGAACGCCTCTCAGCCGTGCCGCTGCAGCGCCGCGTGCGCGGCGTGCCAGCCGTTCATCCCGTGGGCGCCGCCGCCGGGAGGCGTCGAGGACGAGCAGAGATACACACCGTCCACACCGGTGGTGTACGGCGCGCCGGCCGTCGGCCGGGCCAGGAACTGCGGCAGCGTCGGCACTCCCCCGCTGATCGAGCCGCCGACCAGGTTCGCGTCCATGGACTGCAGATCCTGCGGGGACCAGACCTGCTCGGCCAGCACCCGAGCCCCGAAGCCCGGGGCCTGGGACTCGATCTCCGCGCGGATCGCCGCGGCCGCCCGCTCGACGCCGCGCCCGGAGAGCCCGTGCGGCACATGGGCGTACGCCCAGGCCACCGACTGACCGGCCGGGGCGCGCGTCGCATCGGCCGCGCTCGGCTGGGCCAGCAGCACATAGGGCCTGCTGGCCAGCACGCCGCGGGAGGCGGCGGCCTCGGAGCCGGCGATCTGTGCGCCCGAGCCGCCCAGATGGACGGTCGAAGCGCGGCCCAGCTCCGGATGCCTCCAGGGGATCTCGCCGTCGAGCAGCAGATCGATCTTCACGATCCCGGGCCCGTGCGTCCAGCGGCGCAGCGCACGACGGCGCGCTGTCGGCAGCGCCAGCCCCTCCAGGTCCAGCAGCTGCCGGGTGTCGAGGTCCAGCAGCACGACGTCGACGGGCCGACCGCTGCGCTCGCGTCCGGCTGAGTCGACGCCTTCAACCCGACGCGGCCGGGGCCCGGCCGGCGCCGTCGTCGGCACTGTCGGGGCACCGGGCAGCGAACCGACGCTGACCTCGCTGACGCCGGTGACGCGCATGTCGGTCTCCACGCGGCCGCCGTGTCCGGCGAGCTCGGCGAGCAGCGCGTCGACGATCGCCTGGGAGCCGCCGCGGGCGACCGGCCAGCCGGTGCTGTGCGCCGCCGCGCCGAAGAGCACCCCGAACGCCCCGGTCAGCGGCTGATGGAAGGGGGCCGTCGAGTGGGCGGCGAGCCCGGCGAAGAGCGCCTTCGCCCGCTCGGTGCCGAAGAGCCGCAGCACCGCCGACGCCGGCCAGGCGCCGCGGGCGCCCAGCGAGGCCATCGCCGCCAGCCGGGCGGTGCCGTGCGGGTCGTTGCTGCGCAGCTGGTCGCAGATCTCGTCCAGCGTGGAGAACGGCGGACCGAAGGCCGAGTCGGCGATGGAGTCCCAGCGCCGCGCGGGCCCGCCCATCAGCAGCCGCCAGATGCCGGCGTCCTCGCCGAGGGCGGCGGCGGTCTGCTGCAGCGAATCGTGCAGCAGAGCGGGAGGTTCGTCGTCGAGCGCATGCGCGGCGGGGATCGGCGCATGGACCCATTCGAGGCCGTGGGAGGCCAGGTCCAGGGCGGCGAAGGCCGGCGAGGCCGCGCCGATCGGGTGGACGCTGGCGCCGAGGTCGCTGACGACGTCGTCGCTCAGCAGCCGCTGCGAGCGCATCGCTCCGCCCGGCACCGCGGCGGCCTCGTGGACGGTGACCTCCCACCCGGCGCGCGCGAGCACGCAGGCCGCGGTGAGCCCGTTGGGGCCGGAGCCGACGACGGCGACGCTGCGCTGGGTCATGCCCCGACTCTAGTCGGCCTCGGCGCCGAGGACGACGGGGCCGCAGTCGGCGCCGGACGGACACGGCGAACGACGTCCCGATCCGAGTCATATCTCAGCGCGTGACGGGCCGAGATATGACTCGGATCGGGACATCGTTGCTCAGCGGGCCGTCGCAGCCGGCAGCGCGGCGGCGTCGCTCTGCAGGAACTCCGGCGCCTCCCACTGCGAGCGCGCCGCGGCGATCATCTCCGCCGAGACGTCGACGCCGAGCACCTCGCGGCCGCCCTCGGCCAGCAGCGCCGTCCAGTGGCCGGGTCCGCAGCCGACGTCGAGCATCGGCCCGCGGGTCGCATCCCGCCAGCGGGTGATCAGCGCGCGATCCTCGGCCGCCATCTGCTCCAGCGAGCCGAGCCGCGCGATGTACTCGGCGGCGCGGGCGTCGTAGGCGGAGGCGACGTCGTCGCCGGACTGCTCATCCGTCGGCATGCCCCCAGTCTGCCCGGGCAGAGGTGCCTCCCGTTCCCGACGCTCCGCTCCGGGCCGGTTCACCGCCCCGCGACCGTCGAGGCGCGCACCACCAGCGACGGCGCGGCCACCTCGGTCTGGACGCCGCGTCCGGCCAGCAGCTCGCCCAGCTGGGCCATCGCCGCTCGCCCCATCGCCCCGCGCGGCTGATCGACGCTGGTCAGCCCGGGACGCAGCAGACCGGCGAGCTCGGTGTTGTCATATCCGACGACGGCGAGATCCTCCGGCGCCGCCAGCCCCCGGTCCAGCGCCTCGCCGAGCAGACCGGCTGCGATCCGGTCGTTGGAGGCGAAGACCGCCGTCGGCCCCTCCCCGGCGCCGACGGCCGCCAGCAGCCGCTCGACGCCGCGGTCGCGGGCGTCGAACTCCTGGGCGACGACGCCGGCGGCCGCCATCTCCTCCCGCCAGGCGTCGCGGCGCGCCGAGGCGGCCGGCCGATCCGAACCGCGGAGCATCGCGATCCGCCGGTGCCCCAGCGACTGCAGATGCGCCGTCGCCAGCCGGGCGCCGGCCGCGTCGTCGTTGCGCACCTGCCCGACGCCGTCGGGGACGCCGACCGGACGGCCGACCACGACCATCGGCGCCCGCGCGGACGCCGCGGCGAGGTCCTCCGGCGGCAGGTGCGAGGTGACGGCGATGACGCCGTCGACGCCGAGGTCCACCAGCTCGTCGAGGTGCCGATGCAGCAGCGCCCGGTCCCGTCGGCCGTGGCGCAGCAGCACGCCCAGGCCGGCCTCGGCGGCGGCGTCCTCGATCCCGTTGACGATGTCGGTGTGGTACGCATTGCGCAGGTCGGTGAGCAGCACGCCGATCAGCTGACTGCGCCCGCTGACCAGCCGCTGGGCCCAGCCGTTCTTCCGATAGCCCAGCCGCTCCGCGGCCGCGAGGACGCGGTCGCGGCTTTCGCCGCTGACGCCGGAGTCGCCGCGCAGGGCGGCCGAGACCTGAGACTTCGAGACCCCTGCGGCGCGGGCGACGTCGATGATCGTGGGGCGGGCTGACTCCGGAGGCATCACCCTCCGTTCTACCACTGCGGCGCGGGCGGCGGAGGGATCGTCGCCGACGTTCCGGAACGTTCCAGTCGTCGTCACCTGCGGTTGTCCCGGATGCCACGTGATCGGCCTACTGTCGACGACATGACCATCGAACCCCTCCTCCGGAACGTTCCGGAAGCGCTGCTGCTGGACTTCGGCGGCGTCATCGTCGAGACCCGCAAGCACCCCGACGGTCGGGACCGACTGGCCGGACTGCTCACCGAGCGGCTCCGCCGGGCGCTGCTCCCCGCCGACGCGCGGGAGATCCGCCGCTCGTTGGACGCGGCGCTGACCGCACTGAAGCACTGGAAGCACGCCCAGAGCCGACGCCCTGCGCCGCAGGAGATGAGCCCCCGCGAGGTCGTCGCCGATTTCCTGGCCGCCGATCTGCCGACGCCGGCGCGCACGCTGCTCACCGTCGAAGCCGACGAGGTGCTGGCCGAGGTCACCTGCACCCTCTCCGCCCATGACCTGCGACCGGGCGTCGAGGAGCTGCTCGATCTCGCCGATTCCCGAGGCCTGCCCGTCGGGGTCGTGTCCAACGCCCACTCCGGCCGCAGCCACCGGATGCTGCTCGACCAGCTCGGGCTCGCCGACCGGATCGCCGTGCAGTGCTACTCCGACGAGATCGGCCTGCGGAAGCCCCACCCGGGGCTGATCGAGCTCGCCGCCGAGGCGCTGGGCACCGCACCGGAACGCTGCTGGTACGTCGGCGACACACAGGATCGCGACGTCGTCGCCGGTCGACGCGCCGGCGCCGGCGTCGTCGTGCTCACCCGCAGCCATCACACCGACCACCCGCCCTTCGCCGTCGCCGATCAGGCCGACGCGGTGCTGGAGACCCCGGCCGAGCTCGCGACTGCGCTGCGCGAGACCCTCGACGCCGCCCCGACGACTGCGGGCCCTCCCGCGTCGAACTCCACGGGCGGCGGCGACGGCGACGCCGTCGACGAGGTCGACAGTGCGGCCACGCCGTCCCGCGGGGCCCTGCTCATCGACCACGGCGGGGTGATCTCCACCTCCGCCCCGGATCCCGAGGCGCTGGAGCAGATGCTGGGCCACCTGACCCGACTGCTCGACCACCGGGCACCTGAGCCTCCGCTCGGCCGCGCCGGGGTCCTGGAGCGGCTCACCGCCGCCCGAGCCGAGCACAAGTCCGCCAAACGACGGGACCCCCTCCAGGAGATCTCCCCGCGGACCTTCTGGCACGCCTGGTTCGGCGCCGAACTGTCGGCGCGCCGCCGCGCCCTCCTCGCCGCCGAGGCCACGGACCTGATGGCCCGCTGGGGCGCGGCCAAGTCGCGACGACTGCTGCGCCGGGGCGTGCGGGCCCTGCTGGAGGAGTGCTTCCAGGCCGGTCGACCGGTCGTGGTCGTCTCCAACACCGTCAGCGGCCGATCCGTGCGCTCCGCCTGCGCCGCCCACGGGATCGACCATCTGATCGCGGCCAGCGTCTGCTCCGACGAGGCCGGGTGGAGGAAGCCGGATTCCGCCATGGTCCGCGAGGCGCTCCAGCTCGCCGACGCCGATCCGTCGCGCAGCATCTTCTACGGCGACAAGCCGCAGAACGACGCCGTCGCCGCCCGGGCCTGCGGCATCGGCCGCAGAGTCCTGGTCCGCGGCGGCTCCACCGAGGACGCGGCCCTCGACGCCGCCCTCGCCGAAGGACTGGCCACCGACGTGGTCGCCGAGGCCGACGAGCTGATCGCCCTCCTCGGGACGCCGGCCCGCGCCGCCTGAGGCCTGCCGGGGCGCCGCCCCACAGGACCTCGTCCGCCGCACGACCGCCCGCCCCACATGCTGTCCGTCCCGCACCGCACCGCCCGTCCCCGCGCATCTCCGGAGGAGAATCCCATGACCACCACGTACGACGCCCGCCGCGGCACGCTGCGCGGCACCGCCGGTCCGACGTCCTCGACGTCGCAGAACCTGATGATCTTCGTGCTCTCCATGAGCCTGTTCGGCCTCTCCAACATCCTGCTGGAGGTCATTCCGGACGTCAGTCTCGGCCCGGTCGAGATCTCGGTCAGCTACTTCGTCTTCATCCCGCTGACGCTGGCCGCGCTGCTCTCACCCTTCTGGGTGGCCCTCGGCGCCCCGCTGGGCGAGATCGTGTTCACCGACCTGCTGATGGGCGACTTCTCCGGACTCGCCGAGGTCGAGGGCTTCATCCAGATGTTCCTGGCGGTGTTCATCGCCGGCTCGCTGATCCGGAACCCGCGCAGCAGGGTCCAGCTCGTCCTCGGCGCGCTGCTGGTGGTCGGCATCGACAAGCTCCTCTCCGCGGCGGTCGACCTCGCCAAGGTCTGGGTCGGCGTCGAGGAGGCCGAGCTGGTCGCCGGACTGCCCGAGTCGATCCTGCTGCTGGAGGGCATCGGATTCGTCGTCGACCTGCTGATGTCCGGGGTGCTCTTCGGCGTCGTCCCCGCCCTGTGGCTGGTGCCGCAGCTGCACGGGCGCCTCGAGCCGCTGCTCGGTCTGCAGCCGCGCGAGCCCGGCCGCCCCGTCCCCGGCTCGGCGCCGCGAGCGACCTGGTTCGTGGTGGTCGCCGTGCTGGCCGGAGCCGGCTCCTTCTTCTTCGCGTTCCTCGAGGAGGTCGACATGTCGCCGGGCGCCCTCGATGCCGAGCTCGACGCCTCCTTCCTGTGGATCAGCGCCGGCGCCGCCGCGGTGCTGCTGACGATCGCCGCGGTCCTCTTCGCCGTGCACCGGCGTCGTGCCGCGGCCACCTCGACCCTCCGGGACGAGGACGCGGCATGAGCGCGCCGATCATCGCGGCCGAGGCGCTGAGCTTCCGCTACCCCGGCGCCCCGACCGACACGCTGCGCAACGTGGACCTGCGGATCGAGCGCGGCGACTTCGTCGCCGTCGTCGGCGGCAACGGCTCCGGCAAGACCACGCTGTGCAAGACCTTCAACGGCCTGGTGCCGCACTACTGGTCCGGAGAGTTCGCCGGCCGGGTGACCGTGGACGGACAGGACACCTTCACCTCCTCGGTGGCGGAGCTCTCGCAGACCGTCGGCTACGTCTATCAGGACTTCCAGAACCAGCTGGTCCGTCCCACCGTGCGCGACGAGGTCTCCTTCGGGCCGGTGAACTTCGGTCGCCCGGACCACGCCGAGCGCACCGCCGAGGCGCTGGAGATGGTCGGCATCGAGCACCTGGCCGAGAAGTTCGTCTGGCAGCTCTCCGGCGGCCAGTCCCATCTGGTGGCCCTGGCCTCCGTGCTCGCGCTGCGCCCGGAGGTCATCGTCGTCGACGAGCCGGTCGCCGAGCTCGACCCGGCGGCGGCCGAGGAGGTCTATCGCCGACTCACGGCATTGAACCGCGATCACGGACTGACGGTCATCACCATCGAGCACCACGCCGAGTTCATCGCCGCCCACGCCCGATCGGTGCTGCTGATGAGCGACGGATCCCCGGTCTGGCACCTGCCGACCGACCAGGCCCTGGCCCGGGCGGACGAGCTGAGCCGCCACGGCATCCCGGCGCCGCAGATCGTCGACGCCGCCGCCCGGCTGGGGCTGCCGCAGGTTCCACAGTCGGTCGCCGACGCCGCCGCGATGCTGAGCGAGCACCGCCGGGCCCCGTACCCCGACCCGGCGACGACGACGGCGACGACGGCGACGGCGCCGCGGGATCGTCCCGCGACCGGCGAGCGCTCCGTCGTCGTCGCCGAGGGGATCCGCCACGCCCACCGCGGCGTGCGCGGGGAGCTGCGGCCGGTGCTCGACGATCTCGACCTGCAGCTGCATGCCGGCGACCGCGTCGCGCTGATCGGCGGCAACGGAGCGGGCAAGACCACATTGATGAAGCTGCTGGCCGGCATCGCCGTCCCACGCGCCGGCGAGATCCTGCTGGAGGGGATCAGCACCCGCTCGCGGAGCGCCCGTCGGCTGGCCGACCAGGCCTGCTATCTGGACCAGCGGCCGGAACGGATGTTCCTGAAGGACTCCGTGCGCGCCGACGTCGCGCTCTTCCCGCGCGGCCGCGGCGTCGACGACGCCGAGCAGCTGGTCGATCGCATCCTGCGGCGTGTGCGGCTGGAGCAGCTCTCCGACCGCGACGGCCGCACGCTCTCCGGAGGACAGCAGCGCCGCGCGACCCTGGGGATCGGGCTGGCCATGCGCCCGAGCCTGCTGCTGCTCGACGAACCCACCGCCTCGCTGGACGTCGCCAGCCGCGACGACGTGATCACCATGCTCGACGAGCTCTCCGACGACATCGCCTGCTCGGTCGTCGCCACCCACGACATGCACCTGGTCGCCGAATGGGCCACCCGGGTGATCGCCCTGGAGCACGGACGCGTGCTGGCCGACATGGCCCCGGCGGAGCTCTTCGCCAGCCCCGAGATCATGCGGCGGGCCCGACTGGTGCCGCCGCAGGTCGTCGAGCTGGGGCTGGCGCTGGGCATGGAGCCGCCGCCGTTGAGCGTCGCGGAGCTGCTGGACGCCTGCGCCGACCGCACCGAGCCGACCGCCGACCGCACCGAGGAGGCCCCCGCATGGCGCTGACCCGCACCACCCACGATGTGCTCTCGGTGGAGTGGATCAAGCTGGAGCTGATCCGCACCGCCTACGCCACCCGCGGCGGACTCGTCGCCCGTATGGACCCGCGCGTGGTCCTGGGCTGGTACGCCCTGCTCGCCCTGGCGCCGTGGTTCACCCACAACCTGACCACGCTCGGCGCGCTGTTCGTCCTCGCCGCGGTCTTCGTCGTGCTGGCCCGCGTCGGTCCGCTGGTGCTGGGACTCTTCGTCATCGGGCTCATCTCCGAGATGGTCTACCTGGCGGTGGCCGCGCTGTTCTTCGACGGCGACCTCGACACCGTCCTGGCGCTGACCGAGGTCACCCTCAAGCTCGGCGTCGTCTCGCTGGCCAGTCTGGCCGCCTTCGTCTCGCTGGATCCCGAGAAGCTCTCCGACGCGCTGCTGGCGCTGCGCATGCCGGCGACGGCGGCCTTCGCCGTCAGCTACGGATACCGGATGATGCCGATCCTCGTCGAGGAGTTCTCCACCGTGCTGGAGAGCGCCCGGCTGCGCGAGCCCGCGCCCTCCCGCGGCGGGGTGCTGGGGTGGCGGCATCTGGTGCACTGGGCGACGCTGGTGGTGCGGGCCTTCTACCCGATCTTCCTCAACACCGCGAAGTCGGTGCGCACGACGGTGGAGGCCCTGGAGGCTCGCGGGTTCACCGCGGCGACGATCGACCCGCGGGCACGTGCGATCCGCCTGGCCTCGCTGCGCGTGACCGGGCTGGACCTCGCCGTCGTCGCCGCCACGCTCGCCGCCGTCGTCGGCTGCCACCTCATCGGCGCGCAGTGGCCGCTGCACCGCGGCTGATCCGGCTCCCGGCGCCGAGTCAGCCCCGCCCGGCCGGCGAGGCCGCCGACCCGCCGAACAGCGCCGGCACTCCCGGTGCGCCGGGGATCTCGGCGACCGCGGCGACGGTGCGGATGAACACGATCAGCCAGAAGAACAGCACGCCGGCGGCGATGAGCTCCAGCGAGGTGAGGTTGTAGTAGCCGATCGGCTTCCAGAGCGTGATCGCGAAGATCAGCCCGCCGGCGGCCAGCCAGCTCATCAGGTACGTCGCCCGCGGGAATCCGGGCAGCCAGTACGGCAGGCCGACCAGCAGACCGATGAAGAAGAAGCCGAAGCCGCTGGTGAAGGTCGAGTGCAGCTGATCGTGGAAGTTGATCGGCACCAGCCCGACGCCGGCCAGCGAGATGCCCATCCCGATCATCGCGATGCGCACCGCCCCGATCCGCGGAGTGTGCACATGGCGGCTGACGGCGATCCGCAGCCGCTCGGAGGCCCCCACGCGGCCGCGCAGCGCCCGGTCGATCTCCTCGCGGCGACGCAGCCGCTCCTGGTGCCGGGAACGGGTCCGCTCGGCCCAGATGCGCAGGTCGCGGGTGATGAAGGCGGTCAGCGTGGTGATGATGACCCCGGAGACCACCAGCGTGGTGTTGAAGGTCCAGAACGAGGTCATCCCGGCCTGGCCGGTGCCCAGCTCGGAGAACATCACCTGCCACCAGTAGGGGTTCTCGGCGTAGAGCATCGAGACCAGCACCCCGGAGGCCATGAAGATGCCCAGCAGCGAGGAGACCGAGAAGGCGGTGAGCCGCGCGCCGGAGTTGAAGCTGAAGTATGCGGCGACGACGCCGACGACGCCCAGCAGCGCCGAACCGGCCAGGTAGTCCACGCGCAGGCCGACGAAGGCCTCCTGGAACACCCGGAAGATGCCCAGCGCACCCATCACCGCGATGGAGGAGTGCACGACGAGCAGCGCGACGGTGTCGAGGAGCTGACGGACCTTGGGGCGCTGGCCCAGCCACAGATTCGCCATCCGCGCGTTGAGCGAATAGCCCAGCAGGAAGGCCGCGCCGGCGGCCGCGCCGCCGACGATCGAGGCGTAGAACTGGATGGACTGCTCGCCGGCGAGCTCGGGGTGCCTCCCGGGGAAGACCACGAGCCCGGAGACCACGCCCAGCACGCCGCCGAGGATCGCGCTGAGCACCGCCCGAGACTCGATGAGCACCTGCAGCCGCGCCTGCGACTCCTGCTGACGGACCGTGGTGGTCGTCGGATGGGCGGCCTCCTCGGCCGCGGCGACGGCGGCCAGCCGGCGGGCCGACCCGTGGCTGGGCAGCCGGTCGGAGGGGTCCGGCAGCGGCTCATGGGCGACGTCGCCGTCGAAGCCGCCGGGCAGCAGTCCGACCCGCCGCATCCAGCCGCGGACTCCGCGTCCGGCATCCTCCTGGGACATCGCGCCTCCCTTCCTCGCCGCGCGCTCGGAGCTCCCATTCTGCCAAGCGATCCTGACAGCGCCGAGTCGCCGGCATTGAGCGGCCGGCGGGGACACGGACGAGCGCCGAGGCCTAGACTGACGTCCATGAGTCGGTCCCCGCAGCGCCTCGACCGCGGCGAGCACATCATCGCCTGGTCCATCACCGTGAACACGTCGGCCTCGGAGCTCTACGCGGTCATCGCCTGCCCGCACCGCCACCACGAGCTGGACGGCTCGGGCACGGTGCGCTCCACCGCGATCGGCCCCCGTCAGCTGATCGAGGGCGATCGGTTCCGCGTGGACATGCGGATGAAGGGCATCCGCTACGCGCTGACCATGGTCACCACCGCCGCCGTCACGGACCGGCTGGTGGAGTGGCGTCACCCCGGCGGACACCGGTGGCGCTGGGAGCTCGAGCCCGTGTCGCAGGGCGTAACACGGATCACAGAGAGCTACGATTTCCGCGGCCAGCCCGCGCCGCTGCGCCGCCTGCTCGGCATGACGGGGTCCCATGCCGCCAACGACCAGGGAATCCGCAGGTCGTTGCAGAAGGTACATGATCGCTTCGACTCCTGAAGTCGAGGCGGGCATGCGCCGTCCGACGCGCGCGGATCGCGCGACTGGCGCGTGTCATAGTCACCACCGTCGCGAAGAATATCCATCTCGCTCATGCCGTCAGGGCCGTGTCTCGTTACACTGAAGACACCTGTTGCACCAGGCGTCTCCGCGCACCGTTCCCGCGGGGCCGCCGACACGACCCGTCAGGAGAACTGCATGTTCCACGCAGAGATCAACCGGACCCTGACCGCAGCCGTCAATCTGATGAACACCGCCGAGGGCCTGCACAGCGCGAAGCCCAGCCCCGATGAGATCACCAGCATCGAGAGCCTGAGGAAGTTCGTCGCCGCCCAGGACCCTGAGCTGAAGTGGCCGTCCTCCGGCCTCGACCGCTCCCAGGTGGACGGCATCATCGAGCTGCGGGACACCCTGCGAGAGATCTGGTCCGCCGCCCCGATCACCGGCGGCCGGCCGGTCGAGCAGATCAACGAGCTGCTCGACGGGGTGAGCACCAAGCTGGTGCGCACCGACGAGACCTCCACGACGCCGGAGTACCGGGCCGCCCCGATCCCGGTGAGCAGCCAGCTGGTCGACGTCGTCACCGCCGCCGTCGGCGATGCGCTGAAGTTCCTGCTGGTCAACGATGAGACCAGCCGGATGCGCACCTGCCGCGGCGACGACTGCGACGCCGTGATCATCGATCTGACCCGCAACCGCTCGAAGCTGTTCTGCGACTTCGGCAACTGCGCCAATCGGGCCCATGTGCGCGCCTACCGCGCTCGGCAGGCCGCGCTGCGCGAGGCCGGCAAGCAGGCGCTGAAGCAGTCGGAGACCGAGGACAAGCTGGCCAGGCCCTCGGCCGCGGAGAAGGCCGCCGAGCTCGACGAGCCGACCTCGGAGTCCGGCGTCGCGGCGAAGCAGTTCCGCAGCGCCATGCGCGACGAGCTGATGGATCAGCGCGACAAGAAGGGCGGCAAGAAGAAGAAAAAGAAGAAGAGCAAGAAGTGAGCGGAGCCCGGTGAGCGGGCGCGGCTGATCGTCGTCGCCTCATCGGCCGCGCAGAGTTCGGGCGGGCCCCATGACAGGGGCCCGCCCGAATGCGTCGGCGGTCGGAGCTCGGCCGGTCAGCGGCCTCCGACGGGGCTCAGACCCGGTCGGTGGCCTGCGTCGCGCCGGCCTCGCGCGCGCAGTGCGCGCAGCAGTACATCGCGCCCGAGACGGACTCGACGCCGTGGCCGAGGATCCGACACTCGCAGTGACCACAGCGGGGAGCCATGGCGTGGGCGGCGCATTCGAAGCTGTCGAAGACGCCGCGTGCCTCCCCCTGGGTGATGGTGAACGGCTTGTCGTACTCGTTGCCGCAGACGTCGCAGGCTGCCATCAGCGATCCACCTCCGCTCCGAGGCGCCGCGACAGCAGGCTCTTCGCCTGCTCGGCGGACGGGATGAGGTTGTCGTCCGTGCCCTTCGTTCCGGTGACCTGGCCGCCTTCGACTGCGTCAGTCATGGCCGCCTCCTTCCTCGACGCGCATGGCGCGACGTCGGTGAGTGGCATGGAATGGCATCGGTCCGTGACGCTCATGGCGTCACTCAGGACGCTAACGCCCACTCCTCGCGAGGCCAAGGGCCGGCCGGCCGGTCGAGGCCCCCTTCACACGGCCCGGCGGTCGGCCCCAGAGTGGGGGCATGGCGACATATCGGACGACCAACCCGACCACAGGACGCACCGAGACGGACTTCCCCACGCTCGACGACGGTCAGGTCGAGCACATCCTCAGCCGCTCGGACGCGGCGTTCAGCACCTGGCGGACGACGCCCGCGCAGCAGCGTGCCGCGGCCCTGACCCGGGTCGCCGACGCCTACGAGGCCCGCGCCGAGGAACTGGGACGACTCATCGCCACGGAGATGGGCAAGCCGCTCGCCCAGGGGATCGGCGAAGCGCAGCTGGCCGGCTCGATCTACCGCTGGTACGCCACGCACGGACCGGACCTCCTGGAGTCCGAGCAGCTCGACCCCCAGGGCGCCCGGGAGTCCCTCGTGCAGACCGAGCCGATCGGGCCTCTCGTCGGCGTCATGCCGTGGAACTACCCCTACTACCAGGTGGCCCGCTTCGTCGCGCCCAACCTCATGGCCGGCAACACGATCGTGCTCAAGCATGCCGAGATCTGTGCGGCCTCCTCCGAGGTCATGGCCCGGATGCTGCACGACGCCGGAGTGCCCGAGGACGCCTACATCAACGTCTTCGCCGGCCATGAGCAGATCGCCGCCATGATCGCCGACCCGCGGGTGCGCGGCGTCTCGCTCACCGGCAGCGAGCGGGCCGGATCGGCCGTCGCCGGCACCGCCGGCGAGCACCTGAAGAAGGCGGTGCTGGAGCTCGGCGGCTCGGATCCGCTCATCGTCCTGGACGACGTCGACGTCGAGCACGTCGCCGGCATCGTGGCGAAGGCGCGGCTCTCGAACGCCGGCCAGGCCTGCAACTCGCCGAAGAGGATGTTCGTGCCCCGGGAGATGACCGAGACCTTCCTGGAGACGGTGATCGCGACCTTCGAGCAGGCCACAGTCGGCGATCCCCTGGACGAGGACGTCGACGTCGGCCCGCTCTCCTCGGTGGAGGCCCGCGACGGCGTCGTCGAGCAGGTCGCCCGCGCCGTGGAGCAGGGCGCGACGCTGCACACCGGCGGCGTGGCGCTCTCCGGAGAGGGCGCCTTCATGCGCCCTGCCGTGCTGACCGGGGTCACGCGGGAGATGGATGCCTACTGGGAGGAGATCTTCGGGCCCGTGGCGGTGATCCACAGCGTCAGCTCCGTCGACGAGGCCGTGGAGCTGGCCGACGACGTCGACTTCGGGCTCAGCGGCTCCGTGTGGGGCCGGGATCTCGACCGCGCCCAGCAGGTCGCCGACCGGCTGGAGGTCGGCATGGCCTATGTGAACGAGCACGGCACCACGCTCCCCGGCCTGCCCTTCGGCGGCGTGAAGCGGTCCGGCTTCGGCCGGGAGCTCGCCCGCTGGGGCATGGGCGAGTTCGTCAACGTCCGGCTGCGCCGCACTTCGGCACTCTGATCCCGGAGGCGGCCGCGCCCCGAGCCGGTCAGTCGCGAGCCGGTCAGTCCCGGCGGTCGCCCTCGGCGTCGTCGGATGCGGCGTCGTCGGATGCGGTGTCGTCGGATGCGGTGTCGTCGGATGCGGTGTCGTCGGGTGCTGTGCCGTCGGATGCTGCGCCGCCGTCCGCCGCGGCGTCGGCGGCGCGGCCGAACTCCGGCTCGCCCTCGGCCTCGCGGGCCTCGCGGGCCTTCTGCCGGGCGGCCTCGCGCCGCCGTTCGGCGACCTGCTGGCGGTAGAGCTCCTCGGAGTCGCGGTTCACGCCCGATCCCTCGGCGAGCTCGTCGGGGTTCTCCCGCGCGGCGAGCTGCAGCATCGAGACGAGCAGCAGCGCGACGATGAAGGCCACGCCGAAGGCGATCAGCGCCAGGTCCACGCGCGGCTCGGCCTCAGTGCCGCCGGAGGCGGTGACCAGGGTGACGAGGGCGGCGACGACGCCCAGGGCCGCGGAGAAGATCAGCGGCGCCTTGACCGTCTCGATCAGCGAGCGACGCTCCTTGGAGTGGTCAGCCACGGGTCTCCTCGTTCCTGGTCGGATCGGTGGGCCCGGCATCATCCGCAGATCCTGCGGGCGGGGTGCACCCGCCGGGCCGTCATCCATTCTACGCCGCGTAGTAGAGCGGCGGCGAGCCGGGCTCAGCCGGCCGCGCGGCGGGCTTCATGGGTCATCGAGGCCCCGCTGATCATCAGCAGCACCGCCAGGATCACCAGCCCCATGCCGGCGATCCCGAGGATGCCGTGCACGTCCAGCCGCATGCCCGCCAGCAGCCCGACGCCGGTGGCCATCCCGACGCCGCCCTGGACCAGCAGATCCCGGGCGGGGACGAAGTCCGGCCGGCCGCGCAGGCCGGCGATCAGCTCGGCCAGCCCCATGCCGAGGAAGCCGGCGGCGGCGACGATCGCTCCCGCCGTCGCCGAGGGGACGAAGATCACGCCGACGCCGACCAGCACCCACAGCGCCGCGCCGGAGGCCAGCGGCCCGCGGACGGCGTCGGGGACCACGACGGTGTCCTTGGCGTAGTCCCAGACGGCGGTGCCGGCCAGCACGAAGTAGGCGGCCAGCGAGATCTTGAGCAGCAGCAGGGTCTCGCCCTGCCAGAAGATGGTCACCAGCGCCAGCAGGGCGGTGACGGCGGCGCGCAGCCAGACGGGGCGGGCCAGCTGCTCGGCGGTCGCGGCGGGGATTCTCTGCACAGGCACGCCGGCGATTCTACGCTCCCTCGCCCGCGGCGCTCACTCGAGCGGCGGGCGCGACGTCGCCTGGCGAGACCCTCACGCGGCGTCGCCGCCGACCATCCAGGCCTCGCCGCGAGCGCGCACGCCCAGCGTCAGCGCCCGGGCGCCGATGAAGACCACGCCGTAGCCGACCCACAGCCACACCACGGAGGCGGTGCCGGTCAGCCCGGCGGAGCTGATCCAGTACAGCGCCGGGGCGTAGAGAGCCAGGTTCACCAGCCCGGCCAGCGCAAGGTAGCGCACGTCGCCGGCGCCCATGAGCACGCCGTCGAGCACGAAGACCAGCCCGGCGATCGGCTGCGCGGCGGCGACGACCAGCAGCGCGGCGCCGATGGCCGAGGCGACGGCGTCGTCCGGGGTGAACAGCGGCGCGCTCAGCGGGCCGACGACGGCGATCGCCGCGCCGGTGATCACGCCGAAGCCGACGCCCCAGAGCACCATGGTCCGGGTCAGCCGTGCCGCCGTCTCCAGCCGGTGGGCGCCGAGCTCCTTGCCGATCAGCGCCTGGGCGGCGATGGCCAGCGCATCGAGGATGAAGGCCAGCGTGGAGAAGACGGTGAAGGTCACCTGATGGGCGGCCAGCGTGTCCGGGCCCAGGTCGGTGGCCACCAGCACGGTCGCGACCATCGCCGCGCGCAGGCTCAGCGTGCGCAGCAGCATCCAGGACCCCACGGAGAAGGCCTTCCGCAGCCCCATCGGGTCGGCGGCCAGCGGCACTGAATGCTCGCGCAGCCGCGGGAGAAGCAGCGTCAGGTAGACGAGCGCCATGCCCCATTGGGCGATGGAGGTGCCCAGCGCCGCACCGGCGACGCCGAGGCCCGCCGGGTGGACCAGGATCAGGTTCAGCAGGATGTTGCCGCCGAACCCGCAGCCGGCGACGACCAGCGGAGTGGTGGTGTCCTGCAGCCCGCGCAGCACCCCGGTGGCGGCGAAGACCAGCAGGATCGCCGGGATCCCGGGCAGCGACCAGAGCAGATACGCCCAGGCCTGGTCGCGCATCGCGCCGTCGGCGCCCATCAGCTGCAGCAGCGGCTCGCCGGCGGCCAGCCCGGCGGCGGCCAGCACGACGCCGATGATCACCGAGAGCCAGACGCCGTCGCGGCCGGCGGCCAGCGCCCGGGACATCCGCCCGGCCCCGACGGAGCGGGCGACCTGCGGCGTCGTCGAATAGGCCAGGAAGATCATCAGTCCGGTGACCGTCTGCATCACCGTCAGGCCGAGTGCGGCCCCGGCGAGCTCCTCGACGCCGAGCCGGCCGATGATCGCGGTGTCGGCCAGCAGGAACAGCGGCTCGGCCACCAGGGCGCCCAGCGCCGGGACCGCCAGCGCGAGGATCCGGCGCGGCAGCGAGCGCCGGTCGGTCGCCGCGGGGACGTGCTCGGCCGGCCCGCTCTGCTCGGTCTGTCCGATCTGCTCCTGCGGTCCGGCGCGCTCGTCGTCGTGCCGCGGGCTCATCCCGCCAGCACCGGTCCCAGCACCGGCGCGGCCGCCGTGCCGAGCAGGCCCAGCACTGCGACGCCGCCGTCGGGCATCGTGTCGGGCAGCTGCTCGGTGAACTCCTTCAGCGGGCCCTGCAGCAGGTACTGCAGGCTGACCGCCACCGAGTTGTTGAAGGCATGCAGCAGCCAGGAGTACAGCAGCGAGCGGCCGGAGAGGATGTAGCCCAGGGTGAAGACCAGGCCCATGGTCACGTAGGGCACCAGCGTCGCGATCGAGAGGTCGTCGGTCAGCCCGATCAGGGCGGGGATGAAGTGGATCATCGGGAAGACCGCCACGGAGATCGCTGCGCAGATCCAGATGTTCAGATGCCGGGAGAGCTTGCCGACGAGCAGGTGGCGGAAGAAGAACTCCTCCACCAGCGGCCCCAGCAGGCCGAGCACCACCAGTGCGCCCAGATACGGCACGGCGCCGAGCATCTGCTCGATGGCCTGCTGGTTCGCCGAGACCTGCGGCTGGTCGCTGATCAGCGAGACCAGCGTGGCGTTGACGATGATGATCGCCAGCCAGCTGACCGGCACCAGCAGCAGCTTCAGCCACCACAGCGGGGCGAAGGTGCGCACTGCGCGCGCCAGAGCCGGTCCGGCCAGCAGCAGCACCACCAGCGCCATGAGCACATAGGCGCCGGCGTTGACCAGGAACTGCGAGAGGGCCATCTGGTCGGCGTCGCCGCTGATCATCATCCGGCGGACCGGCGGCACGAAGGCCGCGACGAGGCCCGCCCCGCCGATCACGAAGGTCGCCAGGTAGAGCACGACGGCGCCCAGGTCCCACCAGCTGAAGCGGCCCGGCTCGGCGTCGCGCTGGCG
>NZ_AFRW01000090.1 GCF_000220985.1 Nesterenkonia sp. F
GACGCGCAGGCCGGTGAAGGGACCCGGCCCGACGCCGACGACGACGCCGTCGAGCCGCGCGCCGGAGATCCCGGCCTCGGTCAGCACGTCGCGCACGGCCGGGGCGAGGACCTCGGCGTGGGTGGTGGTGGCATCGGTGCGCCGATGGGACAGCACGGTCTCGCCGTCGGTGACGGCGGCCGAGGCCCCGGCGGAGGAGTCGATCGCGAGCAGCACCCCTCCATGCTATCGGCTCGCCGAGTCCGCCCTCGCCCCGGGCGATGACTCCGTGGGACGGGTGGGAAAGATGCCGTATTCCCACCCGTCCCACGGAGTCAACGCCGCCGAGCGGCCGTCCTCAGGGCACCGTCACAGCACCATCGCCGCGACGACGCCGCCGATGAACAGCGGGATGTTGTAGTGCAGGAACGTCGGCACGCAGGTGTCCCAGATGTGGTGGTGGCGCCCGTCGGCGTTCAGTCCCGAGGTCGGGCCCAGTGTGCTGTCCGAGGCGGGCGATCCGGCATCGCCGATGCCGGCGGCCGCGCCGATCAGCGCCGCCGTCGCCAGCGGGCTGAAGCCCAGGCTCGCCGCCAGCGGAACGAAGATCGCCGCCAGCACCGGCACCGTGCCGAAGGAGGTCCCGATGCCCATGGTGACCAGCATCCCGACGAGCATCATCAGCATCGCCGCGACCAGCCGGCTGCCGCCGATCCACTCGCCGGCGGCGGCGACCAGCGACTCCACCGCCCCGGTCTCGGTGAGCACCTGGGCGTAGCCGGAGGCGATGAGCATGATGAACGCGATGGTGCCCATCATCGCCACGCCCCGGTCGATGATCGGATCGCCGTCCCGCCAGGACTCGCCGCGCAGCAGGAAGATCACCAGGATCCCGGCCAGCGCGGCGATCACCAGCGAGCCGTAGACCAGCTGCAGGACCAGCGTGGTCGCCAGTCCCAGCAGCACGACGACGTCGCCGCGCCGCCGGCCAGTCGGCGCGGCAGGCTCCGCGGCCCCGTCCGCGCCGTCGTCGGTCTCGGAGGCTCCGCCGCCTGCCCCGGCGCGCCCGCCCGCCCGGGCCTCCACGGCGGCCGAGGCGTAGAGCCGCGGTCGCCGATAGCTGATCAGGATCGCGACGGCGAGGCCGACGACCATGCCGCCGACCGGGATCGCCATGGCCAGCGGGATCCGCGCCAGGTCGATCGCCATGCCGTGCGCGGCCATCTCGTCGGCGATGATGCCCTGGAAGATGAGCCCGAAGCCCAGCGGGACCAGCAGATAGGGGGCTTTCAGGCCGAAGGTCAGCGCCGCGGCGACGGCCCGCCGATCGATCCGGAGCCGATCGAAGGCGCTCAGCAGCGGCGGGATGAGGATCGGGATGAAGGCGATGTGGACCGGCACCAGATTCTGCGAGAGGCTGGCCAGCCCGGCGATGGCGAAGAGCACCACCGCCCGCGGCCCGCGCAGCAGCGGCAGCGTCCTCCGGATGAGCCTCTCGGTGAGCCCGGACCGGGAGACCATCACCGCCAGCGTGCCCAGCAGGATGTAGCTCAGCGCCGTCTCGCCCTGGCCGCCGAGGCCGTCGACGAGCGTCGCGGCGGTCTCCTCCACGGAGAGGCCGCCGGCCAGCCCCGCCACCAGGGCGGAGAGCAGCAGGGCGATGACGACGTTCACCCGGGCCAGACTGAGCACGGCCAGCACCAGCACGGAGAGCACGACGGGGTTCAGCAGATCGGACACGCGCGGATCACTTCATCCTCGGAGACGGGCAGGCGGAGCAGGTGCAGGCGGCAGGCGCGGCCTCCTGCGCGATGACTCGGTGGAAGGTGTGGGAATAGACGTGTATTCCCACACCTTCCACCGAGTCATCGCCGGCGGGGTACGGCTCAGGGCAGCTGGGGACCCTCGGCCCAGCGCGGACCGAAGCCGCGCAGCACCGCCCGCCGCGCCGAGCCGAGGAGGTCCTCCTCGGACTCGGAGAAGTCGGTGATGATCTCCGGGGCCCCGGGGCCGTCCGACGGCGCGGCCCCGCGCACCGGCGCGGCGGGGGCCTGCGGCACCGCGGGATCGACCAGCTCCAGATCCAGCCAGGACCCGTCGACGCCGACCAGCGCCTCCTCGGCCACGCCGCGGCCCCATTCGACCACGGTCACCGACCGCTCGCGCGTGGAGACCAGGTCCAGGCCCTCCACTCCGGCGGCGTCGGTGCGATAGGCGTCGACATGCACCAGGTCGGGACCGTCGTGCTCCGCGCGGTGGATCCGGCTGAGCACGAAGGTCGGCGAGCTCACCCGCCCGGAGACCCCCAGCGCGGCGGCCAGCGACTGGGTGAAGGTGGTCTTGCCCGCGCCGAGCCCGCCGGTGAGGATCAGCACGTCGCCGGGGCGCAGCACCGCGGCAAGCGCCTGCGCGAAGTGCTCGGTGGCCTCCAGATCGTCGAGCCGCCGCTCGATCCGCCAGCGCGGATCGGCCGACGCCGCGGCCCCGCTCACCGCGCGGCTCCCTGCGTGCCGCCCGGCGTCGTGCCCAGCGTCATGCCCAGCGTCGTGCCGGTCGACGCATCGTCGGCGGGGCCGCGCTCGGAATCGATCACCTGCCGGGGCACGCGGGAGCCGATGCGGGTGATGATCTCGTAGTTGATGGTCTGCGCGGCGGCGCCCCAGTCGGCGGCCGAGATGCCGGAGTCGCCGCCGAAGAGCACCACCTCGTCGCCCACGGCGACGTCGGTGTCGACGTCCTCGAGGTCGACGACGAACTGATCCATGGCCACGCGGCCGGCCGACTGATAGGTCCGCTCCCCGATCCGCACCGGGGCGTGGACGGCGATCCGCGGCACGCCGTCGCCGTAGCCCATCGGGATCAGCGCCAGCGACGTCGGCCGATCCACCCGGTGGGTCAGCCCGTAGCTGATGCCCTGCCCCGCCGGGACCTGCTTCACGTTGGCCACGGTGGTCCGCAGCTCCATCGCCGGCTCCAGTCCCAGGTCCTCGGCCGAGCGGTCGGCGAAAGGGCTCTGCCCGTAGACGCCGACGCCGACGCGGACCATGTCGAAGTGCGCATCCGGCCGGGACAACGCCCCCGGGGTGTTGGCCACATGCCGCAGCGAGACGCTCAATCCCGCTTCCTCCGCAGTCTCCACCGCCCAGCGGTAAGCCTCGAGCTGCTCGTCGGTCTCGCGCCGATCGGGCTCGTCGGCGACGGCCAGGTGGGTGAACAGTCCGACCACGCTCATCAGCCCGCGGTCCTGGTGCTCGACGGCGCGGGCGACCAGCTCCGGCCAGCGCTCCGGAGTGCAGCCGTTGCGTCCCAGACCGGTGTCGATCTTCAGGTGCACATGCGCCGGAGTCTGCAGCTGCTCGGCCGCGGCGGCGACCTCGTCGATCTCCCAGCCGGAGATGCCCAGGTCCACGTCCTGGGTGATCGCCTCGGCGAAGTCGGTGCGCGCCGTGTGCAGCCAGGCCAGCATCGGCGCCTCGATCCCGGCCTCGCGCAGCTGCAGCGCCTCGGTGACATGGGCGACGCCGATCCAGTCGGCGCCGCCGTCGACGGCGGCGCGCGCGGCGGTCACCGCCCCGTGGCCGTAGCCGTCGGCCTTGACGGCGACCATGACCTTCGCGGGACGGACGTAGGCGGCGATCGTGGCCACGTTGTGCCGGATGGCGGCGGGATCGATGATCGCCGCACGCTCCGGGGCGTGGACCTCGGGCACAGCTGTGCCGCTGATGGTACTCATACCCTCTACTCTACGAGGACCGGCCGTCATGGCTGAGGCCGCCCCCGCCGGTCGGCGTGCCAGCTGGCCCACCCGGCGGCGACGCCGATCGCGACGATCCACAGCACCTGCAGCCCTGCGATCAGCGGCGCCCAGAGCAGCGCGAAGGTGGCCAGCAGCGGCACGGCGGCCGCGGTGATCCCGGAGACCATCGCCGCAGCCCTCGGCGTGGAGGCCGAGAGCCACTGCGAGGCGGTGCCCACTGCCGCGCCGAGGAGCCCGGAGACGGCGGCAACAGGAGTCAGCAGCCACAGGTAGCCGCCGAGCCCGGACAGCAGAGTCTCCGGGGCCAGGAAGCCGGTGATCAGGTCCACCGGCAGCGCGATCAGCACCACGACCAGGGTGGCGATCAGCACGACGACCAGCGCGGTGATCAGTCGGCGCAGCAGGTGGCGAGGTCCGGAGCGAGCGGCGGCAGATGTCATGGTCATCACATTCTTCCAGATCGAGGCGGCGGGCGAGGCAGCTCAGGCGCGGTGGTCGACGCCGACGGCGATCGTGCCCGACGTCGGGCTGACGGCCTCGATCAGCCGTCCCGCGCCGAAGGCCCCGCAGCCGAAGGGATCGATCCGACCGGCGGCCTGGGCATGGATGCGCACCCCCAGCGCGGCGGTGCGCCACATCGGCTCCTCGGGTCGCACCGCCGCCAGCGCGCCGATGATGCCGGTGAGGACGTCCCCGCTGCCGGCGGTGGCCAGCCCCGGAGCCTCGACCCGGTGGACCACCGTCGGCGCATCCGGGGCCGCGATGACGGTGCTGGGCCCCTTCAGCAGCACGGTGACCTCGAGCTGCTCGGCCAGCTGTTCGACGGCGGCGGCCGGATCGGACTCCAGCAGCTCGATCAGGTCGTCGCGGTCGACGTCGGCCATCACGCCGCGGATCTCGCCGAGGTGCGGGGTGAGCAGGACATGCGGGCCGAGCTCCACGTCGGTGAAGGAGGAGTCGTTGAGATGCGACAGCGCCGAGGCGTCGATGACGCAGGGCCGCCCCGGCCCGGCCCACTCCAGGGCGCGGCCCAGTGCCGCGAGCTGGAAGACGTCGCGGCCGATGCCCGGGCCGACGGCCGCCGCGGTCGCCCGCTGCAGCACCGAGCTGCCCCGGCCGGAGGTGGTGACCACCTCCGGCATCATCGTCACCAGCCGGTCACGGACCTCCTCGGGCGCCTGCAGCGCGACCATGCCCACTCCGGTGGACACCGCCGCGGCCGAGGTCAGCTGCGCGGCGCCGGGGAACTCCCGGGAGCCGGCGATCACGTGGACCGCGCCGCGCGAGTACTTGTGGTCGCCGTCGGCCGGACGCGGCCGCACCAGCGGAGCCGGCCGCTCGTCGCCGCCGGGGGCGCACTCGCCGCGCCGGCGCCGCTGACCGGCCTCGGAGCCCACCGGCTGGTCCTCGCCGACCAGCCAGCGGACGGGCAGCTGCAGGTTCGCCTCGATGCCGATGGGCACCGTGCGCACCACGCCGGCGGCCTGCGAGCCGGCGCCGAGCACCAGCCCAGTCTTGCAGCCGCCGAAGGTCACGGTGCAGTCGGCCTCGATGACCTCGCCGGCGACGGTGCCGGTGTCGACGTCGACCCCGGAGGGCACGTCGCAGGCGACGACCTGGGGGCGGCGCTCGTCGACGATGGACTCCCGGCGGCACTCCAGCAGCTCGGCGAGCCCCGGCACGTCCGGAACGGTGAAGCCGCTGCGGGATCCGGTGCCGATGATCGCGTCGACCAGCACCTCGGTGCTCGCCGGGACCTCCTCGACGATCCGGCCGCCTGCGGCGCGGAAGGCCGCCAGCCCGTCGGGATGCCCGTCCCCGCGCAGCAGGACGGCGCGCGCGTCGACGCCGCGGCGGCGCAGCTTCGCCAGCGCGTGCAGCCCGTCGCCGCCGTTGTTGCCGGACCCGATCAGTCCGACGACGACGGTGCCGTAGACCCGCCCGCAGCCGGCCTCCAGGCGCCCCAGGACTTCCTGCGCCAGCGCATGGGCTGCCCGGCGCATCAGCGTCTCGCCGTGGCCGGCCTCGAGCAGCGGCGCCTCGGCCGCGCGGAC
>NZ_AFRW01000089.1 GCF_000220985.1 Nesterenkonia sp. F
GGATGATGCTGACGACGACCAAGCAGGTAGAGCAGCACCATGGCCACCCACCACCAGTCGGCGAGGACCCGTCGCAGCCCGCGGGGCACGGGCAGCACTCCGTGCTCGATGTTGCGAGCGGTGACCACCACCGTCATCGGGATCACCGCCGCCCAGACGAGCATGCAGTAGGGACACAGCGCTGAGATGGCGTAGACCGCCTGGGACCAGAGCCAGACGCAGAAGCCGAAGGCGAAGAGCACTCCGACCTGCAGTCCGCCCCAGTACCAGCGCGGCAGCCGGATCCCGCCGAGAAGGCTCACCGCGATCGCCAGGATCAGCGGGAAGCCCACCACTCCGATGAAGATGTTCGGGAAGCCGAAGGTCGCCGCCTGCCAGGACCCCATGACCGCACCGCAGGAGACCCACGGATTCACATCGCAGGCGGTGACATGGTCGGGGTTCTGCCAGATCTGGACGCGCTCGTAGAGCAGCAGCAGCGTAGCCAGCGTCGCGACGGCGCCGGTGGCCAGCAGCCAGACACCCATGCCGCGGTCGCCGAAGCGACGCGGACCGGCGGGGACGGCGGGGGAGCTCTCGACGGAGGAGTCGGCTGTCATGCTCCGATTCTACGTGCCGCAGGTCCGCGGCGCGGCGGTGCGCGGCACGCCGTTCAGAGGGTCCACGATGTGGACCTTGTCGACGGTGTGCGATACTGGGAAGCATCGAGGCGCGGTCCACACCCGGGCCTCGTGGAAGCTTGACAGCCTCCGACAACTGCACAGCTGCACCGCGCAGAGGCCCGGCGACGCCGGCACCCGTCGTGGGCGAGGGCATCAGCGGCGTCCGCCGCGCCCCGAGTCCGCACGGCGCATGACGACGAGCATCTTCGAGCATCAAGATGCCGCCGCCGACACAGGCCTCCGGAGCACTTCTTCGAGCAGGCGGCGCAGCGACAGGACGAGGCCGGCAGGCGGCGCCCCGCCGTGCAGAGCGCACACCATCGACAGGTGTCAGCGCCCGGCGAGGTGACCACCGGCCAGACGGACCAGCCATGAGGATTCACCTCGGACCGCACCCACCGTGAGAGGGCGGGCGAACGCGGCCCGACGGACGACCGGACCGAACAGCCGGCGCGACGGCGAGTGTGGCGTCGTCGGCGACGGCAGGAGCAATCGACCAATGTCCCACACCGACACGACGCCGACGTCCCAGGACGCATCCGACGACCAGGGCGCGGTGAACACGCCGGCGCAGGAAACCGGCACGTCAGCCGCGGAGGAGACTCCGCAGACCCCGGAGGGCGCCGCCCAGCAGCCCGCGGAGCAGAATGAGGCGGGCGAGACGACCGAGGCGCAGGACGGCGCAGGGGCCGCTCAGGCGGCCGGCGCGCCGGCGGACCCGACCGCAGTGCTCTTCCAGGCGCCCGATCTCGAGGCCGTCCAGCCCATCCCCGCCGCCGAAGTCGCCCCGGTCGTCACGGCCGGGGAGTCCGAGGACTCGGAGGAGACCGACGGCTCCGACCCGTCCGACTCCCAGGACCGAGGCTCCGACGGCTCCGACGACTCCGACGACTCCGGGGATTCTCGGGACGGCGGCGACGGTTCGAGCAGCTCCGGCGATGAGGGCCGACGCTCCTCGCGCCGGCGGCGCCGCCGCGGCAGCCGCGGCCGGAGCCGGCAGTCCGACCAGGGCGGCGACGGCTCCCGCGGCGCCGGGAACGGGCAGGACGATCAGGACGACTCCGCCGACCAGGACGGGCGGGACGAGCAGCACAGTTCGTCCGGCGGCCGAGGCGGCTCGGGAGGATCCGACGGCGGGGAGGTCGTGCGCAAGCGGCGCCGTCGCCGGCGCGGCTCGGTCGACATGGAGGTCACCGGCGGCGAGGGCGACGACCCCGAGCACACGGTGACCCGGGTGCGCGCCCCGCGGGAGACCGCCGAGGCCGCCGCGCCGGCCGCTCCGACCAAGGTCACCGGGCTGAAGGGCTCCACCCGCCTGGAGGCCAAGCGTCAGCGCCGCAAGAACTCCCGCGATGGCGGCCGGAAGCGTCAGGTGATCACCGAGGCCGAGTTCCTCGCCCGCCGCGAGTCGGTGGACCGGAAGATGATCGTGCGCCAGCAGGGCGAGCGGATCCAGATCGGCGTGCTGGAGGACGGCGTGCTGGCCGAGCACTATGTCTCCAACACCCAGCAGGACTCGCTGATCGGCAACGTCTACCTCGGCAAGGTGCAGAACGTGCTGCCCTCGATGGAGGCGGCGTTCGTCGACATCGGCCGCGGGCGCAACGCGATCATCTACGCCGGCGAGGTCGACTGGGACGCGGCGAACCTCGACGGCAAGCCGCGCAAGATCGAGAACGCGCTGAAGTCGGGCGACTCGGTCCTGGTCCAGGTCACCAAGGACCCGGTCGGGCACAAGGGCGCGCGTCTGACCAGCCAGGTCTCGCTGCCGGGACGCTACCTGGTCTTCGTGCCCGGCGGATCGATGACCGGGATCTCGCGCAAGCTGCCCGACACCGAACGTGCCCGGCTGAAGAAGATCCTCAAGGAGCAGATGCCGCAGAATGCGGGCGTGATCGTGCGCACTGCGGCCGAGGGCGCCTCCGAGGAGGAGCTGACCAACGACATCAACCGGCTCCGGGCGCTGTGGGAGACCATCCAGTCCCAGGCCGCCGACAAGAAGATCCTCGCGCCCGAGCTGCTGTACTCCGAGCCGGACCTGACCATCAAGGTCGTCCGCGACGTCTTCAACGAGGACTTCTCCTCGATGGAGATCCAGGGGCAGGAGACCTGGGACAACGTGGAGGCCTACGTGACCTACGTGGCCCCGCATCTGCTCGACCGGCTGCACCAGTGGGACGCGGAGGACCAGAAGGCCGACGACGTCTTCGCCCATCACCGGATCGACGAGCAGCTGGCCAAGGCCCTGGACCGGAAGGTGAACCTGCCGTCCGGCGGGTCGCTGGTCTTCGACCGCACCGAGGCGATGACCGTCGTCGACGTCAACACCGGCAAGTTCACCGGATCCGGAGGCAACCTCGAGGAGACGGTGACGAAGAACAACCTCGAGGCCGCCGAGGAGATCGTCCGCCAGCTGCGCCTGCGCGACGTCGGCGGGATCATCGTCATCGACTTCATCGACATGGTCCTGGAGTCCAACCGTGACCTGGTGCTCCGCCGGCTGGTCGAGTGCCTCGGCCGGGACCGGACCAAGCACCAGGTGGCCGAGGTGACGTCGCTGGGCCTGGTGCAGATGACGCGCAAGCGCATGGGCACCGGCCTGCTCGAGGTCTTCTCCACCGCCTGCGAGCACTGCGACGGCCGCGGGCTGCACACCCACGGCGAGCCGGTCGCCCAGACCGCGTCCTACACCTCCGACGGTGAGATGCGACAGGGCAAGGGGTCGAAGAAGCGCCGCAAGGGTCGCCGCGGCGGCAAGGGCGGCGACGGCGACGGGGGCCAGCAGCCTCAGCAGAAGAAGGACGACCAGGCCGGCGCACAGCAGCAGGCCCAGCAGCAGGCCGAGGAGAAGGCCAAGCAGGAGCAGGCCCGGCAGGCCCTTGCCCAGGTGGCCGCGGCCACGGCCGAGCAGTCGGAGCAGTCGACGTCGGCGGATTCGGGACGACGGACCGACCGGACGTCCGGCGGACAGGACCGGCAGGCGGACCAGTCCTCCGGCCAGCGCGACGGCGAGGGCCGCTCCGGTCGCCGCCGGTCGCGGCGCCCGCGCCGTGCCGCACGCAGCGGCGGAGCTCCGACCCAGGCGGGGGAGGCCGCAGAGTCGGCAGAGTCCGTGTCCTCTGCGGCGGCCGAGGCGTCGTCCGGAGACGGCTCCGGCGAGGCCCCGGTGCTGACCATCGGCGGCGAGCCGGTGGAGGTGCCCCGCGGCGAGCGGCAGGGCCGCTCCACCGATCAGGGCGGGGGGCAGGAGTCGCCGGCCGACGTGTCGCTGGACTCGTTGGACGCCGCGCTCGAGTCGCGCAGTCAGGACGACTCCGCCGAGGAGAGTGTCGAGAAGAGCTCCGGGAAGAGCACCGAGGAGCGCACCGGGCAGCAGGCCTCGGAGTCGACGACGGCGGCCGCACCGGCGGCGGGGCCGAGCTCGTCCTCGTCGACCTCCGCCGCCGGATCTGACCGTCCGGCTCGGCGTCGGCGGCGCCGGGCCGCCGGCTCGGCGCAGGGCGCCGGGGGAGAGGTCCACGAGGTCTCCCGGTCGGTCAGCGGGCCGAGCACGACGTTCTCCGCCTCGGTCGGATCCGTCGCGGCGTCGTCGACGCCGGCGGAGGAGTCCGGCGCCGAGCCCACGATGTTCGGCGTCGGGGTCTCCGCAGAGAAGCTCGGTCAGAGCGACTCGACGACGGCCGCCGGAACCGACCAGACTGGCGACGAGGCGGCCTCCGGCTCCGTGTGAGTCCGGGCCCCGTCGCGGCGCCGTCCGTCGGCGTGTCGCGGCGGGCCTCCAGTTGCTGGGGCGGCAGGAATGACGTAAAGTTGATTCCTGGTGTCATCGGCACCAGCACGTCTTCTGCGCCCGGTCGCACGGACCCTCTCGGTCCCGTCCGAAGCCGCCGTTCTCCGACGCTCGGTCTCCCCCGCGAGGCCGCGGGGGAGACCGCACCGGCCACGGACCCGCAGTGCAGCCGGCCAGGTCGAGAATTTGAGTCCATATTTGTCATCGAGAGAAGTGAGTCCCAAGTGGTGTACGCGATTGTCCGCGCAGGCGGCCGCCAGGAGAAGGTTTCCGTCGGAGACCTCGTGACCCTTGACCGCGTCCCCGCCGAGGCAGGCAGCACCATCGAGCTGCCGGCAGTGATGCTGGTGGACGGGGACCAGGTCACCACCGGCGCCGACGACCTGGCCAAGGTCAAGGTCACTGCTGAGGTGCTGGAGAACGTCCGCGGCAAGAAGGTCGTCATTCACAAGTTCAAGAACAAGACCGGCTACCACAAGCGTCAGGGTCACCGTTCCGAGCTGACCCGCGTGAAGGTCACCTCGATCGCCTGAGCGACGGCCGATCGGACCGACGACGCCGGTTTCCCGTTCATCCAACCATTCCAGCTGAGAGGCAGGCAGACCTATGGCACATAAGAAGGGTGCGAGCTCGACTCGCAACGGCCGTGATTCGAACGCGCAGCGCCTCGGCGTGAAGCGCTTCGGCGGACAGGACGTCTCCGCCGGCGAGATCCTCGTGCGTCAGCGCGGCACCAAGTTCCACCCCGGCAGCAACGTCGGACGCGGCGGGGACGACACCCTGTTCGCCCTGTCCGACGGCTCCGTGGAGTTCGGCAGCCGCCGCGGCCGCAAGGTCGTGAACATCGTTCCAGCCGCACAGTGAGTGCGGCCCCGGGCGGACCTGGGTGCTGACAGCACTCCACGGCCCGGCCGGACACGAGCAGCAGAGGACGGGCCGTCGCGGTCCGTCCTCTGCTGTCTTAACAGCAGGTCCCGGCGACGCATCGCCCCGTCGCCCCGCCCCTCCCGACAGGAGAACCCCATGGCACACTTCGTCGACCGCGTCGTCCTGCACGCCGCAGGCGGTGACGGCGGCCACGGCTGCGTCTCCGTGCATCGCGAGAAGTTCAAGCCGCTCGGCGGGCCGGACGGGGCCGACGGCGGCGACGGCGGCGACGTGGTGCTGGTCGTCGACCCGCAGACCACCACGCTGCTGGACTATCACCACCGCCCGCACCGGTCGGCCGAGAGCGGCGGCGTCGGGGAGGGGGATCTGCGGCACGGCCGCCGCGGCCCGGCCCTGGAGCTTCCCGTGCCGGACGGCACCGTGGTCAAGGACCTCGAGGGCAACGTCCTGGCCGACCTGGTCGGCGCCGGTGCCCGCTGCACGATCGCGCCGGGGGGCAGGGCGGCCTGGGCAACGCGGCGCTGGCCTCGAAGAAGCGCAAGGCTCCGGGCTTCGCGCTGCTGGGCACGCCCGGCGAGCAGGCCGACGTCGTCCTGGAGGTCAAGACCGTCGCGGACATCGCCCTGGTGGGCTACCCGTCGTCGGGCAAATCCAGTCTCATCGCGGCGATGAGCGCGGCGCGCCCGAAGATCGCCGACTACCCCTTCACCACGCTGGTGCCGAACCTCGGCGTCGTCGAGGCCGGCGACGTGCGCTTCACCGTCGCCGACGTCCCCGGCCTCATCCCGGGCGCAGCCCAGGGCCGCGGCCTCGGTCAGGAGTTCCTGCGCCATGTGGAGCGCTGCGCGGCGCTGGTCCATGTGCTCGACTGCGCCTCGCTGGAATCGGACCGCGACCCGATCAGCGATCTGGACGCCGTCGAGGCCGAGCTGGCCGCCTATGCGCCCGACTCGGTCGACGGCCTCGCCGCCGACTCCGGCGCCACCGTGCCGCTGACCGAGCGGCCGCGGCTGGTCGCGCTGAACAAGACCGACCTGCCCGACGGCGAGGCGATGGCCGGGCTGGTTCGCGAGGAGCTCGTCGCCCGCGGACACCGCGTCTTCGACATCTCCGCCCTCGACCGCGGCGGACTGCGCGAGCTCGGCTTCGCCATGGCCGAGCTGGTCGCCGAGGCTCGTCAGCGGCGCGAGACCGCACCGGCCCCGGTGCCGGTGACCGTCCGCCCGAAGGCGGTCGACTCCAAGCCCTTCACCATCACCCGCGAGGAGAAGAGCGGCGAGCCGCTGTTCCGCGTGCGCGGGGCCAAGCCCGAGCGCTGGATCCTGCAGACCGACTTCGGCAACGACGAGGCCGTCGGCTATCTGGCCGACCGGCTCGAGCGCATCGGCATCGAGGACGAGCTGTTCAAGCAGGGTGCTCGTCCCGGGGATGCAGTGGTCATCGGCGGCGACGACGCGGTCGTCTTCGACTGGGAGCCGACCATGGCCGGCGGGGCCGAGCATCTGGGCGGTCCGCGCGGCACCGACATGCGCTTCGAAGAGCGCAGCCGGCCCACCCGCGAGGAGAAGAAGGCCGACCAGCAGGCTCGTCGGGACGCGCGGGCGGCCACGCGGGCGGAGATGGCCTCGGAGTACTCGCTGCAGGGCGCCGGCGACGTCGAGGAGGACCAGGTCGAGATCGTCTACACCGAGGGCGATCCCGACGAGGGGCTGGAGGACGCCGGCGAGGTCCATCCCGAGGACTGGGATGACGAGGCCGACGGATCCCGCGGAGACCGCCGATGAACGCCGGCCGGCCCGCAGCTCGGACGGCCGGGCTGACGGCCTCGGTGCTGACCGGACAGGCCGACATCGGCCGCGCCCGCCGCCTGGTGATCAAGGTCGGCTCGTCCTCGCTGACCACGCTGGACGGCGGGATCTCGGTGGAGGCGCTGCAGCGGCTGGTCGACGACGTGCAGTCGCTGCGCGCCCGCGGCACCGACGTCGTGCTGGTGTCCTCGGGGGCCATCGCCGCCGGGCTCGCACCGCTGGGGCTGCACACCCGCCCGCATGACCTGGCCACCCAGCAGGCCGCCGCCGCCGTCGGGCAGGGAATGCTGCTGGCGCACTACACGCGCGCCTTCGCCGCGCATGCCACCACGGTCTCGCAGGTGCTGCTGACGGTGGAGGACCTGATCCGACGCACGCACTACACCAACGCGCTGCGGGCGGTGGAGAAGCTGCTCAGCCTCGGGGCGGTGCCGGTGGTCAACGAGAACGACGCCGTCGCCACGCATGAGATCCGCTTCGGGGACAACGACCGGCTGGCGGCGCTGACGGCGAATCTGGTCCGCGCCGACGGGCTGGTGCTGCTCTCCGACGTGGACGCCCTGCACGACGGCCCGCCCGATCAGGGCGGGCGGCCGATCCCGCGGATCGACGACGCCGCCGACCTGCAGGGCGTGACCCTGGGCCGCCGCGGCAAGGCCGGCGTCGGCACCGGGGGCATGGTCACCAAGGTCGAGGCCGCCCGGATCACCGCCGACAACGGCATCCCGGCGGTGCTGACCTCGGCCTCGCAGGCCGGCCGGCTCTTCGCCGGCGAGACGGTGGGGACCTTCTTCACCGCCCGTGGTCGGCGCCGTGGGGCGCGATCGGCCTGGCTGGCGCATCTGGCCCATGTGAAGGGACGGCTGACGGTCGACGACGGCGCCGTCGCCGCGGTCGTCCGCCGTCGCCGGTCGCTGCTGGCCGCCGGGATCACGGCGGTGACCGGGGAGTTCGAGCCCTCCGATCCGGTGGAGATCGCCGGGCCCGACGGAACGGTGCACGCCCGTGGTCTGGTGGCCTTCTCCTCGGCCGAGCTGCCGGGGATGCTCGGTCGGTCGACCGCCGAGATCGTGCGGCTCTACGGAGAGGACCACCAGCGCGAGGTCGTCCACGCCGACGACATGGTCCGGGTGGCCGCCGGGCCCGCCGAGGACTGAGGGAGTCCGTCGTCGGAGATGTCCGCACTGCGGACGTCCTCGTCGCGTCCTCCCGGATTGTTCAACAGTCCAGTAGGCTGGGGGCATGAGTGACGAGACGCACGAATCCGCCGCACAGGGTGCGCAGAGCACGCCGGGCGGCACGTCCGACGTCGGCGCGGCGATCGCCGAGGTCAGCCGGGATGCCCGCCGTGCCGCCCGCGATCTCGCCCTGCTGGACCGTGAGCAGAAGGACCGCATCCTCGGCGCAGTCGCCGCCGGGCTGCGCGAGTCGGTCCACGGGCTGCTGGCCGCCAACCAGGAGGACCTGACCCGCGGACGCGAGTCCGGGCTCTCCCGGGCGCTGCTCGACCGGCTGGCTCTGGACGAGGGACGCGTCGAGAAGCTCGCCGGCGCCGTCGAGGCCGTCATCGGGCTCGACGACCCGATCGGCCGGGTCGTGCAGGGCCGCACACTGCCCAACGGTCTGCGGCTGGCCCAGCAGACTGTGCCGCTGGGCGTGCTGGGCGTGATCTACGAGGCCCGTCCGAACGTCACCGTCGACATCGCCGCCCTGGCGCTGAAGTCGGGCAACGCCGCCGTGCTGCGCGGGGGATCCGCCGCCGCGCGCACCAACGAGACCCTGCTGGCGATCATCCGCACCGCGCTGCGCGACACGGGATCCCCGGCGGAGGCCGTGCAGTCCATCGACCCCCACGGGCGTGACGGCGCCACCGAGCTGATGACCTCCCGCGGCTCGGTCGACGTGCTGATCCCGCGCGGCGGCCGCGCGCTGATCCAGCACGTGGTGCAGAACGCCCGAGTGCCGGTGATCGAGACCGGCGAGGGCAACGTGCACGTCTTCGTCGACGCCGGCGCGGATCCGCGCACCGCCCGCGACATCGTGCTCAACTCCAAGACCCATCGCCCCAGCGTCTGCAACTCGGCCGAGACGCTGCTGCTCCATGCCGAGGCCGAGGAGGCCGGCCGCGAGACGCTGCGGGCGCTGCTGCGGGCCGGCGTGGACCTCCATGTCGACGAGCGCGCCCGGCGGTGGCTTCCCTCCGGGGACCCGACGGACTCCGTCGACGGGCAGCCGATGGGCGAGGTGCATGCGCTGACGCCGGAGGACTACGGCACCGAGTTCCTGGACCTGCAGATGGCCGTCGGCGTCGTCGACGACGTCGACCGGGCGATCGAGCACATCTCCGCCCACTCCACCGGTCACACGGAGGCGATCGTCACCGACTCGGTGGCGCACGCCGACCGCTTCGTCGCACGCGTCGACGCCGCGTCAGTCATCGTCAACGCCTCCACACGCTTCACCGACGGAGGGGAGTTCGGCCTCGGCGCCGAGGTCGGCATCTCCACGCAGAAGATGCACGCCCGCGGGCCCATGGGCATGGCGGAATTGACGACGACGAAGTGGGTCGTGCGCGGCGACGGCCAGGTGCGTGCCTGACCAGTCGCCCCCCGCGTCCCGGTCGGTCCGAGCCCGACGGACCGGGACGACGCGCGGCTGAGCAGGACGTTCCGTCCGAAGAATCTCCTGGAAATGCGTCTTCCATCTGTGGACCCTTCCTCATCAAATGGGTAGCGTGTGTGATATCGGCCACGCCGCCGGCGGGCTGAGAAGCGCATTATTGAAGGAGTAATCATGGACTTGGGCAACTACGATTGGCTCGGGCTGGTCGAGAAGATCATCATGGCCGTCGTCATCCTGCTCGTGACATGGATCATCGCCAGTGTGGTCAAGTGGGCCATCTCCAAGCTCGTCTCCCGTGTGGGCTTCCTGCAGCGCGGCGGCGGAGCTGACGGGCAATCGCTGGGCTCGGCGATCGGCCAGATCGCCTCGCTGGTGATCTGGCTCTTCGGGCTGATCGCCGTGCTCCAGCTCTTCGCCCTGGAGCGGGTGCTGCAGCCGGTGCAGGATCTGCTGGCCGCAGGGCTGAGCTTCCTGCCGAACATCATCGGCGCCGGCTTCGTGTTCTTCATCGGCTTCGTGATCGCGAAGATCGTCAAGCAGCTGATCGAAGCGACGCTGGGCCGGGTCAACTTCGCCGGACTGGTGGGCCGGGCGAAGGCCGCCGCTGACAAGACCGCCGAGAGTGCCGGCGTCGACGATTCGTCGGCCGGGGCGGTGCCGTCGGCCGCGGACGCCGAGGCCAACCGCCGCATCACCGGTGTGATCGGCAACGTCGTCTTCGCGGTCATCGTGATCGTCGTCGGCATCAGCGCTCTGCAGATCCTGGGCATCGAGGCCGTCTCCGAGCCGGCCACTCAGATGCTGACGCTGATCCTGGACTTCATCCCGCTGTTCATCGCCGCCGCCCTCATCCTGGCCGTCGGCGTGGTCATCGCGAAATTCGTCGGCGACCTGCTCGGCTCGGTGCTGAGCTCCATCGGCACCGACCGTGCCGCCGCCAACCTGGGCATCGAGCCCGGATGGACGAGCGTCTCGTCCATCCTGTCGCGGATCGCCCAGGTCGGCATCGTGCTCTTCTTCGGCATCATGGCCGCCCGCACGCTGAACTTCCCCGAGATCACCGCCATCCTCAACGAGGTCCTGGAGCTCGGCGGCCGGGTCATCTTCGGCGCGGTGATCATCGGTGCCGGCTTCTTCATCGCGAACCTGCTGGCCCGGCCGGTCGGCGAGGGCACGCCGAGCACGATCATGCGCTACGGCACCCTGGCCCTCTTCGTCGCCATGGGCCTGCAGTACATGGGCATCGCGGACTCGATCATCAACCTGGCCTTCGGCGCCGTGGTGGTCGGCGGGGCGCTGGCCGCTGCGCTGGCCTTCGGGCTGGGCGGCCGGGATGCCGCCGCCCGCACCCTCAACAAGGTGGAGAGCGGCTCGAGGGCGGACTCCGCGAGCTGAACCGCCCGGGCCCGCGCGGCGGGCCCGGAGCCCGTGCACACGCGTCGCGACAGGGGCCCTGTCGCCTCCGGCCACACCGGTCCTCGCCGGTGAGCCGGTGGGCGACAGGGCCCCTGTTTCGCGTAGACTTGCCCTGATCCGAGTCGACCGTCGAGGGAGAGGCATGCTGAATACGCCCATCGCCGCACTGCTGGCCGAAGCGTCCGAGGAGCACGGGGGAGAGCTGTTCATGCCCGCCCCGTGGTTCGGCATCATCATGTTCGCGCTGCTGATGAGCATGCTGCTGATCACGGTGTCCTTCTCCAGCAAGGGACGTCAGTTGCCGGCCAAGGAGCACGAGGACCACTGAACGCCGCACCGCAGGCCGCCGCCACCGCCGATGCCGGACGTCGTCGACTCCGTCTGGGGATCATGGGCGGCACCTTCGACCCCATCCATCACGGCCACCTGGTGGCCGCCAGCGAGGTCGCCAGCGAGTTCGCCCTCGACGAGGTCGTCTTCGTGCCCACCGGGCAGCCCTGGCAGAAGGCCTCCCGCCAGGTGACCCCGGCCGAGCACCGCTATCTGCTGACGGTGATCGCCACCGCGGCGAACCCGCGGTTCACCGTCTCCCGGGTGGACATCGACCGCGGCGGCAAGACCTACACGATCGACACGCTGCGCGACTTCCGGCGGCTGTACCCGGAGGCGGAGCTGTACTTCATCACCGGCGCCGACGCCATGGCCCAGATCATGTCCTGGAAGGACGTCGAGGAGCTCTGGGAGCTGGCGCACTTCGTCTCGGTGACCCGTCCGGGCTACGTCTCGGAGGACTTCGGCCGCACAGACCAGATCTCGTTGGTCGAGATCCCGGCGATGGCGATCTCCTCGACCGACTGCCGCGAACGGGTCAGCCACAGCAAACCGGTCTGGTACCTGGTGCCCGACGGCGTCGTGCAGTACATCGCCAAGCACCGGCTCTATCAGCAGGACGACGACGGTGCGGTCCGCGGGGCCGCCGCCGACCAGCTCCGCCCCGCCTCGCACGGCGCCGCCGGACGAGCGCCGGCCCGACGTAGCATGGAGCACAGCCAGGGTCCAGGGACCCCCGAGAGTCCGCAGGAGGCGAGCAGATGAGCGCAGAGGACGCGGTCCATCCCGAGCCGAGGAGCACCGGTGACAACGCCGAGGCGACGTCGATCGCGGGGGAGGAGCAGTCGGACGATCTCCGCGCCCAGTACCTGCCGGTCTCGCGCCGGGAGCTCCGGCGTCGACGCGAGGCCCAGCGCAAGGCCCGTCGTGGACGGCCGGGGAGCGGAGCGGCTCAGGCCGCCGCGTCCGAGGGCGCCGCGGCGGCGCCCCGAGACGACGCCCCCGAGACCGCCGAGACGACGGGGCGTCTCGAGCTGCCTCGCCCGACGCACGCGGCCGAGGACGAGGTGCCCTCTCCGGAGGCGACCGAGAATTCCGCTGAGGAGGCCGCCGAAGAGCGGGCCGTCGTCGACGCGTCTGCCGAAGCGGGAGAGGAGTCCGCCGCGACTGTCGCGCCCGACGTCCCGAGCGACGAGGACGTGACAGAGGACGAGGCGGGGACCTCCGTCGACACGGCGGCTGAAGCCTCCCCGTCGGCGACGGCGGCCGAGGATCCGGACGTCGACTCCGGCGATGACGCCGAGACCGACACTGATGAGGCCGATGAGGCCGATGAGGCCGATGAGGCACCATCTGATGCGGACGGCGAGGCCGACGACGGCGACGAGGACCTTCGTGAGGATCTCGACGTCTCCGACGAGGGTTCCGAGGACGCCGACGAGCTCGAGACGCAGATGGGGGAGGGCCCTGCTGCGACGAGCACCGAGTCGATGCCCGAGGAGCCCCGGGAGCCCCAGCAGCCCCAGGCGGTCGACGACGCGGACGAAGCCGTCCGGGCTGCTGACACGATCGAGGACGACACGACGGAGGACGTGGAGGACGCCGACGACGAGGCGGAGGCGCCTGCCGCCTCCGACGAGGCGACCGACGCCGAGGGCTCGGCCCGCCATGCTGAGTCTGCTGAGTCTGCCGAATCCGCTGAATCCGCTGAGTCTGCCGAGTCCGCAGAGTCTGCCGAGTCTGCTGAATCCGCCCAATCCGCCGAGTCTGCCGAGGAGCCCGCGGCAGACTCCGAGGACGTCTCCGACGAGGCCTCTGGCGGCTCGGACGATGCCGAACCTGCCTCGGAGGCGGACTCCGCACAGGACTCGCCGTCGGACGCCGACGAGCTGCCCCCCGTGCCCGCCTCCCGCAGGGGTCGTCGACTGCTCCGCGAGACCGGCCAGATGCCGGCGCTGGACGCGGAACGGATCGCCGAGATCGACGCGCTGACCGACGAGATCACCTCCCGTGCTCCGAGCGACCCGAATGCTGTCGACCCTGAGCTGCTGAAGAAGCAGCAGGCCATGGCCGCGAAGGCCATGCAGGCCAATCAGGAACGACGGCGCCTGGAGCTGGCGGAGCAGGAGAAGGAGCAGGAGCGCCGCCGGCAGGAGCGCCCCGAGTCCGAGGTCATCACTCGCAAGACCCTGCGCGCCTATGCCGAGGCGGATAACCCCGACCCGACCGACGTGGCGACCGGAGAGATCGATCCGGTCGAGGCCAGCGGCGCCCACGGCCTCGAGATCGACGAGATGGTCGAACAGACCTCTCGTCAGGCGAGCCGCCAGTCCGCGATGCTGTGGCTGGTCATCGCCCTGAGCGTGCTGCTGCTGATCGCCGTCGGCGTCGTCCTCTACACCGTCCTGTCGTGAGAGAGAGCTGTACTTCGTGACTATCACCGACACCGTCCTCGCCGAACTGCGGACCGCCGCGGCGGCCGCCTCCGAGAAGCTGGCCACCGACATCGTCGGCCTCGACGTGGGGGAGAGGATCGGCATCACCGAGGCCTTCCTCGTCTGCTCGGCCCCCTCGGACCGCCAGATCGATGCGATCGTCGACGAGGTCGAGTTCCGCATCAAGACCGAGCACGGTTCGCAGCCGCTGCGCCGCGAGGGCCGCGAGAGCGGCACCTGGGTGCTGCTGGACTACGGACATATGGTCGTCCACGTCCAGCATGAGGAGGAGCGTGTGCTCTACGGGCTGGACCGCCTCTACGCCGACGTCGACCATGTCGATCTGGAACTGCCCGCCGCCTCGGCCCCCGAAGCCTCCCAGGAGCCGCCAGAGGGGTCCGCCGAGGCGTGAACTCCCGATGAACGCCCCATGGACTCCCCAGGTCAGCCCGCCGGGCGACTGTGGCAAGGGCCACAATCGCTCGATTTGCCTCGGCCTGGGGAGGTGGGTAGAGTAGAGTGCGTTGCCGCGGCGACAGAGCAAAAAAGAACACGGGGGTATGGCGCAGCTGGTAGCGCGTCTGCGTGGCACGCAGAAGGTCACGGGTTCGAGTCCCGTTACCTCCACCGGATGGGAAGGCCCGTCGAACCACATGGTTCGACGGGCCTTTTCGCGCGTTCGACGACGGGGCGTCGTCCAGGAGAGGCGGGTGACGGGCGGCACCATGTTTCACCGTCGGACAAAATGCGTCATGTGCGGCCCTCCGTCCGGGGGACGACTGTAGAGTGGTCGGAGCGAGAGGTCGGTCACACTCGGTCGACTCTCATCGACGCCATGAGGCCGACGCCGGGGAAGACCGGCGTCGGCCCGCATCGAGGAGGACACGTGGAGCAGCGCATTCTGGGACGGACCGGACGTGAGGTCTCGACCGTCGGAGTCGGCACCTGGCAGCTGGGCGGCGAATGGGGAGCCATCGACGACGCCTCGGCGATGGGTGTGCTCGACGCCGCGGCCGATTCCGGCGTCACCTTCATCGACACCGCCGACGTCTACGGCGACGGCCAGAGCGAGCGGCATGTGGGTCGCTGGCTGCGCGAGCACTCGGAGTGGGACGGCTTCGTGGCCACCAAGATGATCCGGCGCGCCGCCGAGCCCGACCTCGAGCACGCCACGCTGGAGAACTTCCGCGCCTGGACCGATCGGTCGCGGCGCAACCTCGGCGTCGACACGCTCGACCTGGTCCAGCTCCACTGCCCGACCAGCGACGTCGTCGAGTCCGACCGCGTCTACGACGACCTCGACACCCTCGTCGAAGAGGGCGCGATCTCCTCCTACGGCGTCAGCGTCGAGACCTGCGAGCAGGCCCTGGCCGCCATCCGCCGTCCGCATGTGGCCAGCGTGCAGATCATCCTCAACGCCTTCCGCCGCAAGCCGCTCGACGAGGTGCTGCCAGCCGCCCATGAGGCCGGCGTCGGCATCATCGCGCGCGTGCCGCTGGCCAGCGGGCTGCTCTCGGGTCGCTACACGAAGGAGACCACCTTCGCCGAGACCGACCACCGGACCTTCAACCGCGACGGCCAGGCCTTCGACGTGGGGGAGACCTTCTCCGGCGTGGAGTTCGCCATAGGCGTCGACGCCGCCGCCCGCTTCACCGAGCTGGCCCGCGACGCCGGCCTCGCGCCGACGACGGCGGCGCTGGCCTGGGTCATCCAGCAGCCCGGGGTCACCTCGGTGATCCCCGGGGCGCGGACCGCCGAGCAGGCTCGGTCGAACGCCGAGGCCGCCGCCGTCGGCGCGCTGCCGCAGAGCTTCCTCGACGGCGTCCGTGAGCTCTACGACGACGTGCTGCGCGAGCAGATCCACCCGCGGTGGTGAGCAGAGTGGGATGCGTGCCCCTCAGGTGCCGGCGAGCCGGCCGAACGTCGGGGCCAGCGTCGTGTGGAGCTCCCGGTGGATCTCGCGCAGCCGGGCATGCTCCGCGGCCAGCGACGAGGGCTCGACGACGCTGACCGCCGCGTCGTCATGCCCGGCCTCGGAGAAGTGCGGCGGCACCCGATGCCCGAGCCCGCCGCCGGCCGCTGCAGCCCGGGCGGCATGGCGGGCCGCGGCGTCGTCGGTCTCCGCGCGGTGCACCACGGTCCTGCCGGTCGCATCGGCCAGGAGCCGGCGCCAGACGCGGCTCTCCGCTCCGCCGCCGACCACCGGCAGCGTCTGCTGCTCCAGGCCGAGCTCCTCGATCCCCTGGGCCAGGGCATAGGCGACTCCGGTCAGCACGGCCAGGTGCAGGTCGATCGCCTCGGTCGCCTCGGTGACGCCGATGAACGTCCCGCGGGCTTCGGCGTTGCGCACCGGATACCGCTCCCCGCCGAGGCCCGGCAGGCAGAGCGGGCGTTCGGACAGTCGGTCGATCCGCTCCGCGGCACGCTCTTCGACGGCCGCGTGGTCGACCTCGTCCAGCAGATGGCGCCGGGACCACTCGGCGCTGCCGCCGGCCGACTGCACGGCGGCGATCCGCAGCAGGTGCTCGCGGCCCATCGCCAGCTGGTGGACCGCGGATCGGTCAGCGCCGTCGTCCGGCGGGCCCGGGGTCACCGCCGCGATCCAGCCGGAGGTTCCGAGCGAGGCGTAGGCTTCGCCCGGCACGGAGCCGACCAGCCCGTCGGTGGTGGCGGCGGCATCGCCGAGCCCCAGCACCACAGGCGTGCCGACCGGCAGTCCCAGCTCTGCGGCCTCGGCCGCCCGCACGCGGACGACCGGCCCCTCGGCGGCCGGCTCGTCGACCAGTCGCGGCAGGCGGGAGACGCCGATGCCGGCCTCGTCGGCCACTGGAGCCCACCAGTCGCGGGCCGCGAGGTCGAGCAGCCCGGTGGTCGACGCAGTGGTCAGGTCGCAGGCGCCCTCCGCGCCGAGACGCCGGGCGATGCAGCCGGCCGGCCCGAAGACCAGCCCGTCGGCCGCGGAGAGGTTCTCAGGCTCGTGATCGGCCAGCCAGCGCAGCGTCGCCGCCACGCTGGTGGCGTCCTGGCGACTGCCGGCACGCCGGTGCCAGGACGGCAGCCGGTCGAGAAGCCTGTGCTGCTGCGCCGCGGCGCGCTGGTCCGAGTACAGGATCGCCGGCCGCACCGGACGGATCCCGGAGAGCAGGACGAGATCCTGCATCTGTCCGGTGAGGCCGAGCGCGACGATGCGACGAGACAGTCCCGTCTCCGCCAGGGCACGGGTCAGCGCCTTCCACCAGTCCTCGGGATCCTGCTCATGCCGGACGGTGCCGTCGGCGTCTCGTCGTCGGTCAGTGGGATAGTCCGCCTGGGCGGCGGCGACGGTGCGGCCGTCGACGTCGACGAGGACCAGCTTCAGCGCCGAGGTGCCGAAGTCTGCTCCGGCGACCAGGGGCGAGGTCGTGGATTCCATCCCGGCCAGCTTAGCGGCGCGGACGGATGCGTCGCCGCAGGGCGCTGCGCCCTCGCCGCACGGCTCAGTGCTCCCGCAGCGCCGCGATCAGCTCATCCTTGGTCATCTGCGAATAGCCGGTGATGCCCAGCTCCTTCGCCCGGTCCTGCAGCTGGTCGACGGTGCGGTCCTCGTAGGCCGGTGCCTCGCCGCCGCGCTCACCGACCTCGCTGCGCGACTCGGCGGCCGCCGAGTTCGCGATCCGCGCGGCCTTCTCCTTCGACTCGCCCTCCTCGCGCAGACGTTCGTAGAGCTCCTCGTCCTTGATGCTGCGGTTCGGCATGGTCAGAACCCCTTTCCTCCGGTGACGGGCACGACGGCCCCGGACGTGTAGGACGCCTCGTCGCTGGCCAGGTACACGTAGGCGCCGGCCAGCTCGGCAGGCTGGCCGGGGCGGCCCAGCGGGGTGTCCCGGCCGAACTGCTCGACGGCCTCGTCCTCGAAGCCCGTCGCGGGGATCAGCGGTGTCCAGATCGGCCCCGGGGCCACGGCGTTGACCCGGATGCCCCGATCGCCCAGCTCGTCGGCCAGCGCTTCGGTGAAGGCGACCTGGGCCGCCTTGGTCATCGCATAGTCGAGCAGCGCGGGCTTCGGCTCGGCGGCCTGGATCGAGGTGGTGGTGATGATCGAGGACCCGGGGGAGAGGTGCGGCACCGCCTCGCGGGCGACCACGAGGTGCCCGACGAGATTGGTGTCGACCACGCGGCGGATCTCGTCGACCGAGAGCGTCTCGATGCCCTCGCGACGGCGCTGGTGGCCGGCGTTGAGGACGACGACGTCCAGCCCGCCCAATGCCTCGGCGGCCTCGGAGACCGCCTCGACGGCCTGCTGCTCGTCACGGATGTCGGCGAGGATCGGCGTGCATCGCCGTCCGGCCTCCTCGACCAGACGGACGGTCTCGGCGGCGTCCTCGTGCTCCTCGGAGAAGTGCACGATGGCGACGTCGGCGCCCTCCCGAGCGTAGGCCAGCGCGACGGCTCGGCCGATGCCGGAGTCGCCGCCGGTGATCAGCGCCCGCCGTCCGGCGAGCCGCTCATGCCCGGTCCAGCTCTGCTCGCCATGATCGGGCCGCGGGTCCATGGGACCGGTGAGCCCCGGCTGGGCGGCCTGCTGCTGGGCACCGACGCTCGTGGGGCGTCCGGTGCGCGGGTCATCGGGGGTCGTGGCCATCGAGCCTCCTGTCGGACGGTCCCGGTCTCCTGGTCCATGGACTGTCAGGGAGCCGCGTCCTGTCAAGGCCGCACGGTCCGGACGATGGAGGTCACCCGCGGGTGGCGGGGCGGAGCAGTCCGCTCAGCAGGCGGCGCCCGAGGAGCAGGACGGTGAGCACGACGGTGGTGACCATGATGAAGGAGGCCGGTGCGCCGCCCAGTCCCAGCAGCACGCGCAGCGCCATCCCGCCGGCGACCGTCGTGACGAGGACGAGCAGGCCGTCGGGCCAGAGCCGCGAGGGACGAGCCAGCGGCCAGAGTGTCGCGGAGACGATGATCAGCGCCAGGAGGAAGGGCGAGGCGGTGGTCAGCACGTCGAGCGCGGCCAGTCCGCTCTCGTGGGTGCGGTTTCCCGCGGCGGCGAAGATCAGCACCAGCACGACGTCGGCCACCAGGAGCAGCAGACGAGTCGAGACGGCAGATCGCCTCAGGGCACGGCGGGATGAGGGCGTCGTGGACGGGCGTGGTGCGCGGAGCTCGGGCATGTCGGTCAGGATAGAGTCGTCGACTGGATGCCGTCTCATCATGAGGGTGTATCGCCAGAAACAACCTTTCAAGGGTGTACTACCTGATACAACGTGTTACCGTTGTTACATGTACGTGCTGACCATGGACCAGAAAGGCTCCCGACGCGGGGGAGACCTCGTCGGCGAAGCGCTGCAGACATTCTCCGCCCTCGCCGGGGCCGGCGTGGCCCGCCCGTTCCAGCGCACCGCCGGCGACGAGATCCAGGCCGTGCTCACTGATGCCGCGTCCGTGGTGGAGGTGATGCTGCACGCAGCCCGGGACGGCCGCTGGAGCGCCGGCCTCGGCGTCGGGCCCGTCGAGCAGCCGATGCCGGAGGAGACGCGAGCCGGTCGGGGACCGGCCTTCGAGCATGCGCGCGATGCGGTGACACGCGCGAAGCGGGCGCCCGGCGGCGTCGCCTGCACGGCCGAGCACCCCGACGCCGAGCACGTCGAGGCAGTGCTGCAGCTGCTCGCCGAACTCGATCAGCGACGCACCGACTCCAGTCAGCAGGTCGGCGAGCTCATCGCCCAGGGGCGGACGCAGACCGAGGTCGCCGATCGACTCGGCATCAGCCAGCAGGCCGTCTCCCGCGCGCTGGATCGAGGCCTCTGGCACCAGACTCGGCGCGTCGTCGCCCTGGCCGTGCAGATGCTGGAGACGATGCATGAGGAGGTGACCGCATGATCGTCCTGACCTTGATGCTCACCGCGGCAGCGGCGGCGCCCGCGGCGCTCTCCATGCTGCCTCAGCATCGTCGGCCGCGCCTGCTGATCAAGAATCTCGCCGCCGTCGCCCAGCTGGTCCTCCTGGCCGCCGCTGCTCTCTGCGCGCTGGCCGCCGAGCAGACGGCGACATCGGTGGTCGGACTGGCACTCACCGTCCTCATCACGGCGGCGGCCGCCGCCGTGGGAGGCTCCGGAGTCTCGACGGCCGTGCTGGACAGTGCTGCGCGGGAGCACCGCGAAGACCCGGCGGAACAGGTGAGCGACCTTCCGCCCGACGATCGCCCCGTGCTCCGCGGGGGAGCGTGGATCGGAGTTCTGGAGCGGCTGGCCGCCGTCGTGACCCTGCTCGCCGCATGGCCCGAAGGGCTGGCCGTGGTGCTCGCGGTCAAGGGCTTGGCGCGCTACTCGGAGCTGCGGCGGCCGAACGGCGCGGCGGAGCGGTTCATCATCGGCACCTTCTGCTCCGTGCTCTGGGCTTCGGCCTGCGCCGGGATCGCGATGCTGGTGACGGCGTGAGCGGTGGGCGGCGAGGAGCGCGAGCCCCACATAAACCTGACATAACCCTTAGGCGAGTCCGCGAGCCGAGGGAGGAGGAACAGCTGCCCGCAGTGACCTCCCGCGTCGTGGCGGCGCGTGCGTGCTGACGTCACGAGCCGCTCTGGGGAGGCGGGACCCGTCGGTCAGCATCCCGCCGTCGTCGCATCGTTCACGAGGGAGGCGGCGCCGACTTCGCAGGGCGTCGAGAGCTGTTCGACGAGAGCCAGTCACCGAGGCGGCGACTCGCGAGTCGTTGAGCGTCCGTCCGGCCACGTGCCGACCAGCCTGACCCGAAGCCTGAAGGCCGGCGGCAGATGCCGTGTGCGCGACTGCGTGCCGCTGCAGGGGCGGCCGGACGAGAGCCGGCGCGGCATCGCACATCGATGATCCTCAGGGCCGCATCACGACCCATGGGGCAACAGCGTCGACCGACGATCATCGGGGGAGGAGGCGTCCAGAACCACAAGTTGACATAATGCAGATTATCGGACAATCACGAGGAGGCTCGGAAAGGGCCTGCGGCTCGTCGTCAGCCGGCCTCACCGCCGTGAGCACTCCTGCGTGGACAGCCGGCCCGACTGTGCTCTTCCAGGCCGCGACACCGCCGCGCCCCGGGTGCTTCAGCGCTGTCCGCCCCCTGGCGCCTCGTTCGGCCGGCACTGCGGTTGACTCGGGACGGTCTGGAGGGGCCGGCCGCGGCGACAGGGCGACGCATGCAGCCCTGCTGCACGTCGCCGCGGCACCATTCGCATCTGTGACCGCTCCCCGCCGAGCAGCATGTCGCGTCCGCCTCTGCGAGAACAGTTGACATAATCGTGGCCGTTGCGCCCTCAGCCGTTCCCGTGCCCGGCGGCGCGCAGGTGGTCCTCCAACCGATGCGTCCCGGTGCGTTCGCCCACGCCGTCGCCGGAGAAGCCGTCCAGGAAGAACTGGGCCAGATCGTGGACCCGAGCCGCCGGCCGCAGAAGCGGCAGCCCTGCGCGCAGCAGCCCGGTCGGCACATCCACGATGCGGGCCGGCAGATCGCACACGGCGAAGCACAGCTGCAGGATCTCACGCAGCGTGAAGACCTCCGGGCCGCCGACGTCCCAGGCGCGGTGCCGATGTCCGAGCTCATCCCGCACCGGATCCTCCGCGTCCGTCGAGGTGAGCTGATCGACCAGGAAATCCGCGAGATCCTGTCCATGGATCGGATTCAGTCGCACCGACCCGTCTCCGATGCTGAGCGCGACTCCGCGACGGGCCATCGCCAGGAGCTCCTCCATATCCGAGAAGTACCCGCTGGGGTTCACCACTGCCGACGGCACGGGACTGCGCCGCAGCGCGGCCACGAAGGCACGCTTGGCCCGCACCAGCTGCGAGTGACTGCGCTCGGCGTGCATCACATGCACGTAGCCGAACTGCCTCGCCGACGACCGCTCGGCCTCGGCCAGCAGTGCCAGGTTCGCCGCGAAGTCCACATCCCAGGGGTCGGCCTTCTGCCTGGTCACGCCCAGAGCGGAGAGCACCGTCTCCCCGGGCCGCACGAGCCCGTCGAGTGGTCCGGCGACGATGTCGCATTCGACCCATTCGTCGACCAGCCCCTCCAGCGCCGGCGCGCCATGGGCCCCCGGGCCGCCGGCGCGGCCGACGTCGCGGACCACAGCACGCACCCGGAATCCCCGTCGATGCAGAGTCCTGACCAGGTGCCGCCCCAGATAGCCGCTCGCGCCCGCCACCAGCACGTCGTCTCGAGGGTCCGCCATGGCGTCAGACTATAGGCTGGCTCCATGACTGGGGAGATCTCCGAGGCCGCGGGCGCGGATCCATGGCCGGTGCGCTGCCCGCACTGCGGGCGCGCCCTGCGCGTCGACCGTCGCCCGCCCGACCAGCACGTCGGAAACGACGCCGGGCAGCACGCCGGGCAGCACGCCGGCCGGCCGACGACGATCCGCGCGCTCTCCTGCGACGGCGGCCACCGGTTCGACGCCGCGCGCCAGGGATACGTCAATCTGCTGGTCGGCCGCGGCAGCTCCGCCACGCCCGACGACACGGCGATGATCATGGCTCGTGAACGAGTCCAGGACGCCGGGATCCTGCGCAGCGTCACCGAGGCTCTGACGGCGATCGCCGCCCGGACGACGGCGCCGCGCCAGGTGCTCGACTGCGGCGCCGGCACCGGTCATCATCTCCATGCCCTGCTCGAGGCGCTGCCGGCGGCGTCCGGGATCGCCCTCGACCTGTCCCCCGCGGGACTCAAGCGTGCCGCCAAGCACCCGCGGACGCTCGCGCTGGCCTGGGACCTCTGGCGCCCTCTGCCGGTGGCCGACGCATCGATCGACCTGCTCGTCGACGTCTTCGCACCCCGCAGTCCCGCCGAGTACGCCCGCGTGCTCTCCCCCGGCGGGCGCGCGGTCGTCGTCACGCCGCGCCCCGGCCACCTGCATGAGCTCGCCGCCCATGGACTGCTCGGCATGCGCGAGGGCAAGCATCGTGAGCTGCTCGCGCGGATGGGCGAGGCGCTGGGCGATCCCGAGGAGCATCGCCGTATCGGCGAGACGATCGACCTCGACGCCGAGCAGGCGGCGGATCTGATCATGATGGGCCCTGCGGGTCATCACCGTCATCGGGATCAGGTCCTGCACGATGTGGGCCGCGAAGGCACCCGGAGGGCGACTGTCGACGTCGATGTCACCACCTGGCGACGTCATGCTGGTGACTGATTCTGTCATCTGGGGCACAATGGGAAGTCACAGCACGTCTGGCCGGACGGCCGATGGCCCGTCCGGCGACTCCGACACGGACGACGAGGGGGCATCGTGATCGAGTGGTTCTCCGAGAACCTCTGGGCCGCCTGGATCGGGCTGACCCTGGTGCTGCTGGTGCTCGAGCTGATGATGCTCGATCTGCTCTTCCTGATGCTCGCCGCCGGATCGGCCTCGGCGACGACGGTCGCGCTGGCCGGCGGCCCCGGCTGGCTGCAGGTGGTCGTCGGCTCGGCCACCGCGCTGCTGATGCTCGGTGCGGTCCGCCCGGTGGCCCTGCGGCATCTGCGCCGCACGCCGGAGCACCAGCTGACCAACGTGGACCGGATGGCGGGCATGGAGGCCCACCCGCTTGAGACCGTCACCGAGCACGACGGGCTGGCCGAGGTCGACGGCGACACCTGGACCGCACGCACTGTGGCCGGCGCGACGATCGAACCGGGCATGGCCGCCGTCGTCGACTCCGTCGACGGAGCGACGGTCTATCTGCGTCCGGCGGCGAGCATCGACTGGCACGACCCCGATGAGAGAGAGGCCTGAGAAGCCATGGATGTCGCACTGATGATCATTCTGGTCGTCCTGGTGGTGCTGGTGGTGGTGATCCTGTCCAAGAGCGTCAAGATCGTCCCCCAGGCCCGGGCCGGCATCGTCGAGCGCCTGGGCAAGTTCCAGCGGGCCCAGACCCCGGGCCTGACTCTGCTGGTGCCGTTCATCGACCGGATGCTGCCGCTGCTGGACATGCGCGAGCAGGTCGTCTCGTTCCCGCCGCAGCCGGTGATCACCGAGGACAACCTGGTGGTCTCCATCGACACGGTCGTCTACTTCCAGATCACCGATCCGAAGGCCGCCAGCTACGAGATCCAGAACTACATCGTCGCCGTCGAGCAGCTGACCACCACCACGCTGCGCAACGTGGTCGGCGGCATGCACCTGGAGGCGACGCTGACCTCGCGCGACCGGATCAACGCCCAGCTGCGCGGCGAGCTGGACAAGGTCACCGGACGCTGGGGCATCCGCGTCGCCCGCGTGGAGCTGAAGGCGATCGAGCCGCCGCACAGCATCCAGGAGTCCATGGAGAAGCAGATGCGCGCCGAGCGCGACCGGCGCGCCGCGATCCTCACCGCCGAGGGCACCAAGCAGTCGGCCATCCTCACCGCCGAGGGCGAACGGCAGTCGGCCATCCTCGCCGCCGAGGGTGAGGCGCAGGCGCGCATCCTGGGGGCCAATGCTGAGGCCCAGGCGATCGAGACGGTCTTCCAGGCCGTCCACGACTCGGAGCCGAGCCCGGAGCTGCTCTCCTACCAGTACCTGCAGACGCTGCCGGACCTGGCCAAGGGCGATTCGAACACCATGTGGGTCATCCCCGGCGAGTTCGGCGAGGCGCTGAAGACCTTCTCCCGCGGATTCAGCGACGACGGCGGCTCGGGCGACGCCGGATCCGCCGAGGAGCGCGACGCCGAGCGCGCCGCCCGCGCCGAGCGGATGCGCGCCCGCCGCGCGCAGAAGGAGGCTGATCGGGCCGCCGGCCGGGCCGGCCCTCCCGGCATCTCCGAGGCGATCTCCGACCTCGCCGATTCGGCGCGCTCCACCTCGGTCACCGACGACGACCCGCACTACCAGAGCGCCGAATCGCTGGAGGACGAGGCCAGGCGGGCCGAGACCAGCAATGCGCAGACCTCCGCCCCGGGCGTCGGAGCGACTGATCCCGCCGAGGATCCGCAGGAGCCGAGCGCCGGCGACGCGGCCGAGGGTCCTGATGCGGAGGCGGATCGGGAGGACTCCGCGGGCCCGGCATGAGACCATGGACGGCCGGATCGGAATAACCGACCCCGTGCCGATGTTGAGTCCACTTGAGAGAGTCTGTCCCACCACTGGAGGAGAACGCCGATGAGCGATCGCAGTCTGCGCGGAATGCGCCTGGGTGCGCAGTCCATGGAGACCGAGCAGGGCGTGGAGCCGGCCCCGCGGCAGGAGGTGCAGTACGTCTGCGAGGACGGCGAGAAGATCTCCGTCACGTTCGCCGCCGAGGCCGAGGTGCCCCCGACCTGGACGTCGCCGACCGGCAAGGAGGGCGTCCTCGTCGACGGCTCCAAGCCGGACGACACGCCGGACAAGCCGGTCCGCACCCACTGGGACATGCTCCTGGAGCGCCGGTCCACCGAGGAGCTCGAGGACATCCTCACCGAACGGCTGAAGAAGCTGCGGGAGCGCCGCGGCGAGACCGTCTGAGCCTCGGCCTCCTCTCCCCCGTCGCCGGAAGGTCGTCGAGGGGCGGCCGGCGTCGGGGACGTGCGCCTGGATACCAGAGGGCCCGCCGCGGAGGATGCTCCGCGGCGGGCCCTCTGCTGTCCGGGGCCGTCCGATTCGATCCGGAACCGGCTCTGCCGGCTCTGACGAACGGCCCCTCGACGATCAGCGGCCGAACGCGCGGCCCAGCCTGCGTCCCAGCGTCTCCGCCCGGGCGGTCAGCCCCCAGCGGGTGACGTTGAGCATCGCCTCGACCACGATGTCGCCGCTCATCTTCGATGCCCCGAGAGTGCGCTCGACGAAGGTGATCGGCACCTCCACGATGGTCCGGCCCTGACGGGCCAGCCGGAAGGTCATGTCGACCTGGAATCCGTAGCCCACCGACTCGACGTCGTCGAAGTCGACGCTCTCCAGCGCCTCCCGGCGGAAGACTCGGTAACCGGCGGTGATGTCGCGCACCGGCAGTCCGAGCAGCGTCCTCGAATACAGGCTTCCCGCACGGGAGATCAGCTTCCGATGCAGCGGCCAGTTCACCACGCCCCCGCCGTCGACCCAGCGCGACCCGATCACCAGATCCGCCCGGTCGAGGGCGGCGAGCAGGTCGGGCAGCTGCTCGGGCTGGTGCGACCCGTCGGCGTCGAGCTCGATGAGCGCATCGTAGCCGCGCTCCAGCCCCCAGCGGAACCCGGCGATATAGGCGCCGCCGAGTCCGTTCTTCGCCGTGCGGTGCAGCACGTGGATCCGGGAGTCCTTCGCCGCCAGCTCGTCGGCGTAGTCGCCGGTGCCGTCCGGGCTGTTGTCGTCGACGACGAGCACGTCGGTCTCCGGCACGGCGGCCTGCAGGCGATCCAGCGTGATGGGCAGCGCCTCGATCTCGTCATAGGTCGGGATGATCGTCAGGATCTTCACGAGCAGCTCTGCGCCCCTTCTTCGCTCCGGCGTCCAGGTCTTCGGCCGTCTGGGCGGCCGGCCCGGGCCGGCCTCGCGGCCCGGTGCACGGCAAGTCTATGGCCGCCGATGATCATGCGTCCGGCACCGCGCCGGGCATGACGATCGGAGACGGTGCGCGCGCCGCGGCGCGACGGCCACCGCGTGTCAGAGCTGCGCGCGGTGCAGCTCCTGTCCGTCGACGACGAGCGCGACGAGCCCCGGCAGCGTGACGCCGTCGAGGTAGGGCAGCAGCGGAGTGCGTGCCCGCACATCGGTGCTCCAGGCCGCAGTCCGCGCATCGGGGGTCTGCACCGCCAGCGAATCGACCTGCCAGATCGCGTAGGTCGCCGCCGATCCGGGGTTGAGCTGACCTCCTCCGCCGGGACCGGCCTGGCCCTGCTCGCCAGCCAGCGACCGGAATGCTCCGCGGGACTGGGCATTGAACCCCGCCCGGACGGAGACGCCGGCCTCGGGGTGATGCACATGGGCGGAGATGAGGGACCAGGGGTTCTCCCCCTCGGCCGGCACGGCGCTGATCGGCACTCCGGTGCTCAACGCCGGGGCCAGATGGCCGGGCCCGCGGAGGACCACGTGGGCGGCGGTGTCCAGCACACGGCGCCAGAGCTCGGGCGCGGAGGTGTCGAAGCCCAGCAGCAGCAGAGGGCGATCGGGGCGCGGCGAGGCGCGCAGCTCGCGCAGCCTGCTCCGCAGGCCCTCGAGCCGCTCGACGACGACCGAGGCGGAGGACGTCGAGGCCCCTTCGGGCAGAGTGAGCACCGGCTGACGTCCGGCCTGCACGATCGCCGCGACGGCCTCGGTCAGCGCCGCATCGGCCTCAGCCATGTCCGCGGACCCGCCATCGGGCCACAGTCCGGTGAGCTCGACGCCGACGGGACGACCGGCGATCCGGTCGACGTCGTCCAGCGCGACCTGCAGCAGGGACTCCAGCGCCGCGGCCGTCTCGGTCGCCGTCTCGGGTCCGGCGTCCACGGCGACCAGCGGGTGCACGTCCAGCGGGTGCGCGGCCGCGGCCGTGAGCACCGGCTCGAGACGCGCGCGCAGACGCCTCGCATCGGCGAGTTCCTCGGGCCCGACGGCCAGACTCAGCCGCAGCGTGCCCGCTCCCTGGGCGGCCTGCGCGGAGAGCACCGTGCTGGTGGCTGCGGCGACATCATCGACGTCGGCGAGCTCGGTCAGCGGGCGGCGGGCCCAGCCGACGAAGGCCGGGGCCGCCAGCGCACGGTCGAGCTCCTCGACGACGTGCTGCTCGCCGCGCAGATGCTCGGCGGTCTCGTCCGATCCGACCCAGGCGACCAGCCCGTCCTCGACGATCATCGCCTCGGCGTAGGGCTCGGTGGTCGAGTGGACGGTGCCGTCGCGCAGCAGCCGCGGGGCTGCCGAGGCCACAGGCGAGGCGTCGAGGGCGGAGTCAGGGGTGTCAGGCACGGAGGATCATTCTCTCTGAGGGTCGGACGGGATGACGGGCAAGCCTGGTCGAGGCAGTGAGGACGGCGACGATCGGCGAGGTCATTCGCCGGCCGGGGCGTCCTCCTCGGTCAACGTCGTGCCGGGGGCGGCCGATTCCGTCGGTTCGGCGATCCCCGGCACGGTGCTGACGGCGGAATAGGCCACCACTCCCCGACCGATCAGCTCGACGGCCTCCTGGCATCGCGCGGCCAGCTTCGCGGCAGTGTGCGGCGCTCGCCCCAGCTGGTCGAGCACGTCGATGGACTGCTTGGCCCAGCGCACGAAGTCACCGGCGGCCAGCGGCGAATCCATCAGCGCCTCGCGCAGGCTGCGCCCGCTCGCCCAGGCGTGCATCGGCGGGGCCAGTCCCATCTCCGGAGCCGGCGTCGGGTCGACATGGTGCTGCTTCTCCAGCGCCTCCAGGTCGGCATGGACGTCGACGGCGGCGCGGACGGCCTCGCCCAGGCGCACAGTGGGCATCATGGGCATCGCGCCCTCATCGTCGCGCTTGGCCTGATAGATCAGCACTGTGGAGAAGGCGGCGAGCTCGGCGGCGTCGAGCCCGCGGAGGACGCCCCGATGCTGCAGCAGCTCGGTGAACAGGTCACGCTCTCCGTAGATCCGACGCAGCCGCTGGCCTCGCTCGGTGACCGTCAGCTCCGCGCGGTCCCAACGACGCTGACCATCAGAGCCGTCGGCCGCCTCCTCCAGCGGGCCGCCGTGCTCCGGGTCGACCAGCTGCAGGTGGCCCAGGTCGGAGAGCACCCCGCAGATCCGGTCGAAGGTCTTCGCCAGCGACCCGGTGCGCCGCTCGATCTTCTGCCGCAGCTGGTCGGTCTCGCGGCGCAGCGTCCACCAACGCTCGGCCCACCGGGCATGATCTTCCCGATCCGAGCATCCATGACAGGGGTGACGACGCATCTGTGCCTGAAGGTCGGAGATCTCCTCCTCGTCGGGCTGGTCGGCGAAGCCGAAGCCGGGCGCCGGCGCGTCGTCCCGGGGAGGCGTGCGGTCCTGCAGAGCCGCCCGCATCGAGGAAGCCAGGTCACGACGCACCTTGGGAACTTTCACCTGAGGCTTGCGCGGCAGCCGGATGCTGGAGAGCACCTCCGGCGGCTGGGGGAAGTCCTCGACATGCACCTTGCGCAGCTGACCGCGTTCGGTGATCACCCCGGGGCGCGGGTCGTGCTCCGGCGCGCTGTGCACCACCAGACAGGTCCCCAGGCCGCGCCGCCCCTCGACCTCGATGACGTCGCCGGGGCGCAGCCCCGCGAGCACACGCGTCAGCTCGCGCCGCCGCTGCCGGTTGCGGGCCTTCGCCTGCCCCTTCTCCAGCTCGGAGATGCGTCGGCGCAGCTGGGCGTATTCGGCGAAGTCGCCCAGGTGGCACTGCATCGCCTCGTGGTACCCCTGCAGCGAGGACTCCCGCTGGGAGACGTCGCGGGCCAGACCGACCACCGAGCGATCGGCCTGGAACTGCGCGAAGGAGGACTCCAGGATGGTCCGCGCCCGCTCCCGGCCGAACTGGGCGGTGAGGTTGACCGCCATGTTGTAGCTGGGTCGGAAGCTGGAGTTCAGCGGATAGGTGCGCTTCGAGGCCAGACCGCCCACTTGGCGCGGATCCATGCCCGGCTGGTGGACGACCACCGCGTGGCCTTCCACGTCGATGCCGCGCCGCCCGGCGCGGCCGGTGAGCTGGGTGAACTCCCCGGGCGTGATGTCGACGTGCTGCTCGCCGTTGAACTTGTCCAGCTTCTCCAGCACCACGGTGCGCGCCGGCATGTTGATGCCCAGCGCCAGCGTCTCGGTGGCGAAGACGACCTTGAGCAGGCCCTCGGCGAAGAGGTCCTCGACCAGCTCCTTGAACGGCGGCAGCATGCCGGCGTGATGGGCGGCGACGCCGTGGACCAGCGCCTCGCGGAAACTGTCGAAGCCCAGCACCGCCAGATCCTCGGCGGGCAGCTCCCAGCCCATGCGCTCCACGCGTGAGGTGATCTCCTCGGCCTCGGCCGGCGTGGTCAGCCGGATGCCGCCGGTCAGGCACTGTTCGACGGCGGCCTCGCAGCCGGCGCGGGAGAAGATGAAGGTGATGCACGGCAGCAGTCCGTCGCGGTCCAGCGCCCGGATCAGCCGCGGCCGGTTCAGCCGGCTCCCGCCGACCGGTGAGCCGGAGACCCCCGAGACGGAGCCTCCGGCGCCGCGCGGACGGCTCCCCGCACCGCGGCCTCGACCCCCCTTGCCGCCCTTGGCGTGCGGCCCGCCGCGACGGGAGGCCGGAGACTGCTGCTGGTGGGCCAGCCGCTGCAGGTCAGGATTCACCAGGGCGGCGGAGACGGCGTCGTCCTCGTCGCCGTCGGTGACGAAGAGATCATGGATCTGGCCGTCGACGTACATGTGCTGCCACAGCGGCACGGGACGATGCTCGGAGACGACGACGGCGGTCTCGCCGCGGACGGTGTCCAGCCAGGCGCCGAACTCCTCGGCGTTGGAGACCGTGGCGGAGAGGGCGACCACCTGCACGCTCTCGGGCAGGTGGATGATGACCTCCTCCCAGACGGCGCCGCGGAAGCGGTCGGCGAGGTAGTGCACCTCGTCCATCACCACGTAGCCCAGATCACGCAGCGGCTCGGCGTCGGTGTAGAGCATGTTCCGCAGGACCTCGGTGGTCATCACCACGATCTGCGCGTCGGCGTTCACCGAGGTGTCGCCGGTCAGCAGTCCGACCCGCTCGGGGCCGTGCTGCTCGGCGAGCTCCTGATACTTCTGGTTCGACAGCGCCTTGATCGGCGTGGTGTAGAAGGTCTTCGTCCCGCGGGCCAGCCCCAGGTGCACGGCGAACTCGCCGACGACGGTCTTGCCCGCGCCGGTGGGAGCGGCCACCAGCACCGCCTCGCCGTCCTCGAGGTGCCGGCAGGCCTCGGCCTGGAACTCGTCGAGGTCGAAGCCCTGCTCCGCCCGGAAGGCCCCGAGCTCGGTCTTCGCCTCGGCCGCTCGACGTCGGAACTGGGCGTATCGCTCGGCCGGTGAACTCATGCCCCCAGCCTATGGCATCGCCGCGGGCGCAGCCTCGAGACCACGGGCGCGCCGAGACCCGCACCGCGACCGGCGCCGACGCATGCTGCCGGGCGCGGCCGCGGCGTCGTCACATCCAGCTGATGCCGTGATCCTCGTGCTCCTGGATCCGGTGCTCGATCATCCGGCGGAGGAAGGCCTCGGGCAGCTCGTGCTCGTAGATCAGCTGCACCGACCCCTTGCCGGTGCGGTAGCCGGCCAGCTCCACGTGGAAGTGCTCGCGCGTCGTCGGGGTGAAGACGATGTTCGCGTGGCGGGCATGTCCGCTGAACATGAAGAGGATCACCCCGCACTCATGGACGTAGGCCGGCTGATTCCATTTCATGGTCTCCTCGGCATCCGGGGCGGACTCGCGACAGATCCGGCGCAGCTCGGCCAGCCGCTGCGCGGCCAGCCCGTCGAATCCTGCCAGGTACTCGTCGACTGTGCTCGGCTTCTCGCTGGTCTGCACTGCCATGATCGCCTCCCCGGTGTCTGCTGCCGTCTCGGCACGCCCCGGGCGTCACCCGGGCTCGCCCTCCGGACCGCCCGGAGAGCCGGTGCTTCGAGGGTAGATCGCCCCGATCGGTGCCGACCAGACCCGGCGACCCCGCAGGGCTCTCCCGACGCTCCCCCGTCCTCCCCTCGTCCCCCGGGGATGACTCCGTGGCTCGGGTGGGAATGGGCGCTCATTCCCACCCGAGCCACGGAGTCATCACGGCCGTCGGAGTAGGCTCGGGGCGTGTCCGATCGATCCTCCTCCGATTCCCGCGCCCCGGTCGAAGCCGCCGGCGAGACGCCGGGCCGGCCGAGGCCGCGGCATCCGCTCGCCGATCCGCACATCCTGGTCGGCGCGCTGCTGCCGGCGCTGCTGTTCAGCCTCGGAGTGGGCGCGATGCTGCCGGTCATCGCCTCCTTCGCCGTCGAGCGCGGCGCCTCGCTGGCGACGGCCGGCGCGATCGCAGCGATGCTTCCGGTCGGCCAGATCCTGGCCGACATGCCCGCCGGCTCGCTGACCGCCCGGATCGGCGATCGCCGCGCGATGCTGCTGGCCGGCCTGCTCGGAGCGCTCGGGTTCCTCGGTGCGGCTCTCTCCCCCGGCCCGCTGCCGCTGGCCGCCGCCGTGCTGCTCGTCGGCGGGGCCAACGCCGTCTTCCACCTGGCCCGGCATGCGCATCTGACCGCCGTCACCCCGCCGCAGCACCGGGCCCGGGTGCTCTCCACGCTGGGCGGGATGAACCGCATCGGACAGTTCCTCGGCCCGTTCCTGGGGGCGGCGGTGCTGTTGGTCGGCGAGCTGCCGCTGGTCTTCGTCGTCGCCGCCGTCACCGCCCTGGCGGCCTCCGCGACAGTGGCGATGACCCGGGAGGATCCGCGGACCGTCGACGACGACGGCGCGGCCGGCGTCGGTGCCGCACAGTCCGGACGGGCCGGACGGGCCCAGTCGGCGGAGGCCTCCCGGGCTCCGCGGATGCTCGAGGTGCTGCGCGACCATCGCCGGCTGCTGATGACGCTGGGGGTTCCGGTGCTGCTGGTGGGATCCGTCCGCGGGGCGCGCCAGCAGGTGCTGCCGCTGTGGGGCGAGCACCTCGGGCTGGATCCGGCGACGATCTCGCTGCTCTTCGGCCTGGCCGCCGGCGTCGACATGCTGCTCTTCTATCCGGCGGGCAAGATCATGGACCGGATGGGGCGACTGTGGATCGGCGTGCCCTCGATGACGCTGCTGGGCCTCGCGATGGCGCTGGTGCCGCTGACCTCCGGCGAGAGCCAGCTCGCCGCCGCGGCGGTGCTGATGGGGCTGGGCAACGGCCTCGGCTCGGGGATCATGATGACCATCGCCTCCGACGTCGCCCCGGAGCGCGGGCGTCCGCAGTTCCTGGGCGCCTGGCGCCTGCTGCAGGACGTCGGCGTCGCCTCCGGGCCGCTGATCGTCTCGGCCGGTGCGGCCCTGGGCTCGCTGGCGGCCGGCATCTGGACCGCCGCGGCCATGGGACCGGCGGGCGCGGCCGCCCTGCGCCGCTGGCTGCCGCGCTGGTCGATCCACGCCACCCGGGCCACGCGTCGTCGGGTGGAGCAGTCGGCCCCATAGCCGGCCCCAGGGCCGGCATCGGAATCGGCGCCCGGGACGGCGCCGGACTGATCAGACGGGCCGAGGCGCGGCGGTGCTGCTGCGCACCACCAGCTCGTACGGAAGCTCGTCGGCGCTCTCCGCCGCCTCCGAAGCGCCCCTGGCGGCGTCCGTCCCCGCGTCGCCGCCGGGCTCTTCGCACATCGCCAGGATCCGCTGCGCCGCCAGCGTGCCCTGGTCGAGCGGATGCTGGTCCACTGTCGTCAGGCCGATGAGTTCGCCGAGGTCATGGCCGTCGATGCCGATCACCGAGACGTCCTCGGGCACTCTCAGACCCAGTTCCCGCGCTGCCAGCGTGGCCCCGACGGCCATCTCGTCGGAGAAGGCCAGCAGCGCGGTCGGCGCCGCCGCCGACCGGCCCAGGATGCGTTTGGCCGCCTGGTGGCCGCCCTCGATGGTGAAGTCTCCGGGGACGCAGAGCGTCGGGTCGACCGCCGCCTGGGCCATGTCCATCGCCTCGCGGAAACCCGCCTCGCGCCGGGCGGGGATGTGGAAGTCCCGGTCGAAGGACTCGAGAGCCCCGATCCGCCCGATGCGCTCGTGGCCCAGACGCAGCAGATGCTCGGTCGCCAGTCGGGCGACGGCGTGGTCGTCGATCGCCAGCCCCGGCAGCTGGTCGTTGGCACCGCCCAGCGTGATCACCGGAACGTCCAGCTGCTGCAGCTGGGAGATCTCTGCGCCGCTGAGCTCCATCGCGACCACGATCAGCCCGTCGACGCGGCGGCGTCGCAGATAGGATCCGAAGATCTCGGCCCGCACGGAGTCGTCGTCGGTGACGTTGTAGAGCATCAGGTCGAAGCCCCGCCGGCTGAGCTCCTCGGAGATCCCGGTGAGCACAGTGGAGAAGAACCAGCGGTGCAGGTCCGGAACCATGACTCCGATGCTGCGCATGCGCCCCGAGGCCAGGCTGGAGGCCGCCGAGGAGACCACATAGCCCATCCGGGCGGCGGCCTCCTCGACGCGGGTGCGGGTGGCGGCCGAGACATGGCCGCGGCCGCTCAGCGCACGGGAGACCGTGGCGGAGGATACCCCGGCCGCGCGGGCGACCTCGTCGATGCTGACCACGGGTGCTCGTCCTTCAGCGGGTCTCGGGGACGTCGGGCGAGTCCAACCATACAACGGCGTCGCCGCCCAGCATCCGCCCGGGCGTCGGCGCGCTGGCGACCAAGATCTCCCCCGCCGCGCGGATCGGCCGCGGTGCGGCGCCCAGGTTGGCCAGCACCACCACGTCGCCGACCTGCAGCGCCAGCGCGTCCCGAGCCGCCGCGGCGTCTCCCGCCTCGCCGCCCTCTCCGGCGTCCGCTCGCTCCGGCTCCTGCCGCGGGCCGAGCAGCCCGGCGGGGTCGAGCCAGCGCAGCCGCCCGGTGCCGAGCCCGTGCTCGCGCCGCAGGCTCAGCAACCGGCGGTAGAGGGAGAGGGTCGAGTCCGGGTCGTGCTGCTGCCGGTCGCGGGCATGCCGTCCCCAGTCGTCGGGCAGCGGCAGCCAGCTGCGCCCCGACGGGCTGAAACCGGCCGCCGGAGCCCCGGCCTCCCAGGGCAGCGGCACGCGGCAGCCGTCCCTTCCGTAGCGCGCGCCGCCGGTGCGGAACCACGTCGGGTCCCGCCGGGCGTCGTTCGGGATGTCCAGCACTTCGGGCAGCCCCAGCTCCTCCCCTTGGTAGAGATAGG